>JBHHYR010000259.1:0-5013 GCA_046757585.1 Binatia bacterium | reverse complement strand
GAGACATCGAGCGTGCTGGTGGGTTCGTCGAGGACGACGAAGTCGGGTTTGACCGCCAGCGCGCGCGCGATGGCGACCCGCTGCCGCTGGCCACCCGAGAACTCGTGCGGATAGCGCCGGGCGAGGCTCGGATCGCGTCTCAGGGCCGGATCGCCGCGCGCGCTCAGCACCTTACTGCAGCGGGTTGGGCGTTCGGGGCACTGGCTCGGTGCGGTTCCCAAAGGCATCCTATTTCCACTCACCCGGGACGATCTCGTGCAGTGCGCCGCGGCAATTCGCGCCGTACGGGCGGGCCAACTCGACCGCATCGGCGTTCCGCAGAATCCGCTTGATATCCTGGCGCAACAGATCGTCGCGACGATAGCGAGCCAGAAGATGGGGGAGGAGGAGCTGTGGCAGTTGGTGCACCGCGCGTATCCGTTCCGCAACCTCGCGCGCGACGACTTCGAGGCGGTGCTCGAGATGGTCTGCGAGGGCATGGCAAGCAGCCGCGGCCGGCGCTCTGCGCACTTGCATCGCGACCGTGTCCACCGCCGGCTGCGCCCGCGGCGCGGCGCGCGCCTCGCCGCGATCACCGGCGGCGGCGCGATCCCGGACACCGCCGACTACGACGTCATCGAGGAGCCCGCGGAAACGTACGTCGGCAAAGTCAACGAAGACTTCGCCGTCGAAAGTATGGCCGCAGACATCTTCCTGCTCGGCAACCGTTCGTGGCGCATCCGCCGGGTGGAAGCGGGGAAGATCCGCGTTGCCGATGCGGAGGGCGCGCCACCGAGCATCCCGTTCTGGTTGGGTGAAGCACCCGCGCGCACGCAGGAGCTGTCGGGCTCGGTGGCTGCGCTGCGGGAGCAGGTGGCAGCGCGGTTGGACGGGTTGCACTCAGAGCAACCCGCCCCGTACGCAGCGGGCCGTGATGACAGCGCGGTCAACTGGCTCATGGCGGACTGTGGTGTCGACCGAGCGGGTGCCGAACAGATCATCGCCTACGTCGCTGACACCCGTGCAGTATTGGGCGCCGTTCCAACGCAAACGACGATTATCGCCGAACGCTTCTTCGACGAGAGTGGTGGCATGCAGCTCGTCATCCACGCCCCCTTCGGCGCACGCATCAACCGAGCATGGGGGCTCGCCCTGCGTAAGCGCTTCTGCCGGACCTTCGATTTCGAGCTGCAGGCCGCGGCAACGGACGATGGCATCGTACTTTCACTCGGCGAGCAGCACAGCTTCCCGCTGGAAGGCGTGTTCACAATGCTCAGACCGGCCACTGTCGAGAACGATTTGCTACAAGCGGCGCTGGCCACGCCCATGTTCAGCACCCGGTGGCGCTGGAACGCAACGCGGGCACTGGCCCTGTTGCGGCGCACAGGTGGACGCCGGGTACCAATGCCGATCCAGCGCATGCGCGCAGAGGACTTGCTCGCGGCCGTCTTCCCCGCGCAGCTCGCCTGCGGCGATAATCATCCACGGGGAGCCATGGAGCCGCCCGACCATCCATTGGTCAACGAAACGATCGACAATTGCCTGCACGAGGCCATGGACACTGACGGTCTGCGCGGGCTGATCGAGTCCATCGAAGGCGGCGCGATTCGGACGATTGCGGTCGATACCCCAGCACCGTCGCCGATGTCCCACGAGATCCTCAACGCGAATCCCTACGCTTTCCTCGATGATGCACCCCTCGAGGAGAGGCGCGCGCGGGCCGTATCCTTACGCCGCGTGGAACCCGACCTCACAGGCGGCATCGGCGCCCTCGACCCGGCGGCAATCAGGGCAGTACGGGCACAGGCGTGGCCTGACGTCCGCGATGCAGACGAGCTGCATGATCTGCTGTTGAGTCTGGTCGTCCTGCCGCTGCCGGCAAGCGGTGGCGACGCCAACCACCTCCTCACCGACCCTCCCCTGCCGGACGGAGTGCTCGTCGGGGAGGAAACAAGACAGAAGTGCCTGGGCGCGCCGTGGGACTCAATGGCGATTGAACTTGTGCGCGAGCGCCGAGCGACCCGTGCCCGCTGGGGCGCGTATGAGGCGCTCGTTGCTGCGGAACGGATGGGTGTCGTGCAAGCTGCGCTCCCTGACGTGCGCTTCGATCCCCCCCCACCGGCGCTTCCAGACAGATCTCCCGTCGAGGCTGAAACCGCACAGCGTGCCATCGTCCGGGGCTGGATGGAGTGCGTTGGACCGGTGACCGCCGGCGCGCTTGCGGCCTTCCTCGGCGTACTTGAAACAAAGGTGGAGGCCGCTTTGCTGCGCCTCGAGTCCGAAGGCATCGTCCTTCGGGGCCGCTTCACGAACACCACCGACAGTCGCGAGCCGATCGCGCATGACAAAGGCCCGTCACAGTTCCACTATCAACTGTCACCTATCGACCATGAACCGTCGCTCGAATGGTGCGACCGCCGGCTGCTGGCGCGGATACACCGCCTGACGATCGCCGGGCTCCGGCGCGAGATAGAAGCAGTCTCGGCGGCGGAGTTCATCCGTTTCTTGGTGCGCTGGCAGCATGTGCATCCCGGCACGCAGCTCCACGGGCGCACGGGCGTCGTACAGGTAATCAAGCAGCTCCAAGGCATAGAACTTCCGGCCTCAGCGTGGGAACGCAAGGTGTTACCGGCACGGATCAGCTTGTACGACACGGCAGACCTCGACCGCCTCTGCCTCGCCGGGGAGGTGGCGTGGGGGCGGTTACGATTGCCCGACGCAGGGGGCGGTGACGAGGAAGGTCTTTCCCCCGCCCCAACGCGACGCCGAGCATCACCGACGCGCGTAGCCCCGCTGGCACTGGTCATGCGGGAAGCGTTACCTGCGTTGCTGGAGGCGGCGGACGTGGATGTCACCGCCGACATCTCCCCTGCAGCGCGTGAAGTCTTGGCGCACTTGCAGCAGCATGGCGCCAGCTTCCTGGTGGACATCGCCCGCGCCACCGGTCGTCTCATCACGGAGACGGAAGAAGCGTTGTGGGAGCTGGTGGCGCGTGGCGTGGTCACCGGTGACGGCATCGCTGGGCTGCGAACCTTGTTACTGCCCGACGTGAAGCGGCGGCGCCCGCGGCGCCGCCTCCACGCGCTCCACGGCGGTTTAGCGCCCCGACTGCTCCCTGCAGGTCGCTGGGCGCTCCTGCGGACAGTGTCGCCCGTATCCGCGGCGAGCAACTCGGCAAACGAGTTCTTCGCAGCCCAGCTCCTGCGCCGCTACGGCGTCGTTTTCCGCGAGCTGCTGGTACGTGAGGTGCGGGCGCCAGCCTGGCGGGTCCTGCGCGACATTTACCGGCGCATGGAAGCCCGTGGAGCGATTCGAGGCGGCCGTTTCGTCGCCGGCTTCGTCGGCGAACAGTTTGCACTGCCCGATGCTGTGGACGCGCTACGCGCGGTGCGGCGCACATCGCCAGATGTCAAACCCGTAGTCATCGCGGCCGCCGATCCGCTCAATCTGGTCGGCATCCTTACCCCCGGCCATCGGGTATCGCCTTTCTCAAACCAAGCCATCGCCTACGAGAACGGCGTGCCCATCGAAGTCGGAGCCTTGGGCGCGGTCATGAGTCGGTTGCGGGGGCGTACCTCCGTGGCGACCACTGTTTCCCTCTCGAAACGGTTGAGCAGGTAGGGCGTACAGCGGCCAGCGACCCTGCCTGGTGGGGCCACGGGTCAGGCCGATTAGCCAAGCACCCTTCCATCCGCTATCTGTAAGCGTCATGCGCGTTGGCATCATCGGTGCGGGTGCGGCGGGGCTCGCCGCGGCCTATGACCTTTCGCGGGCGAGTTGCGAGGTAACCGTTTACGAAGGCGCACCGAACGTCGGCGGTCTCGCCGCCGGATTCAGGGCACCGCATTGGGAATGGACGCTGGAGAAGTTCTACCATCATTGGTTCGCGTCCGACTCCGCCATTCTCGGCCTCATCAGGGAGCTCGGGTGGAGTGACCAGGTGCTATTTCCACGCCCGATCACAGCACTGTATCACGACGGAGAATTCCACGCGTTCGACTCGCCGATCGCGGTGCTGCGGTTTCCGGGCATTCCGCTCGTGGACCGCTTGCGGTTCGGTCTCGTGGCCCTGTACCTGCGGCTCACGCCCCGCTGGCAACCGTTGGAGAAGGTCACTGCCGACAGCTGGCTGCGCAAATGGCTGGGCCCACGCGCATACAATACCCTCTGGAAGCCGATGCTGGTGGGGAAGTTCGGCGTGGAAAACCTGACGGTGGTCAATATGGCATGGTTCTGGGCCCGCATCCACGTGCGTACCCCGCGCCTCGGCACGTTCACCGGCGGCTTCCAGGCATTCATGGATAAGCTGGCAGAGGCGGTGACGGCGCAAGGAACCGAGATCCGGTTGGGCTGTTCGGTCAGCAGCATCGAGAGGCTCGCCGACGGCACCTTGCAGATTGAAGCCGGTGGGAAGGCAGCAGCCTTCGACGCCGTCATTTCGACCTGCTCGCCCGCTCTCATGGCGCGCCTCGCACCCGCGTTGCCTCCCGAGTATTCAGAGAAACTGCGCCGGCTGAAATCCATGGGTGCCGTGGTTCTGGTCATCGCGCTCGACCGCCAACTGACCAATGGGATCTACTGGCACAATCTGCCCAAGGACGCGGGCTTCCCATTTCTGGCCATGGTGGAGCACACAAACTACATAAGCCCGGAGCATTACGGCGGTGATCACATCATCTACTGTGGCGACTACCTGCTTCCCACTCATGAGTATTTTCAACTCTCGAAGGAGGAACTGCTGGAGCGTTTTCTCCCGGCGTTGAAGCGATTCAATCCGCGGTTCGATCGCAGCTGGGTCAAGGAGAGCTGGCTGTGGAAGACGCCGTACGCACAACCGGTACCAGCGGTGAATCATTCAAAAAACATCCCTGCCATCCGCACACCGGTCAAGGGACTGTACCTCGCCTCCATGAGCCAAGTGTACCCCTGGGACCGCGGTACCAATTTCGCCGTGGAGATTGGCCGGAGAGTGGGACAAATGGTGCTGGCGGACTTCCCTGACAGGCGCGCTGCCTCATCGCGACGCGCAGCCAT
>JBHHYR010000258.1:0-5029 GCA_046757585.1 Binatia bacterium | reverse complement strand
TTCTGGACAGCGCGCTGGTCGGGCACGTCAGAGGCGCCTTCACCGGCGCCATTCGCGACGCGGTCGGTCGCTTTGAGTTGGCCGACGGCGGGACGGCGTTTCTCGATGAGGTCGGCGAACTGTCGCTGTCCATGCAGGTCAAGCTGCTCCGATTCCTGCAAGAGCAGGAGTTCGAGCGCGTCGGCAGCACCAAGACGCTGCGGGTCGACGTCCGGGTCATCGCCGCCACCAACCGGGATTTACGCGAGCTGATGGGGCAGGGGCAGTTCCGGCCGGAACTCTTTTACCGGCTCAACGTCATTCCCATCGAACTGCCGCCATTGCGGGAGCGGCGCGAGGACATTCCGGCGCTCGTCGAGCACATTCTTGCCCGGCTCACGAGCAAGGGCCGCAAGGTCAAGGCCGTGGCGCCCGCTGTTATGGACGCCCTGCTCCAATACCCCTGGCCCGGCAACATCCGCGAGTTGGAGAACACGCTCGAACACGCGGTGGTGTGTTCGAAGGGCAGTGTCATCGAGCGCAGCGCGTTGCCGCGGAATGTGCTGGGGCCGCCGGCCGCGGTGACCGTTCGCCGGGCGCGCGCAGATGAAACACAGCGCACGCTGGAGACCTTGGCGCGCTATCGCGGCAACCAGTCGGCGGCCGCCCGCGCGCTCGGCGTGAGCCGGACCACCCTCTGGCGGCGACTGAAAAAGCTCGGGCCTGTCCCGGCCCGTCCGCACTAACAGCCCATCGAACAATCCCACCCCATGCTGCGACGAGCTCAGCATGAGGCGGATCCCCACCTCGATTTGGAATGACCTCGTCCGCTCGCCCTGAGTCGTGTCGAACGGCGCCGCCGGCCTTTTCAACGGGCGGGCAGCGGATCGGCCCTGTTGCGTGCAACAACCGTTGCGCAACATGTGAAACAGTGTGCAACACCTACGGCGCCGGCCAGCCGGGTGGCGGGGGCGCGGGCGCTGCGGCGCGCGTGCGGGGACGGCGCGGCACGGTTCCTGAGTAAGGTTTCGCAACCACCCGGACCGGTCGCGGTGCGGCCAAGGGAGGCGCGACGAGATGACGAGCCCGCACACTGCCGATTATGATCCACCACAATGGCCGGTGCCACGCGAGCAGCTGTGGCACGAGCTGGCCAACAAGAGGTACGTCAAGGGGGTACAAGAGCAGGGACGCTTCGCCTTCTGGTGGCTGCGCGTGCGCGAGGATTACCTCGCCCGCTGCGACCGGGCCGGCTTCAACCGGCGCGGCCGCTGCCTGTTCCCCGAGGACCACTTCTTCTTCATGCACTGAGGCCAGGCGCAAAGGAGCACCGCCCATGCGCGCGTATCGCATCATCGATGCCGATCAACACATCATTGAGCCGCCAGACCTGTGGCGGCGGTGGCTGCCGAAGAAGTTTCACGACCGCGCCCCGAGGCTGGGTCAAGACGAGGACGGTGGGGATGCCTGGATCCTCGGCGACAGCGCCGAGCCGCTCGGGCTGGTGACCATCGTCGGCAAACCGTACGCCGAGTTCCGTTGGACTGGGGTCAGGTATGCCGACGTGGATCCCGGCTGCTACGAGCCCCGGCGGCGCCTGGAGCTGCTCGACATCGATGGAATCGACGCGGCGCTGATCTACCCGCCGCAACGGACGATGGGGTACTTCATCACAGCGGGCGACCGCGAGTTTCACCTCGCCGGCATCGAGGCGTTCAACAACTGGCTGACGCAGGAGTTCTGCGCTGTCGCGCCCGAACGGCTCGGCGCCATCGCGCAGATCCCCAACGCCGGCATCGAGGCGGCGGTGGCCGAGCTGCGCCGGGCCAAAACGCTGGGGGCGCGCGGCGTTTCCATCACCACGTGGCCGAGCGGCAACGTGGCGTGCGGTGCGGCCGACGATCCGTTCTGGGCCGCCGCGGAGGAGGCGGAGCTCCCGGTCAGCATCCACATTGCCCTGGTCACACCCGCTACGCCGCGGCAGGGGGCGGGCGTCACCGGTGGCGCGCGCAAGCTCTTCGGGCTCGCGAGCACGATGAGCTTCATGCCGCGACTCATAGCGGAGATGATCTTCGCGGGTGTCTTCGATCGCTTCCCGAACTTGCGCATGGTGGCCAACGAGGTCGGCGCCGGGTGGGTGCCGTCACTGCTGCAGGACCTCGACGACCGCTACTGGCGGAACCGGCGCTGGGCCGGGGTCCGGCTGGTGCTGGTCCCGAGCGAGTACTTCCGTCGCAACTGGGTGGTGGGGTTCATCCGCGACCCGTACGGCATCCGCAACCGCCACGATGTCGGCATCGCGAATATGATGTGGGCCAGTGACTTCCCGCATCACATCAACGACTGGCCATACTCGCGGCGGCTGATCACCGAGATGAGCCTCGGCGTCCCGGAAGACGAGCGGCGGAAATTGTTTTGCGACAACGCCGGGCGCCTGTACCGGTTCGTGTCGGCACGTCCGGCGCAACGCGCCGCGGCCTGAGGGTCCCCCATGCCTGGGGAGCGGATCATTTCGGCAGACGATCACATCATCGAGCCGCCCGATGTCTGGCAGGAGCGCGTGCCGGCCAAGCTGCGCGACCGCGCGCCGCGCACCATCAAGCGGGATGGTAAGGATTGGTGGCTCGTCGATGGCCAGGAGCGCATGAACATTGGCCTCTCGGCCATGGCCGGCAAGCGGTACGAGGAGTACACGATCGATCCCGTGGGCTTCGCCGACATGCGCCGCGGCTGCTACGATCCGCGGGCGCGCCTGACCGACATGGACCAGGACGGCGTCGAGGCCTCGGTGCTCTTCCCGACCGTGCCCGGCTTGGGCGGCGAGGAGTTCACGGCGATGGCGGACGCCGAACTCCGCCGCGCCTGCATCCGCGCGTACAACGACTGGCTCGCCGAGCAGTTCGCGGGTGTTCCGGACGCCGAGCGCCAGCAGGTCGTGGCAGGGAATGCCGCGGCGCTGTATGGCCTGGCCCCCCGCCGGGCCAGTAGCGACTAGGCTCTAGCGTCCACGTACCATTGCCGACAGAGAGACGACTGCGATGCCCCGGCAAGACGAGCCGATCGATCCGCACGACCCGAGAGTGATCCGCACGCTGAGCTACTACCGGGACGCCGAAGTGCGCGGTGCGGCGTTACTCCTGCGGCTGACGTTGCGGCTAGACGATCCCACCGCCCAGCTCAACCTTGCCCGTCACTTGGCGGATGAGACCCGGCATGCGGCGTTGATCACGGAGCGGATCGTCGATCTGGGGGCGGCTCCCGAGATCGTCAGCGATGGCTACCAGGCGCGCATGGCGCAAGCCGGGGCAGTGCCGCGCGGCATCGTTGATTTCTATGCGATTACCCTGGTCGCCGAGGAACGTGCGCGCCAACGCTATGTGGCGCATGCGAAGGCTGCCGCGGTGGATACGGAGACTCGGCGGCTGCTCCGGACGCTCTTGAAGGATGAGACGTGGCACCTCGCGTGGGTGGGGCAGCGACTGCGGGAGTTGGCAGCCGTGGAAGGCGCGGACAGGGTTGCACACGCCGTGCGTCGATTCCGAGCAGCTGACGCCACCGTTGTCGCTGCGCTCGACAGGAGCGAACGCGAAGCGTTCGGATTCTCCCTGTTCGTCCCGTCAGAACGGCAGCCCTCAATGGAGAGGAGCTGGTGATGCTGCGTTGGTTCCCGGAGAACATCTCGACCTATGGGGGAGACATCGATTCGGTCTTCTTCCTGATCTACTGCGTCGTCGGGTTCTGGTTTCTGCTGACCGAAGGGGCCTTGTTGTTTTTCATCATCCGATACCGCAGGAGGCCGGGCCGCGGGGCGACGTATCGCCGCGGTGAACGGCTGACCGAGGTGGCCTGGGTGCTGGTGCCCGCTGCAATCGTGATGGTCCTCGATCTCGGCATCGAGGCGGCAGGAGGGCCGGCGTGGGCGAAGATCAAGGAGCGCGCGCCAGCCGGCGGCGTGGAGGTTGCTGTGACCGCGAAGCAGTTCAACTGGGAGTTCACCTATCCCGGCCCTGACGGTACGTTCCAAACGGCAGACGACCTGACGCTCGAGAACGAGCTGCATGTCCCGGCCGGGCAGAACGTTCACGTCAGCCTGCGATCCACGGACGTGATTCACAGCTTCTTCCTCCCTCACGTACGCCTCAAGCAAGACGTCCTGCCCGGCCGCACGATCAGAGCATGGTTCAATGCGACGAAACCCGGCCGCTACGAGCTCGCGTGCGCCGAGCTGTGCGGGTTCGGACACTACAACATGCGGGCCTTCCTGACGGTACACGCCGCGGGTGACTGTCGGCGCTGGCTGGACGAACACTGGCCGCCCGGCGTAGCGGCGGGAGCGGAGCGCGCGGTGCGGGTGGCCAGCGGAGCGCGATGAGGATGCACGCCGTCTCGCAACCAGTCACGCATGAGGAGCACCGCAAGCCGCGGGGCTTCTGGCGAACCTACGTGTTCTCGGTCGACCACAAAGTCATTGGCAGGCAGTACCTTTCGCTGGCACTGTTCATGGCACTCGTCGGCGGACTCACCGCGTATCTGATCCGCTGGCAGTTGGCATGGCCGGAGACCCCGGTACCGGGGTGGGGCTATATCGAGCCCGACTTCTACAACGCGCTGGTCACCATGCACGGTACCGTCATGGTGTTTTTCGTCGCCATGCCCCTCTTGCTCGGTGGCTTCGGCAACTTCCTGATTCCACTGATGGTCGGCGCGCCCGATATGGCCTTCCCCCGCCTGAATATGATGTCGTTCTGGACGCTGTGCGTGGCGTCCGTCGTGCTGCTCGCGTCGTTCTTTGTGCCGGGGGGTGCGCCGGCAGCGGGGTGGACGGGTTACGCGCCGCTCTCGGCCGATCCGGTGTACACCGGGGTCGGTTGGGGCATGAATCTCTGGTTGGTGGCCCTGGCGCTGGAGTTCGCCTCGTTCCTGATGGGCGGGGTGAACTTCCTGACCACCGCCATCAACATGCGAGCCCCTGGCCTAACGCTCTTTCGCCTGCCGCTGCTGGTGTGGATGCAGCTGAGCGCGGCCGTTATTTTCATGCTCTCGGTGGGGC
>JBHHYR010000257.1:0-5102 GCA_046757585.1 Binatia bacterium | reverse complement strand
ACCGAGGAAGTAGCCGAGATAGCTGGATGAGCGGCCAGCCACGAAGGCACTCGCAGTGAACAGGCCGGCCAGGGTCGGTGTCACGACCAGAGACGAGAAGAACAAGGAAAAGGCGGTAACGATCATCAGTTCCATCAGGGCGGTGCCAGAAGCCAGCACCATTCCCCAGTCGAGACGTCCCTCGAAAAGGGCAAGGATGAGGACGAGGACCGCGCACATCAGCACCACAACGAGCGCCAGCGTCGCGAAGAGGCCGAGAAACTTCCCGACGATAAATTCCCAGCGGGCCACCGGTTTCGACAGAATATTCAGGATTGTCCTTTTACCCAACTCTTTGCTGAGAAGGTTCACGCCCAGTACGATCGCGATCACGGCCCCGAAGAGCGACACGCTCATCAAGCTGAAATCCTTCACGAATTTCATCTGGTCACCAACGGACGCAGCGCCGAGGAGGGCGGCGATGCCAACCACCAGTAACGCGAAGAAGAAGATGGAGTAGAGAATTCTGTTCCGGATTGCTTCCCGATACGTATTCAGCGCAATACTCATAAGCTTCATGGGACAACCTCCTCGTCAAGGGCGCGCCGGGCATGGGTAAGGGCTCTCGCAACACTGGGGTCACCGTCGGCGAGCGACGCAGCACGGCCGACTATCTCTTCCGCGTCGACGCGATCTCCCTGCGCGAGTCGTACCAAGCCCACGCCGATCAGCAGAAGAGGACTGGCCGGTTCGTACCGTAACCCCTCTTCGAAGGCAGCTTCTGCGGCGCCCAGTTCACCGCGCCTGTAATGGATGGCGCCGGCGTTGAAATGAGCCTTCGCAAGATGTGCATCGAGCTTGGTCGCCGTCGCGTACCATTCCAGAGCAGTGGTATTCATCCCCCTTTTTTCATACATCTCGCCAATTCCAAACGCCGCCGAGGCGTAGGGTGGATAAATCGCGAGAGCCTTGCGGAAATGCAACATCGCTGCATCGACCTCGCCGCGCCGCTCGTAAGCAACAGCCAGATTGTGGTGCGCCTTCGCGCTCCGCGGCGAAGCCTCTACCGTGGCGGCGAACAGCGCCAAATTGCTCCGCCAATCACGGTTGCGAACCCACGTGCGCGCCGCACCGGCAACCACCACGACCGCGACAAGCGCCAACCACCGCTGTCGCTGGTCGCGCGCGGTGTGCGTGATGAGCCATGCGCCTGCCAGACACCACCCGAAGGACGGCACATACAGGAGACGCTCAGCCTTGATCGTACCGATCGCAAAGAAGATGTTGGCCGTCAGCCCCAGTGGCACTAGAGTCAACGCTGCCGCCAGCATCAATGCGGGAGCCCGTTTGGCGTTCCAAGCGAGCGCAACGGCCATTGTCGCACACGAGGCGACCGCGATCACAAACCGGAAATCGAGCACAGATGCCACAACTGGAATCGTGTTGAACGAGTAATCGGCCGACAATCGCAGCGGCAAAGCAAGCTGCGACAGGTACTCCCACAGAACGACGAGCGCGGTACAAAGCCGTGGCAGGAGGGGGACGTAGGCAAGCGGATTGTCGAGGAGGTTCGGCCTTGTCGGCAGGGTCAAGGTGCCCAGGACGAGCATACGCAGGCCCAGGTAAGCAACACCGACCACCATGTACGGCCAGAGCGCGCGCGCCGCTCGCTTTGCGCCGGAGGCCGGCGCGACCCAGAAGTACGTCACGGCGCACAGCGGAATCGCCATGAAAGCACTCTCCTTGGCAAGGAGACCAGCAGCCAAAGCACCGGCCGACACGGCGAGCCACGCCGGCTGTCGGGCCCGGCGTCGAACGCCTTGGACAAGGGCCAGCAGAGCTATCCAGACCAGCAGCGCAGCCAGCAACTCGGCTCGCCCCACGATGCTGGAGACCGCTTCCGTATGGATCGGGTGCACGGCAAAAAGTGCAGCGGCAAGGGTGGCACCCAGCGGGGATTCCAACAGAACCCAGGCGAAGTGAAACGCCGCTATTGTAGCCAGCACGTGCAGGCACACGTTGACGACATGGTACGCCAGGGCGCTGTTGCCCCACCGTTCGTTGGCGAGATACGTCAGCATGGTGAGAGGCCGGTACAGTGCACCGGGACCGACCGTAGTGGTGAACAACTGCGCTGCGGAGGCAACGGGTCCAGTGATCAGCGGGTTCTCGCGAACCAAGCCGATGTCGTCAAAGGTGAACCCCCCCCGGAGACTGTTCAGGTAGGGAAGGAACGCGAGCACACCGACCAAGACGGCCAGTTTGCGACGCGAAACGTGCCGGTCAGTCGAGTTGGGCGACGTGCCCCACATGGCGCAAGAACCGTTCCTCGAGCGAAGGTTGAACCGGCGTCAGGCTGTGGACAAAGCCGTCACACTCTCGCACCACGTCGAGCGCCCGGCGCACTGCCGTTGCGCCAGGCAGACGGAATGACCAGGTGCGGCTACCAGCCACGCCGGGCGTACCAGCAATCTTTTCCAGGGTCGCGAGGGCAGCAGCGGCAACATCGCTCACAGTTATCAGATACGCCTCTGCCTCGGTTCCGCGGTGCAGTTCGACAACTTCCTGCAGGCGTCCGTCCACGAGAACACCCACTCGATTACAGACCGCCTCCGCGTCGGGAAGGATGTGCGAGGAGAAGATCACCGTCGTTCCCGTGTCACACAGTGAGAGGATCAGCTCGCGCATGTGATGGCGACCAGCAGGGTCGAGGCCTGACATGGGCTCGTCGAGAATGGCCAAATCCGGCCGGTTCAGGATCGCTTGCGCAACACCGATCCGCTGCAGGGTGCCCTTCGAAAGCGTACGCAGGGACGCGTTGCGCTTCGGGCCGAGCTGCACCTGCTCAATCACCTCTGCGACTCGCTGGCGCCGACCCGCTGCATCCATGCCATAGAGTCGGGCGTAGAAGTCGAGCGTCTCCCGCACCGTCAGATGATCATAGAAGTAGGGTTGCTCGGGCAGAAAACCGATGCGGGCCCGGGCCCCTCCGTCGAGGGGCCGCCCACGGAAGGTGATCGCACCGCGTGTCGGGCGCAGGAACCCCAACAACAGTTTAAAAGTCGTCGTCTTCCCCGCGCCGTTCGGCCCGATCAGCCCAAAGATCTCCCCTTCGTTCACAGAAAAGCTCACGTCTCTGAGGACTGGGTGCCAGCGCCAGCTTCTCCACTGATCGCGGAAATCTTTCGCGAGGCCGATCGTCCTCAACATGCCGGG
This sequence comes from Binatia bacterium, assembly GCA_046757585.1. GTDB lineage: Bacteria > Desulfobacterota > Binatia > HRBIN30 > HRBIN30 > JBHHYR01. Next base: position 1,907 of record JBHHYR010000257.1, on the reverse strand, counting down.
CACCCGATGCTCAGTCGCGCAGCGGTGCGTTACCCGATGCCGCTTCCGCCCGCTGGCTGCGGTGCAGCCGTAACGGCTGGCGGCCTGTTGACGAACGGACGACGCCGCTCTCGGGGTCGAGCTCGTAAACGCCGCCGAACGGATCAACGGGCAGCTCGTTCAACAGCCCGGCGGCAACCAGTGCCCGGAGGGAATCGGGTGCACGTTCGAAGCGCGCGCGGTAGTGCTTCACAGCCGCCGTTAAGCGCGCCAGATCCGCCGCCAACTTCGCCTCTCGCAGGTGACGCCGCACCACCGCACGCATCTCGTCCGTGTTTGCATCTCTTTCCATCTCCGCGAGAAACTGCAGCGTCAGCTCAGGACCATGCTCATGGCGGTAGAGGACAGCGGCCAGCCGCGCCGCAACGGGGTGCGCATCGGGTAGCTCCGCAGCGCGTTGCATGTGGGCAATCGCGTGGTCATAGTCGCCCATGAAGAAGTAGTACGTGAATCCCAGCCAGTAGTGCAAAAGCCACGAGTTGGGCAGCACGCCGACGCCTTTTTCCAGCAGATGGACGCCGGCGTCTACCTGCTGCGCTTCCCACGGCAGAATCACCCCCGCAAATCGATACACGTACTCCGCACGCGGATCCAAGTCAGTCACCAGCTCGCACATGTACGCCAGCCAAGGATACGTGCGGTCCGTCCTGTAGTGTGCGCCGAAATAGCTGATGGTGCGAAACCACAGGATATCCGCCAGCACATTGTGGTACCCGAGTGAAAGGGGGCGAAGGAACTTGGCTTGCGGCAGATAGATGGGCGCCGATGAAAGCTGCGACGCCCGAGGCTGCCGTTCGATCTGCTTGCCTGCAAAGCCGACAGCACCGACGGAAAGCATGAGAAGCAGCAGGTAGCCCAACGAGCGGCGCGATCGACCAGTCATTTGCACGCTATCCTGTCTCATAGACGTTGCGTGCCAGGGAATTCAATACCGATTCAGTGATCGCGGAACAACGGTGACTTGGGGGGCAGCCGAAAGCAGAAAGGGGAGGGCCGGCAAACCAGCCCTCCCCTAAGGTCACACTACCAAAGCGCTTACGAGCAGCCTCCGAAACCACCGCCAGCGCTATCCCAGCTACACGTAACGCCTGAACCCTTCGAGGACGTCGACGTGCCCGTGAAACTGTTGGCGGCCGCTGTCATGGCCATTGTGGTGTCGGTAGATGCGCTGAACCCAGGCAAATTCGCATTACATGTCGCCACGTCAGCACAAGTGACGTACGCTGCCGAGGTGGCAAAATTCGCTTCCTCTGCCGTTGCCGCGTTCCGGAGATCGGATTCAGCTTGGGCATCGAAACCCCGCTGACGATAGACGGCGAACTGCGGAATGGCGATCGCCGCCAGAATACCGATGATGGCCACGACAACCAGTAATTCGATCAACGTAAAACCCGCGTTACCTCTGAGTGCCCTCATGACTATCCTCCCTCTTCAGAATTCGTTCTTTCTCTTTTTCTCATGGTCGTAGTACCTCTTTTACCCATTGCCTGGTCCCGACAGGTTCAGGGCGGCCCGTGCGCTTGCTTCATCGATCACCTCCTGCGTTCAGGACCTTGAGCAAGGCACGTACCACAGGCCATCTCCCAGCGAGACGAAACTTTCTGGTCACCCGAGCCAGGCTGCAACCGACAAAAGACGCTCTCCGCTAGGGCAGTGACAAATATTGACCGCAACTTTTTTGACGATGCGCTAGGCATGCCAACCAGAGTCTGGCGTACGGTGGACGTCTACAGCGCATCGCAACGTAGCGAGGACGCTACGCGCCGGGGTAAGGGTGGACGTTTGCCGATGCAGCTGGCGGGTTCGGCGCCAGGCTAGGGGGCCGCTGATTCGCTCAGGCCGTACTTCTGGAGGCGATGCCGGAATGA
>JBHHYR010000256.1:0-5198 GCA_046757585.1 Binatia bacterium | reverse complement strand
GATTCGGAACAATCCACGTACACTCGGGGTGCCCAACAGGTCTCGTCACGGGCCCACCAGCCCAGCGCCAGAGCAAGGGAGCATCCATACTTTGGTTGCCTACCGGTTTGCCTGTGGTTGTGCAATTGGATTTCCACGTGCCCGGGAACAACGACAGCGAGCGCCGCGCGGACACTTCGCCCACGGCCTTCCCCGGGGAGCCGACTCCCATTTACTTTCTGATTAGGGTTAACTAGACGGCACCAACTGAAGGGAAGGCACAATGCAGATACTGACGAACGGTAGGGCAACGATGATTCTTGCAGCGTCACTTCTCGGAGGCGCGCTCTTGGTGCTAGAGACGGTGTCCGCCACGCCAGTCGGTGCGGTGGCGGGAAAGACAGCAGCCCCTGACTCCCCTGAGAACACGAAACGGCGTGAAGTCGTCACCTCGGGCAAATGGTCAATGACACTGCCGCTTGGCCTGCAGGCCAGCTCGGCATACATCCCCGCCGACAATCCGATGAACGCCGGCAAGATCACGCTGGGCAAGTTCCTCTACTTCGATACGCGGCTTTCCAAGGACGGGACCATTTCATGTGCCAGCTGCCACATCCCGTTTCACGGCTTCACGGACCCGCATCGCACCTCGGCGGGCGTTGGTGGCAAGCTTGGCGGGCGCAACAGCCCCACGGTGATCAACCGCCTCTTTTCTGCGGAGCAATTCTGGGATGGCCGAGCCCAAGACCTTGAGGCGCAGGTGCATGGGCCGTTGACCAACCCGGTCGAAATGGCCATGCCCTCGCAAGCTGCGGTCGCCAAGCGGGTAAAAGCGGTCAAGGGTTACCCGCTTTTGTTCAAAAAGGCGTTCGGCGATTTCAAGATCGACATGTCACGCATCGCCAAGGCGATCGCGGCCTACGAACGCACAGTGGTGTCGGGCAACAGCCCCTACGACCGCTACCAGGCAGGCGACAAGGGTGCACTCAGTGCGTCCGCTGTGCGTGGCATGGAACTCTTCAACGGCAAGGCAAACTGCAAGGCGTGCCACACCGGTTTCAACTTCACCGACGAAACGTACCAGAACATCGGTGTCGGCATGGACAAGCCCAAGCCGGATCTCGGCCGGTTCACCGTCACGAAGAACAATGAGGATCGCGGTAAGTTCAAGACGCCCACGCTGCGCAACGTGGCCCTGACGGCGCCGTACATGCACGACGGCAGCGATAACACCCTCATGGATGTCATCGAGTTCTACGACGCGGGCGGCATTCGGAACCCGCACCTGTCAAAGGAGATCAAGCCGTTGCATCTCACAGCCCGGCAAAAGCGCGACCTGGTCGTGTTCCTCGAATCGTTGACCGGCGACGTGAACAAGGCCTCGCCGCCAGCGCAGCTGCCGCAGTGAAGAGCAGCACGAGTCGTCAGGGATGTGCTGAAAGCTCGGCCAGCAGTTTCCGCACGGCCCGCTCCGTCCCTGCCGCCAGGCCAAGATCGAGGGCACGTGTGTACTGCGCGCGCGCGCCGGCCGTGTCACCCAAAGCGCTCAGGGTTTGCCCGAGCCCGACGTGGATGTCCGGATCGAGCGGGCTGAGGTACGCTGCCCGCTCGAAGAACCGGCGGGCCCGCAGCGCTTGGCTGTGCCTCTCGGCAATCTCAGGGGTCTTCTTGGTGTCCAGCGCGCGCGTCAACCCGATAAGCCCGAGATTATACAGGCACTCGGGTGCGTGCGGGTTGACCCGCAGCGCAGTCTGATAATAGCGCTCGGCGTCGTCCAGTCGCTCGGCCGCCATCGCTAGACTGCCCAGGTTGTTGTAAACGGTGAAGCGACCAACTTGATCGTTGCGCCGCTGCAGCGCCAGCTGGAAATACCGTCTCGCCTTGGCGGCATCGCCACGCTGCTGATACGCCGTCGCCAGGCTACGCATCGGGAGTCCGTCCGTGGTGTTCTTCGCGACGGTATCTTGCCACAGGCTCAGATTGCTACGCCACACCCTGTTCCGCCGGATGGTGGCCACGCTCGCCGTCGCCACGGTCACCGCAACGACAGCCAGTGCTGCTGCGCGACTCGTGTTCGCGCGGGCAGCCGCAACCATGCGTGCCGCGCCATAGCCGGCCAGCAGGCAAAACCCGACCGAGGGAAGGTACAGGTAGCGTTCGGCAACCGGCGCTGCTGGGATCTTGACGACGATCGCCAGCGACGGTGCCAGCGTCGCCGCCACCCATACCAAGAGGAACGTGACGCGGCGGCCCCGGCGCCGCCAGCTGAAGACGCCGGCCAGCGTCGCTGCCACGATGAGCGTACCGGCACCAAGGAGGCCGAGCGGACTGGTCGGCAGGTCGGAGATGTACGCGCTCTGGTGCACCGGCAAGAGCAGCTTGCCGATGTACACCCCCACCGCGGCGATCATCCTTGCAGCAAGACCATCTCCAGGCAGAGCAGTCGGTCCGCTGAAACTGCCGAGCGCGACCTGCCGCAACGTCGCGTACAACACGCCCGCCACCGCAAGAGGTGCGTATGCGACTAGTACCCAGCCGCGCGTCGCGGGCGCCGCGGCGTGCAGCGGGCGCCGGGCCGCTCGGCGAGCGGCCCGGCTAGCGGGACGTTCGCGCCACGCCGCGTGCCGTCCGAGCACCCAATCGCCCGCCGGAAGGATGACCAGCAGCGCAACGGCAGTTTCCTTCGCCAGCATACCCGCGAAAAGCAGCGCGGCTGCCCCGCTGGCCCGCGGCAGAGACGGGAAGGGGTCGCGCAGGTACACCACGGCAGCCGCCACCGAAAAGCAACAGGCCAGCACGTCGGACCGCCCTGCTCCCCAGGCGACGGATTCCGTGTGAATGGGATGGACAGCAAACAAGGCCGCGCCCAAGCCGGCAGCCAGCAGCGCGGCCGGCCCACCGGCGAAAAGTTCCCAACCGAGCCGAAAGACCAGGTACGTGGTGAGCACATGGTACAGGACGACGGAGAAGTGAAACATGAATGGGCCGGTGCCGCCGATCGTCCGGTCGGCGAGATACGAAAGCACTGTGAGGGGACGGTAGTAATCTGGGATGAACTGAGGAATGTTGCGCGGCGGAAAGAGCAGGGCGTCAATGCTCCCAAAGGCAAGGAGCTGCCGGCCGAGTACGATGGGGTCGTCCCATACCAACCCGTTCGCCAGCGCGTTGACGTACACAAGCCCGGCCAGCGTGGCCACCGCGGCGCCCGCCAGGAGCTGCGGCCTCGTGCGCCCTACGTGCAGGGCCCACTGAAAGGCACTGTGCACCACGGACGACACCCAGGACCGCTTGGTGCCCGATGCGGTCAGGACCTAGACCGCCGGCTGCACCCGGCTGTGGCGGATACTTTTGCCTGCTCCTGGTCGGCGACCACGACGAGATCCATCCGCTCAGGGTGGAGGTATTGCTGCGCCACACGCAGCACGTCCTCCTTCGTCACTGCCCTGATCCGCTTTGGATAGCTCTCGGCGTAGTCAGCGCCCAGGTTGAAGAATTCAACCTGCGAAAGGAAGCCGGCAATTTTCCGGGTCGTGTCGAGTCGCAACGGGAAGCTGCCGGTGAGGTACAACTTCGCACTCTCGAGCTCCTCGTCACTGACCGGCTCCTGACGGAGCCGGGCAATCTCGCCGCAGGCCCGCTGAATCGCGTCGTTAGCCGACCGGTTCTTTGTCTGCAGCACCACCTGGAAACTCCCGGGCGCCTTGCTGGTGGTAAAGAAGCTACTCACCGAGTAGGCCAGTCCGGCCTTGGTGCGGATGTTGTCCAGCAGCCTCGACGAGAACCCCCCACCGCCAAGGATGTAGTTCATGACGCGCAGCGCGTAATAGTCCGGGTTGTTGCGCGCAATGCCACGGCCACCGATCACCACATTGGCTTGCGTGATCGGCTTGTCGATCCGCACCGTCTGCCGCTGGTGGACGGCTCCGGTAGGATACGTGAACGGCCGGGCCGTACCACCGCGCCACTCCCCCAGCGCGCTCCGCAACCGGCGGGTGATCTGGGCGACGACGACATCACCCGCCACCGTAACGATTGCACCACCGGGCCGATAGTTCCTGCGATAAAAGGCCACCAGGTCGCCGCGCGTGAGCCGCCGCACTGACGTCGGGTTACCGATGACCAGGTGCCCGTACGGTTCACCGTTGAACAACGCGTTGACGAACGCGCGTTGCGCGACGCTGCCGGGGTTGTCCTTGCGCGCTCTCATCGCCGCCAGAGCAGCCTCGCGCCTGCGCACGACCTCGGCATCGCGAAACGTCGGGTGCAGCAGGATATCAGTAAGCAGATCGAGGCCTCGGTCGAGTTCCTTGCGGAGCACCGTGAGGTTCACCGTGGCGAAGTCAGTGCCCGCTGAGGCGCCGAGCGACGCGCCGATGAAGTCGGCGGCTTCGCTGATCTGCGACGCCGTGCGCGTCGGCGTCCCCTCAGTGAGCAAATCCGCCGTAAGACTGGCCAAGCCTTCTTTGCCCCGCGGGTCGCGTCGCGAGCCCGCGTCGATCAGGATTTGGACCACGACCATCGGCAGCGCATGCTGCTCTGACACGACAAGCCGTGCACCGTTCGGCAAGGTCCGCCGCTCCGCCGCCGGGGTGACCGCCACGCCGGTGGCGGTCCACACGGCCAAGAGACAGGCGGCAGCGCACATCACGCGCGCGGGGCGAACGGCAGGCCTTTCGACACGCGTGCCCGAGCTTGCCGCCTGACACCTGCCAGCGGAGGCGACTCCCCTGAAGAAGCGCCCAATCTTCAACGCACGGCTCCCCCCGGCATGCTCCGCGCACCGTGCCGCTGCCCAGAACGCACCGGCAGGGGCTCGAGGGTGCCAACCGTCCGATTGTCGGACGTGAAGTAGAAGCGAGCCACGCGCGACACGTCATCTGCCGTGACGGCGCGTATGGTGGGAACGTAGTTGTCAATCTGCCGCCAATCCCCAGCGATCTCGTATTGGCCCAAGAGCAACGCCTGGTAAAAGAGGGAATCCTGCCCGAGAACGAATCGCGCCTCGAGTCCGTTCTTCGCCTTGGTGAGCTCGCGGCGGCCAATCGGCGTGCGCTGGATCTCCCTGATCTGCCCCAGCAACTCCTTCTCAACGTCGCGGACGGCCTTGCCGGGCATCGGCTGCGCGTACACGTAGAACAGACTGGGATCGACGGAGGTCAGGTCGTAGCTGGCACCGGCGCTGCGTGCCAGACGCTTTTCGTACACGAGCGTCTGATACA
>JBHHYR010000255.1:0-5251 GCA_046757585.1 Binatia bacterium | reverse complement strand
CCCCTTCACAAGCCCCCGCCAGATCGACTTCGTCGAGCGCCAGGTGGAGGACGCCAAGCGCAACGGAGCCGCCGTGCTCACAGGCGGCCAGCGCGCCGACGTGGGGAAGCCAGGTCTGTACTATGAACCCACCGTCCTCGCCAACGTCACGCACGCGATGGAAATCATGCGTGCGGAGACTTTCGGGCCGGTGGTCGGTCTGATGGTTGTCGAAGACGCGAAGGAGGCGATCCGCTTCGCCAATGACAGCACGTATGGCCTGAACGCCAGCGTTTGGACACGGGACATCGCGCGCGGCGTCGAGCTGGCACGGCGGCTCGAGAGCGGTAATGTGTGCGTCAACGACTGCGTGCTGAGCGCCGGTGTGCCAGCACTCCCTTTCGGTGGAGTGAAGCAAAGCGGCATCGGCACGCGGCACGGTGGCGCCGAAGGCTTGCGGCAGTTTTGCGTGCATCAATCGGTCCTGGTCGAGTCCCGGCCTCGCAAGACCGAGAGTCCCTGGTTTCCCTACACCACAAAACGCGCCAATCAACTCGAGAGGCTGATCGCCCTGCTGTTCAGGTGGTAGGCGCCTACCGGCACAGCACCTGAACAGCGCTTCGACAGTGTGCAGGCACCCGCGGTTCACCCCCGCACGATGAAATCGGTGGGAGGCGGTCCGTTTTCTCCCTCTCCCGCACCACCGGCGGGAGGGCCGTGCAGGTCAGCGTTCCAAAGCGCCCCCCGCAAGGACTGCGGGCTTTAGGGCGCGCGTTCCGGGGTGAAGCGGACGGGCATCACCTTTGTCGCGTTGATGAAGCTCGAGCGCGGGCGCTCGACCGGTCCGGCGAGTTCCACGTCTGGCAGTCGGCGCAGCAGTTCCTCGAAGACCACACGCGTTTCCAACCGCGCCAGCTGCGCACCGAGGCAGAAGTGCTCGCCAATCCCGAAGGCCAGATGCTCGTTGGGCGTCCGGCCGACGTCGAAACGATCAGGCTCGTCGAACACTTCCTCATCGCGGTTGGCCGATGCGTAGAACATCACCACCTTGTCGCCTGCACGGATCTTCTGGCCCCGGATTTCGGTGTCTTCCATGGCGGTGCGCCGGAAATAGTTGATCGGGGTCACCCAGCGCAGAAACTCCTCGACCGCGGTCGGCATCAGACCGGCATCCTGGATCAAGCGGGCACGCTGCTCGGGATGCGCAATCAACGCGAGCAAGGCGCCCGCCAGAAGCGCACGCGTCGTCTCGTTCCCGGCCACGGCGAGCAGGAGAAAGAAGCCGTCGAACTCGGCTTCCGGCAACGCGTCCCCATCAACGCTCGCATTGACCAGAACGCTGACCAGGTCGTTCCCCGGCTTCACTTTTCGTGCTACTGCGAGCTCGTTCGCATACACGAACATCTCGGCGGCAGCGGCCATGCTGCCTTCCAGCAAACGGCCAGGCTCGCTGGAGGTCTGAAAGTCGGGATCATCCCACCCGATGATCCGGTTGCTCCACTCGACGATGCGCTGGCGATGTTCGTGGGGAACGCCGAGGAGCTCCGCGATCACCTGGATTGGAAGCTGGACCGCGACGTCGGCCACGAAATCGCAGTCACCGCGGCGGGCGATGCGGTCGAGGATCCGCGTGGTCAGCTGGCGGATCCAGGGTTCGAGCTCCGCGACGCGCCGCGGGGTAAAGCCGCGCTGCACGATGCGTCGATGCTTGCCGTGTTGTGGCGGATCCATCGTCGCCATGACGCTGCGCATCGTAGCCAGCTGTTCTTCGGGATAATCCCACATGTGAATGCCGCCACGGGCGGAGGAAAAGCGTCGCGGGTCCCGCGAGATCGTGACGACGTCGGCATGCTTGCTGATCACCCAGAAGCCAGGGCCATGGGGTTCTTCGTGCCAGAACACCGGTGCCTTGCGGCGTAGAAGACGCAGCGCCTCGTGGGGAACGCCATCGAGGTAGGCATCGGGGTCGTAAAGATCCACCTCCGAGAGGTTCATCACTGCACCGCTTCCCCGCTCGCAGGCTGGCTTCGCTGCAAGCCCCGGCGGATCATGACGATGGCAAAGGTGACGAAGAGCATGGTGAGGATCAAGTTTGAAGCCAGGATCTCCCGCAGGGGGACCGAGTCCGGGACCCGGCCCGAGCTCAGGAGGACGACGATCACCCCTAGCATGAAGATGCAATTCCCCACCCAGCTGCCCACCGACCAGAGGGGCTTGCAGGGCAGGTGTAAGCCCCGCGGCGGCCTTGCTTCCCGGCGGCCCAGCCAGGAGTCGAAGCGCTGGTTGAGGAACACGATGCACAGGCTGGTAACGAACCAACCCGCGTAGTTGCTCAGCGGCACGTCAAACTGAACGCCGGCCGCGTGGTAGGCGTAGAGGTCGCCCAGGAACCAGTACTTGCCCAGGAGCGCAACCGGGTCCGTCACCATATCCGCCCACGTGGTGATTGCGGCGGCAAGAAGCAGCACGCGCAGGGAGGTGGCCACCCGACGGTTGGAGACGCGCTGCAGGTCGGAGCCCTCCCACCGCAGGGGCGACAGGAAGGTGGTGGCAATGGAGAAGCCGAAGTAGGTGAGGAAGGCGAAGCTGAGAGAGGCGAATAAGGGGATCCCCGCAAGCCACAGTTCCCGGGGAAAATTCGCCTGGTGGTAAGTGTAGAAGCCAAAGGGGACGCCGTTGTGCACGCTGCTGAACTCCGCCAGCCAGCCGATGAAGGTGCCGCTCACCAACCAGAAGAGGGTGCGCCGCCCACCCCGCTCGGCTCCGGAGACCAGCAGAAAGGCGGCAAGAAAGGCCACCACGTAGGGACGGTCGGTGACCATGGCAACGAGGGCTTCCACGCACGCGTCTCCTCTCAGTGCTCTCTACCCGGGGTAATTTCTCCGGCTACTTCTCTATGACCGTCCGCTGCCTCTCCAGTGGGACACCTGAGTACTGGCGGACTTGCCAAACGTTTTCCAGCATCCTGCAAGTAGCACAGCAACCTGGGATGACTACGCCAGTCGCGCGAAGCGCTTGTCTGCCTCGCCCTCGGCCTCACCCGTCATGCTTGTCGCACCGTAGGTCTCTCGCATCACGGCAATCATCTCATCAAAGGGAAGGTCTGCGAAGCTCCCGCGTTGCCGAATGTATTCCATGTGCCGGCGGTTGTGCGCGTCGAACGGCTGGAAGATGGCGTCTGCCGTACCGTCGAACTCGAGGGGCAGCACGCCAAATCGCTCACACAGCTCCCGGTTGAAGGTCGGCGTTGCCTTGAGCCACTTCCCACCGAGATGCAGCTCCGAGTACCCGTGGAATACGAAGATGTCGGTTCCCATCGTGGCGCGCAGTTTCTCGCTCGTCAGGTGATTGCGAACGTCGGCAAAGGCTAGCCGGCTTGGAATCCCCACTGCCCGCGCTGCCGCCGTCAACAAGATGGCCTTTTGCACGCAGAAAGCTGATCTCGCGCGCGCAATGACACTGGCCTTGAAGGCCTCGGGGTCGGCAACGACGGTGTACGGGTTGTACCAGATCCCGTCGCGGACGGCGTAGTACAGTCGCACGGCTTGCGCCCGCGCCGCCGTCTCGCCGTCGCACGCACGGCGGGCGAAGTCGACAACGACCGGGCTGTCGCAATCGAGGAATGTCGTCGGCGCCAGATACGTATCCAGGTCAGCGTCCATACCACCTCGTCCCTGACGTGAGCCACACCGTCATGTAGTTCCGAGCGCCATAATGCACCCCCTCACGCGGGCTGCACAAGCGGACCGAGAGAACGCTGAACGACCCCACGCCGATGCTTGGACGGGGATTCGGTTGTCAGGAGGGACGGAGATCTGATATCGCAGTGCATCGTCAACGCGGGCCTTCCCCATCGGCCCCCAGCGCAGGAGCGGGAGGGCATCATGGCACGAGCAAGGAAGCGGGTCAGCTGGTGTGCTGCCCTTGCAGGGGTGTGGGCGTTGTTCGCAGCCGGGGTGGCCGGGGCCGATGAGACCTGCATGTCACCCTACATGGCCAAGATCGTCGGCCAGGAAGACGTCGTTTACGTCTGGACGCGCGGCATGGTCGGGGTGGGGGACGAGCAGGACAAGCTCGTCACGATCGACGTCAACCCAAGTTCAGCCAGCTATGGGAAGGTCATCCACACCCTGTCCGTGGGTGGCCGCAACGAGGCCCACCACTCCGGGTTCACGGACGACCGCTACTATCTGTGGGCAGCCGGCCTCGATACCAGCAAGATTTTCATCTTCGACGTGCACACGGACCCTGCTAAGCCGGCGCTCCACAAGACGATCAGCTCGTTCGTCGCGGACAGCGGTGGTGTCGTCGGCCCGCATACGCTTTACGCCTTGCCGGGCCGGATGATGATTACCGGCCTATCGAACAACAAGGATCACGGCGGGCGCACGGCACTCGTCGAGTACACGAATGACGGCACCTACATCATCACCCACTGGATGCCGACCGACGACGACCTCAGAGGCGCCGTGAAAAGTGGGAAGTACGCCGGCGGCTACGGCTATGATGTCCGCGCACTACCGCGTCGCAACGTCCTGGTCAGCTCCTCGTTCACGGGCTGGAACAATTACATGATGAATCTCGGAAAACTCATGGCCGACAACGAAGCCATGAAGCGCTTCGGCAACACCGTCGTGATCTGGGACCTCCATACCAGGAAAGCCAAGACGGTCCTTGATGTGCCTGGAGCGCCGCTCGAGCTCCGCTGCGCTTGGGGCGCGCACCACAACTATTGCTTCACCGCGACAGCCCTCACCTCGAAGCTGTGGCTCATCTACGAGGGCCGACAAGGACACTGGCACGCCGAGGCGGTGGCCGACATCGGCGATGCCAGCAAGATTCCGTTTCCGGTGGACATCTCCATTACCGCCGACGACGCGCGCCTGTGGGTCGACACGTGGAACGACGGGAAGACGCGGCTCTTCGACATCACGGATCAGCATCACCCGAAGCAGATCTACGAGAAGCACATCGGCGCACAGGTCAACATGGCCTCGCAGAGCTGGGATGGAAAGCGCGTCTACTTTACTTCGTCGCTGATCGCCAACTGGGACAAGACCGCAGCGGCCGGCGGCGACCTGCAGTACTTCAAGGCCTACGCGTGGGACGGCAAGAAGCTGCGCCCGAAGTTCGCCGTGGATTTTCTCAAGGAGAAGCTCGGCGCTCCGCATCTGATGCGCTTCGGAGCCCGTGCCCTGTACTCGCTGCGTCCTGCTGTTACAGCCGGCCACCGCATGGCGGCTGTGGCCCCGTAGGAGGCTGTGGGAACTGA
>JBHHYR010000254.1:0-5254 GCA_046757585.1 Binatia bacterium | reverse complement strand
GCGGTGGCTGTGGGGGGTGCGGTATGGGTTGCAGTCCGTGTGGCGGTAGCCGTGTGGGTTACGCTTGAAGGTGGCGTTCCGACTGGCGTGTCACGGTCACTCTGGACCTCCGCGGCTGACCGGGCGTAATTCCAGATGCGCACTTCGTCGATGCGGCCAATGAAATAGGCGTTCCACAAGCTGATGCCGCCGATACGCAGCGGCCGGTCGGAGACCTTTATGTTATGGGATCCTTGGAAGCACGTTCTATCCACGCTCCCATTGACATAGACAATCTGCTTTCCGGTCGCTCTGTCGTACGTAATGGCCACATGGTTCCACAGGTTCGGGGACAGATCCGTGTTGCCACGACAGGCGAACCAGGTGTTCGTGTCGTTGTCGAACAAGAGTCCTGCGGGCTTATTTGCCCCGTCCCAACCCGGTCCGTAGAAGGCCCATGCGCTATCGTTGCTCGGGGTGCGCATCTCTTTGGCCAGGATCAGGCGGAGGTTGCCATCGAGGACGGTCGGATACACCCACGCCTCCAGGGTGATCGCCGAAGGCACCTCCAACGATGCCGAATGGGGCACCGTAACGTAACTGCCGGCTGTACCTGGGAATGACAGCGCCCCGCTCCCGTACTTCGAATCGGTGGTCCTCGTAACCGGAACCCCAAAGGTGCCGTTGTTTCCAGTCCCTGACGAGTCATACACCGTCTCTCCAGCCGCTTCGTCGAACGAGTATGCCGCGATCAGGCCTGGGGTCCGTACGGCGTTGGGTGGAAACGTCGCGGTGGGGGTCTGTGAAGCGGGTGGTGGTGCCGTCTGGGTTGCGGTCGGCGTTGATGCAACGGGAGAGACGGAGGGCGGGGTAGGTGTCGCGGGCGGATTCGGCGTAGCCGTAACCATCAGTGACAATTCGTTGGACAGCCCGCTCTCGCTTCTCGTCGCATTGTAGCTTGTCACAGCGAAGAAGTTGCTCACGTTCGTCGGCAGCCCGCTGATCACGTACGCAACCAAGCCATCAGCATCCGCGGTGAGGCTTCCGACATCGGTGCCCGCTCCGTACGGCTGGTTACTTTGGCGAACGTACACCTTGTACCCAGTGGCCTCGGGGACGCCCGACCACGCCAACCGGGCACTGAAGGCCAGAGTGGGACGCGCGGTGGGCAGGGTAGCCATGAGGAATCCTATGGCGACTGTCAGGGAGTGATGCTTGCGTCCTGCGGGGTGCACGGCGGACGAAATGACCAAGGAACATGCCGCGGGAACCACGAACCGCAGCAGGTACCGAAGGTGGGAATGACGCCATCGTCGTGCCGATGCTCCCGTCTAAACTGTTCGAAATTTGACACGCCCACTGCTCGCCGACTTCCGTGCGCAGTGCTCTGAAGTTGCCGAACCAGACACATTCCGGCGGTGCCCACTGCCGGGAGGAAGCTGCGCCCTTGCATGCCATACGCTGTAGCAGCGTGCTGGTGGTCGAGCTCCCGTGGGAGAGCCTCAGAGCGCCGCCGGGATGCGCGCACCTGTCGGGTTGACGGCGGCGACGCGGCGGGCGTATACACCTAGCACGTGGAGGGGTGGTTATGGGGTTGGCGGCAATCTACACCACCAGAGCTGCAGGGAGGGGAGCTGGGCGTGCGGTGGTGCGACTCGGGGTTCGCGTCAGAGATCCCGAGGCGAGCGCGTATCTCGTACTGCGCACGCGCTCAACCACACACTCTACTGAGCCAGCACATGTGACCGGCGCTTCTTGCCGGGAGGGCCTGTAATGCGGCCCACGTTGCTCCGCTGGCTCTCCTGGATCGCCTGGGTCGCGAGCGTTGGTGTGACGGCTCTGCTCGTTTCCACGCCAGGGGCGTCGGGCCGTTCTGACTTCGCCGGGGAACGCAGCGAGGCGCTGGAGCACATCCGGAGGGCACCGAACGATGCCGCCGGGTTTGCCGAGCTCGCTGGCTGGCTCTTTCGCGATGGAGATCTCGGGCGCGCTGTCGCCGCCGCTGAAGAGGCGGTACGCCTGCAACCGGACGTGGCGAAGTACCACCGCCTCGTGGGTTATCTGCAGGCGGTAAACGGCGGAGAGGACGCCGCCGAGGCGGCCTTTCGCCGGGCGGCCGAACTAGAACCGACAGCCCGCGCGTGGCTGGCGGATTTCCATTTGGCTCAGGCGTGGGCCGGTTACCAGGATGCCTTACGACAGGGTCGTCCAGACGCAGCACTGGAAGAGAGGGTTCGAGGCCTCGGCGCAGTCGCAGAGCTCAGCCCAGATCTGAAGGCGCTCTTCAGCCCGCCGCCAGTCCCGCCTGCGTCGGCAGCCGTGCCGGTGGTTCCCCCAATCTTTCTCGCCCCGGATGTCGCTAACGCCGTGGTGGTGGAGAAGCAGACGCAAACGGTACGGCTGTATGGCCGGCACGGCAGCGATCTTGTGCTGCTCCAGACGTTCCCTTGCACTACCGGGCGAAGGCCGGGAGCCAAGCGGCACCGCGGTGACCGGCGGACGCCCAACGGAGTATATGTCATCTCGGACCTTCTCCACGGGGACGATCTTCCTGAGCGCTATGGAGCGCTCGCGCTGCCTCTGAGCTATCCCAATGCTTGGGACCGCCGGCTGCGCCGAGACGGATATGGCATCTGGTTTCATGGTTCCGACCGCATCGGCTCCCCGTTCACCTGGCGAGACACGCAAGGGTGTATCGTTCTGCGGAACGAGGACATGGTGACACTCGCCCGGAAAACGCGGCCGGGCGTGACGCCAGTGTTGCTTGCCGAGGAAGTGTCCTACCGGCCCGTTGCTGAGTGGAAATCGACGGTACAGGCCGTGCTCCATGACGTGCCCGTTACGGGGTTACTCGCCGTGGTCGGTGATTCTGATTACACGGTCGTGATGCATCGTAACGGCACCACAGTCGTCCGTGATTTCGTGAAGCGTGCAAAGCGGTGGCAGGTTGTCGCGACCGAGCGCACACCGCTGATGTCAGCAGCCGAGTGGAACGAGAAGCTGGCCGCAGTGCTGCCCGCGCGGCCGGTTGCCCTCATGAGGGTCCGCGTACCGGAAGATGAACAGCCACCGCGAGTTGTGATTGAAACCTCCGGTCCGGCGGAAGTGCGCAGCTATCGATCGGACCTCACCAACCACCTGTACCTCGACCTCCCGGGCGTGCGTGCCTCCCCACTCCCTACCGTTGTCCCAGGTCATGGTCATTGGATCGAAGGCGTATGGATCGCGCAGGCGCAGCTTGATCCGCCTCTGACGCGGCTCGTGATCAAGCTGCGCGCGCCAACGCAGTATCGGATCGTGCGCGAGGGGAATCAGACCATAGTATCGCTCGCAGCCGTGACGCCGTAAGAGGTCAGCTAACAAGAAACGAGGAGGAGGTGGTGGTGATGAGGATGCCAGCGCGGATGCAGGGATGGGTGGGCGGTGTGATCGGGTGCGTGCGTCGCATCGTACTGGGAGAGGTGCCAGAAGTCCTGGCGCAACTTCAGCACGCAAGCGATGGTTTGCAGCGCGATGTGGCGGCCGTGCGGCGGGAACTTGAAACGCAGCAGCTTGCATGGCGCGATCCGGCGCTGCTGCAACCGCTGGTGGCAGCCGTGTTACGGGACGAGCTCACGAGAGCATCCCCGGACGTGATGGCGGCCCTCAAGTGCGTTGTGGAGCGCCAGCTCTCTCACGAACCGGACGAGGTGCGGCAATCCGTGCGGGTCAGACCACGCTGGCCCTTGGCGGCAACGGCCGTCCTGATTGCGAGTCTGATCCTGCCGCGCGTCACCGGCGTAAGTGAGGCGACCGCTCGGGACCCAGACGTTGCCGCGCGGAGGGCGGCTGGCCCGGTCGTCTTAGAGGAACGCGGCGACGGCTTCGGTCTCGGCCGGGCGCAACTCACGGACGAGCAACTGGCGGCCCTGGTACGCCTGCGTTTGGGCGGATGTCATGAGCTCGCTGGTGCCCGTGTGAGCTTCTCAGTGAAGGACGGCTGGGTTTGGCTGCGCGGAGTCGCAACGCCCCGCGGGCGGAGGGCAGCGGAGCAGGCATTGGCGGGCATCGACGACGGCGTCTTCGTTGTTAATCAGCTGGTCGCCCCGTCCGCAGCGACAATGGCCAAACGCTGAGCGGGTCCATCCCTCCGGCCGCGTGCGATGAGTCCGCGGCGGTCACGACTGCTCGCGCAACACCGTCTCGGCGGCAATCGTCCATCTCCCGTCCTCGTGCTGCCAGCGCAGGACCTTGAAGGCCCGTGAGGCGAAGATATCTGACCGGTAGGTCTGCTCGAAAGTGGTGAGCACCGTTCGGCCTTCGTCCAGCAAGAAAGCGCTCACACCGGCCAGGCGTATGCTGATGGACCCGCTGCGGGCAAAGAGCGCGCGCTTGCGCGCTTTCCAGTGTGCCCGATCCGAATCCTGCGGTGAGCGAAAGGACTTCGCGTAAGAGCTCACGTAGTCAGCCAGCTGCTTGTGCTCCCAAGCCTGGCGCCAGTGCTCCACGGCGGCGCGCACGGCGGCTGCGGGCGGAGCGGACGCCGCTGTCGGGCTGGCGGAGCGTACCACCCAGCCCGTGCGCCACCGGGTCACGGTGGCCGCCAGAGCGGCGAAATCTGCCGTGCGCAGTTGCAACGCGCTCGGACTCCCGGCGGCCTCCCCGGCCGGGACCACCTGGAACCGGAGCCGGCCTGTCGTATCGACCAGGCTCATTTGACGGGAGGTCAGCTCGGCGGTGACCAGCCACTGCGGCCAGTGCTGGCGTCGCGGCACGACCACGGCGTAACACGCATCGGGGACGATGCCAGCAGCCGTTCCCCGGTAGACGCACAGGCGATGCTGCGCCGGTTCGAGCACGCACGCGGTGGCGCCCCGAGGATCGAGCGCCACAAGCCTTGCGGGAGGCGGAGGAAGGGGGGGCTCTGGGACCGCCGCAAGCTGGGCTGGTGCCGGGCGCGATACGCTACGAGCCTCCGTAGTCGCAACCCTCGGCGTTACCTTCACGGGTTGCTGCGCCTCGGGCGGCCCAACTCGCCGAGCGACGTCAATGGCGACTGCCCGAGTCGCTGGTGTGTGTGGGTGCACCATGGCTTCTCGCCACCGCACCGTTGCCAGGGCTGCCACGGTTGCGAGTGTGAGCGCCGCCACCAGCAGTGCGGGCCGGAGCCACCGGCTCCGGGCCTGCACACCCTCGTGTGCCGGGGACGCAGGGTGTTGAGGCGGCGCGTCCCGAGCCTCGCCGACTGCCTGTTGAAGCAGTCTCATGTCCCCCTGCATACGCGCAACACGCTGCA
>JBHHYR010000253.1:0-5262 GCA_046757585.1 Binatia bacterium | reverse complement strand
TGCACCGCTTCGAGGGCACGGTCAACCAGTACACCGGCGACGGCATCATGGCGCTGTTCGGTGCGCCGATCGCGCACGAGGACCATGCGCAGCGCGCCTGTTACGCGGCGTTGCATCTGCGCGATGAGATTGCTTGCTACGCCACCGAAGTGAAGCGCGAGCACGGCGTCGGCTTCTCGACCCGGAGGCGCGCCAGCGCCAGCTGATCGGTGTGATGCGCCAGGTGATCCAGAGCGTCTCCGAGGTGCAGCCCACCGTGACTTTGATCGAGGACCTGCACTGGCTCGACGCCGCGAGCGCGGAGTTCCTCGAGCGCAACGTCGACGCCCGGGCCGGCAGCCGCAACCTGCTGCTGGTGAACTTCCGCCCGGAGTACCACGCCGACTGGATGCAGAAGTCGTGGTACCGGCAGATTCCGCTGACGCCGCTCGGCAAGGAGGCGATTGCCGAGCTGCTGGCGGATCTGCTCGGCAACGATCCGAGCCTCGCCGCCCTTTCTGGCCCGATCCACGTGCGCACCGGCGGCAACCCGTTCTTCACCGAGGAGGTGGCGCAGACGCTAATCGAGTCGGGGCATCTCGAAGGTACACGCGGCGCCTATCGCCTCGTGACGCCGATCGACCGGCTCGAAGTGCCAGCCACCGTGCGGGCGGTGCTCGCGGCACGCATCGATCGGCTGCCGGAGCGCGAGAAGCGGCTGCTGCAAGTCGCCTCGGTGATCGGCAAGGACTTCCCCGAGCCGCTGTTGGCGGCGGTGGTGCTACCTGCTCCTGCCCCCCGCCTTACCAAGGAGGGGGAAGGGGGGAGGTCGAGCTTGCGCACGCTCGACGATCTGCGCGCCGCATTGCGCCTCCTGAAGGACGCCGAGTTCATCCACGAGCAGGCGCTCTACCCGGTGGTCGAGTACTCGTTCAAGCATCCGCTGACGCAGGAGGTGGCGCTCAGCAGCCAACTCAAGGAACGACGCCGGCAGGTGCACGCTGCAGTGGCGCGCGCGATCCAGCAGCAGGACGCCGAGCACCTCGACCAACGCGCCGCGCTGCTCGCCCATCACTGGGAGGAGGCCGGCGAGGCGCTCCCCGCGGCGCGCTGGCACCGGCTGGCGGCGGAGTGGGTGGGCACGACCGACGTCGCCGCTGCGATGCACCACTGGGGGCGGGTACGCGTTTTGCGGCGCGAGCTTCCGGGCGAGCGCGAGGCCACCGCGCTCGGCATCGCCGCCTGCACGCAACTGCTGAACATGAGCTGGCGCGTGGGCATGGACATCGAAGAGGCCCGCAGCATGCTCGACGAAGGTCAGGCGCTCGCGACGTCGCTCGACGACCGACGCGCCCACGCGAAGCTGTCGATCGTTTACGCCCGCGCGCTCTGCGCCGAAGGCGACGTGGCGGCGTACCTGGAGGCAGCGATCGAGAACCGGCGCACAGCGCTCGAGATCGACCACATCCCAACGCAGGCGAACGCCTGGGGGTTCCTCACCGATTCGCTGGGCTTCGCCGCTCGATTTCCGGAGTCGCTCCGGGTGGCGGAGGAAGGGTTCGAACGCTTTCCACGACACATACCGCCGGAGGAATGGAGCGTCGGCATCAGTCCCCACAGCTGGTACTCGATCTGGCGCGGTTTGGCCCTGACGTGGATGGGTCGCCTTCCGGAGGCGCTCGAAGAGCTCGGTCGCTGCCGTCGCCTCGCGGAGGAAGACGGCACGCTGGAGATGGTCGGCTACGCCCTGTCCTTCACCAGCGAAGTCCACTATCTCACCCACGATCCGGAGCGGCTGCTCGCCAGCGCGCGCCAAGTCGAGGAGATCAGCCGCAGGCTGGGGGAGCATCCGGTGATGGTCGCGCACGCGCAGCACGCCATAGCCTTCGCACACCTGGCGGCCGGCCGGGCCGCCGACGCGATCGAGCCGGCACGGGTTGCACTCGATATCCTCGGGCGCGTCGAGAAGCAGCACGCCGGCAGGACCGCGTGGATCCTGGCCGAAGCCCTGCTGAGGAGTGGCGATCCCTCGGCCGCGGTGGTGACCGTGGTCCTTGCTCGCCATCACGGCGCGAGCAGGTGGGCTGACACAGACCTCTACGTCCTTTCGATTCACGTGGTCTGGCTCTGGCCACCACAATGACAGACACTTCCGCATGGCCTCATTCAACTCTGTTTATCGACAGTCCCCAAGGGAAGGGGAATTTCGGATTGCGGATTGCGGTTTCTTCCGCCTGATAGCTGACGGCTGATAGCTGACTTCGGAGCCATGGAGGAAGGTGGAGTATCTGATTTTGACCCCTCTTGTATTCTCCCCTTGGCAAGGGGAGAAAAGAAGAGGGGTGAAAAGTTGAATGCGGCTCGCAACCTCCCTCTCCTCTTAGGGACTGTCGATAAACACCAAGCATGTCCTTCGAGACGGCCCCAAAAGAAGGGGCCTCCTCAGGACGAACGGGAAAATAGTATTCAAATGGATATACCAACCGCTCGCCCTGAGGAGCCGCCCTCTTCTGGCGGCGTCTCGAACGGCGCGATCGCGAGAAAATCGACAGTCCCCGAAGGAGGGGGTCGGGGGGAGGTAGCAGTGCGCCGGTCGCGACCTCCCCTTGCCCCACCCTCCTTAGGTACGGAGTTCCCGAAAGGCGGAAGCGGAGACAAAGGCCGGCCGAACGACGATCGCATGCAAACACAGGTACCTTGACCTACTGGCCGCGAGGCGCAACGCTTGATCGGCGCTGCCGGCGGTTGTAGGGTCACCTCCGATTGGAGGGATTGATGGCTGTAGCACGCGTCACTGAAATCCGGGCATCGTCGCGCGACGGCTTCCAAGAAGCGGTACTCGAAGGCGTGAAGCGGGCCGCCAGGACTTTACGGGGTATGACCGGACTCGAAGTCATGGACAAGCGGGTCAAGGTGGAGCGTGGCAGAATCGTCGAGTACCGGGTGGACATGAAAATCACCTTTGTGCTCGAGTAGCCGTAAGGGGGCATCCATGGCCGTGGCACGACAGACACAGATCATCGGCGCATCACCGCACAGCTGGGAAGACGCGGTGCGGAAGACATTGCGGGGGATCACAGGGCTGGAGGTTACCAAGGAGAACGCGGCGATCAAGGACGGGAAGATCGTGGAGTTCCGCGCGACGTTGGTGGTGACCTTCGTGCTCGAAGACTGAGGCAGGGGACCGCGTGAATCAAGACGTGCAGCCGCTGCGGCGCATGACGTCCCTGGATGCCAGCTTCCTGTATCTGGAACGGCCCACCACACGCCTGCACATTGCTGCGATATATACCTTTGCACACCCGCTCAGCTACGAGCGCCTGCTGCGGTACATTCGCGAGCGGCTCCATCTCATTCCCCGTTACACGCAGCGCGCCGTCATGGTGCCCTTGAATCTCGGGCACCCGACGTGGGAAAGCGACCCGGACTTCGACATCCGCCACCATATCCGGCGCCACCGTCTGACGGGACGGCGCGACAGGGCGGCGCTCGCGACGCTGTGTGCCAAGCTCTTCGCCGCACCGCTGGATCGGTCACGGCCGCTCTGGGAGATGCATCTCATCGAGGGCTACGGCTCCGGCTGCGCGGTGTTGGCCAAGACGCACCACTGCATGATCGACGGGGCCAGTGGCGTGCGGCTGCTCAATATTCTCATGGACCCGACCCCGAAGCCACCCGCCGTCAGACCGGTGCGGTTGGCGCCCCGGCGGCAGCCGCTGCCGAATCCGCTGCTCCATGCGGTAGAGGGGTTGGCTGATACCGCCCGCACGCAGCTCGAGATTGCGCGCCAGGCGGCCCGGCTGCTCCGGCAGCCCTCGCGCGTGCTGCACGAGGCACGCGCCACTGCGGACGCCGTCGGTGCCCTCGCACGCACCCTCCTCGCAGGTGCTCCGCCCACCCCGTTCAACGGCCCACTCAGCGAGCGGCGCGCGGTGGCCTGGCAATGCTGTCCGCTCCACGAAGTCAAGGCGACGAAGAACCGACTCGGTGGTACTGTCAACGACGTCGTCCTCGCGGTCATCGCGGGTGGATTGCGGCATTACCTGCGCGCCCATGGCCACAACGTCGACCGCGCCGAGCTCAAGGCCATGGTGCCGGTGAACGTGCGAGCCACGCATGAACATCTGAAGCTGGGCAACCGGGTCTCCATGATGGTAGCACCGCTGCCGATCGGAATCACAGACCCGGTCGAACGGCTGCGCCAGGTCTCCGCAGCGATGGATCAGCTCAAGAGCAGCGGACAGGCGGCGCAAATGGAGCGCATCGTGGCCCTCACCGACCTACTGCCGCCGCCGCTGCAACGCCCGCTGGCACGGCTCGAGGTGTCCGCGTCACCGGTCAACACCATCTGCACGAACGTCCCCGGCCCGCGAGAAACCCGCTACATGATAGGCGAACCGGTGAAAATGATCGTGCCGCTGGTACCGCTAGCCGCGGGGATCGGCCTCGGCTTCGCGATCATGAGCTACGCGGACCAGCTCACCATCGGCCTGAACGCCGACGCGGCGCGCCTGCCCGACCTCTGGGACCTTGCCGCGGCGTTGCACCAGTCGTTCGAAGAGCTCTGGGCCGCCACCGGCCTCGAGCGAAGCGTCACACGGACGCTCAAGCCGGCACCTCCGCCCCATCGCCAATCCCGCTCGAACCGCCGCAGTGCCAGCCTCCCGCAGCCAGCCTCCCACCTAACCGCCAGCTGAAGGAAAGGAACGTTAAAGAGATTTCGAATTTCGGAATTCGGATTGCCACCTTTCTTCAGGGAGCAAGCGGGAGTCTTTGCTTTCGACCCCTCTTGCAAGGAGGAAGGTGGAGTGTCGGATTTCGATCCCTCTTGTATTTTCCCCTTGGCAAGGGGAGAAAGGAAGAGGGGTTCTTTCCTCTCGCCCCCAGGGGACTGTCGATTTTCTCGGGTAGCAGGGTGACCTCCTGTGCCCTGATCGCGTATAAGGGCAGTGTTGGGTGGAGGAGGGGCAGGATGCGGCGGGTGAAGCGGCCTACCAAGCGAGTACCGAACACCGGGCAGTGGGGTTTCGGGTTTTGTCAGGGAGCGGTGCCCCCGGCAGCCGAGCGCCAGCCGATTGCGGATGACCGGTTTTTGGAGGACGACCCGTCCCACATCGTGATCGGCGACCGGCGGCTCGATCACAGCACCATCGGGAAATTTGTGCGGCTGCACGAAGCGGTCTTGGGGCAGGAGTTTGTCACCGCCCTGGCGGCGTGGGTGGTCCAGCGGCTGCGGCTGCGCCCCGGGCTGGCGAGCATCGACGGGACGCTGGTGACAGCGGC
>JBHHYR010000252.1:0-5290 GCA_046757585.1 Binatia bacterium | reverse complement strand
TCGGCGGCGCCAGGAGCGCAATCAGCCAGAGCAGCGGGATAGCGAGCCACAGGCGGTAGAACGAGGCGACCAGCCCGCTCGTCGACACCAGCTTGATCGCAACGCTGCTGCATCCCCACACGACCACGGTCACCGCCATCGCCGCCAGTGCCAGGGTCTGCTTGTGGTCCGCCGGGGTCATCAGTGAAGTCCATCACGGCGGCGCCCCGGGCTCAATGGCCGGCCGGTAGGGCGCGGGCGCACGTCACGTCCGGGCTCCGCCCCGTGCGAAGCGGGGTCACATCTTGACAGTGGACTTTAACGGTCTGATCGCTGGCCCTACTTGAACCGTCCTGGCCGCGAGGGGGGGCCGGCTTTGGTGACGGCATAGGGACTCACGCCGAAGGTGCGACCGATTCCACGCTGCTGCGTGCGTCCGCTGACCGCGGCGACTGGCTGATCCGTCGGCAGCATCGTTATATATCATGACAGTGACGACAGAGCTGTCGACCCAATCGTGGCCGATTGCTCGACTTGGCGCAGCCTACCGTTCCTGATATGGGTGACCCATATGAAGACAACCATTGATATTGCTGATCCGTTGCTGCGGCGAGCCAAGCAGCTGGCGGCGCGGCGGCACACCACCCTGAAAGCGGTGATCGAGGAGGCGCTCCGGCGTTCTCTTCAGGAGGCGTCGCAAGCATCGCGTCCACCGCGCTTACAGACCCACACGTTTCGGGGTCGCGGCCTGCAGCCGGGCTTGTCTTGGGACGACTGGACAGCCCTGCGTTCCCTTGCCTACGAGGAGCGCGGCGGGTGATCGCCGTCGATACGAATCTTCTCCTGTACGCACACCGGGAAGATGCGCCCTGGCACAAGGCGGCAACCGCGTGCCTGGCCGAGCTCGCGCGCGGGTCTTGGGCCATCCCGTGGCCGTGCATCCACGAATTTCTCACCATTGCCACGCACCCACGGGTTTTCGACCCGCCCTCACCGCTTGCCGACGCGCTGCGCGCCGTCGACAGCTGGTGCTCTGTCGGCACCTTATCGCTCCTGCACGAGGTCGACGGATACTGGGAGGTGCTCGCGGCCATGCTACGCAGCTCTCGCGTTGCCGGTCCAAAAATTCACGATGCCCGCATCGCCGCCTTGTGCATCCAACATGCGGTCAGCGAACTGTGGACCGCGGACCGCGACTTCTCGCGCTTCGCCGGCCTCACGACTCGCAATCCGTTAGCGGCCTGAAGAACCGGAACGCCACGGCAGCATCGGGATGCTGCTCGTTCATAGTCAAAGTTGCAGGCGGATTCGACATCAGGGGGTAAGCGGGAAAGCTTGCGGTGTGGCCGCTCGAGGAACTCTTACGATGAAAGCGTCCCAACCGGCCCGCGATGCGCAGGAAGGCTAATATAATGCGCGGGCAAGGCGGGGTCTACCATCGGATTTGGATGGAACAGCCGGCCCCTCGGATCGCGTGTGCCGCGGCGTGCCTGAGTGTGACGCGCGAAGCGAAGCGAGCGCGCAGTCCCAATGGCAGTGTGAACGGAAAGCCCCCGCGGGGACTTGGAGTAAGCGCTGCAAGGGGCATCCGCGGCACCGAGGCGCGGCATGCGGCAAGTGCCCTAGAAACTACGTCGCACAGGCAAGCGCGTCATCGGGAGGGCGTCGAGGTCTAACCCGGCGCTCCACTCGACCGCGGCCACGAACGGGTTCAGGAAAAGCGAAGCGGGGATCTGGCCGCGGCGGGTGAGCGCCACGCCGTTAGACGGGTTCCGGCCGTATTGTCAGTTGAGCGTCAGCCTTCCGCAAGCTACCCCCCTGGGTCTTGTCATGTTAATGTCCCTGCTTGAGATGACGCATAGTCTCTCCCATCGCCCTGGGTGGCTCACGGGCTTCCGAGGCCGGCATGCAGCCTGAAACTCGATACGCAAAGAGCGGAGACGTCAACGTTGCCTACCAGGTGGTAGGCCGGGGGACGGTTCGAGCGACGCGCCGTGAGCCCTGGCGCGGCGCGAAAGATCCTCGCCATGGGCATGGATACCGACGTGCGGCACGTGCTGCCGTCGATCCGGGTTCCGACTTTGGTGGTGCACCGGACGGGTGACCAGATGACGCCCATTGGGGGAGGCCGCTACCTCGCCGAGCACATCGTGGGCGCGAGGCTTGTCGAGGTCTCGGGCATCGATCACTTTCCCTGGGTCGGCGACACGGACGCCATTCTGGACCCGGTGGAGCACTTTGGCACATCGGTATTGATGTCGATTGCAACGACTTCGCCGTGGTGATGCGCTTCAAGCTCCGCGCGCAGCGCCCGTTCGTAGATCGAGTGCCCGCGCCGGGCGGTCTCTTCGGGGCTGTATCGCGTTGGGCTCACTGCCGGGTCCGTTCCCTGCTGCGCACTGGTGTACACGGTTCGCGCGCGGAGCAGAAGTCTGACGGCATACGCAGCGCCGTGCCGGCGAAGGCAATCCCGCATGTGTCCTCCCCGTCCCAAGGTTGACCAGCGAGCGCCGGCCGCCACGCAGGACGGTCCGCTTCGACATGGACAGCGGGGCCGCGCCGCCGCTGACCTGCCGCAAGGCATCGGCGGCGTCGAGGCGCGGCATGCGGCGCGTCCCCGATCCCCCGCAGAGAGCCGCACCCGACAGGTCCTTCCTTCGAGGGCTACCCCGAGACTGCGGAACCCCACGCGGGCGAGACCGAGCGAAAAGTCATCCAGACCAAAAGCACCATCGTTTCCACCTTCCCCAACGAGGGACGACGTCCCGCATGGACAACATATCCCAATGTCCCTCATCCCTTTCCTTAAGTCGATTGTCCAGACGCGCCCCGCTCACTCGAGCCAGGCGGGGCAACAAGTGGTGAGTTCCAGACCCGTGCGGTCTCGGGTCTGTCCATTTCCGCAATGGAGACATATGAGCCCAATGATAGTGGCCCCGCTAAGGGCTGCGCCGATCCAGATCATGATGCGACTCGTGATTCATCGGACGCGCGACGGCCCGTCGGGCGCCGCCGCGCGCTGCTCCGAAGTCAGGTACCGGAGCAAACAGCCGACACCACCGACATCGAGCAGGACATCGCTGTTGCGCACGATTTCCACGGTGGATCCGAGCCGCTCGGCGGATCTTGTCATTTCTTCCTTTAGATCGAGCGGCGCAACCGCGCGCTGGCCGCACTGCGGGCACCGTCTAGGGGCCGTGTTGACCCCGACTGCTTCACAGCTGTGGCATTTCCATCCCGCCGGCGCGGCGTAGGACTCGGACAGCACAAGGACGTCGACCTGCCCCTGGGCCAGCGCCTTAAGCGTACCCTCGGTTCCTGCCACGGCCAGTCCTCCCGTTCTCAGCTCATCCAGGAAGAGCCCAGCGGTTTCCAGCGACTCTGTCGCTTCGTGGTCGGCGAAGGCCAACAGTGTTGCGCCGACGACCTCTGCCGTAGAAGCCTTGCCCGACACTGGAACGACGTTGACCAGCTTATCTTTGAGGCGCTTCGGGAGGGTGTCGCGAACCCGCGCGACGGCGCGAGGGTTGCCCGCCAGCACCAGGTGGGTGTGTGCTCCCTTCGCGAAAAGACGATTCAGGATCTCGATCTTTTCCTTGATGAACTTCTGTGCCCGGTCTCTACGGTGGCTTTGATAGTGCTCCTTTGTCCATTCTCTGCCAATGCGCTTGCGGAGCTCGGGGCGCGCCGTCCACAGCTCCGTGGTGACATTGCCGACGCTCACCTCGACAATGCGAGCCTGGGACTCCGTCGATATGAGGACCACGTAGCGATGGTAGGTGTCCTTGAGCTGGACCAGCTCGTAGATGTGCGGCACGGAGTCCACCGACATGAGGTTTGGTAGAGGCAACCTGAACTGGAGCGCCTGGAAAAACGGCGATTCGCCACTGCGGGAAAAGACCGCCACGCCCTTCGCCTCAGGGTTGACGGCGGCGGCGAGGAAAGCCTCGATCCTCCCCAGCGCCTGTTCGAAATCGAGGCGCTGGCCGGAGGACAGCGCCTTTCGGATCTCCCTGATCCGCGCATCGATCGCCTCGCGGTAGCTCGCGCGACCAGCCCTGTTATTGATGTAGCAGCTGATTACTACGTTGTCGGTCTCGCCCAGCACAGCGAGGTTTCTGATGTACATGCTCAGTTTTTCGAGATCCATAACGGTCTCCTTTTCCCGGTGAGTTCACGCCCGACAGTGCAGGACCGAAGTCGGCGTTCCTGTATAGACAGGGTCATGGCTTTTCCTTTCCTATCACGCCTCGGTCCCCGGCACTGCTCGACGTGAGCGCGAGACTGATCCTTCCCGCCACGGTTCCGCCGGCACGGTCGGCCGCGACCTCGACCGATGTCAGCAGGTCGGTCGAGGTCTGCTCGACGATGACCGCCGGGAGCCGGAGAAGCCGCACCGCGATGCGGCAAGTCTTGTCCATGCCACCGTCTGGCCCGTTCTCGTCGGCGAGCCTGACGTGAACGCGCTTCACGCGTCTTGAAAACCGACCCAGCGCAAAGTTGATACGACGTCTGACGTGAGCGTCGAGTACGCGGCCAACGTCAAGCCCCTTCCCGGTGGTCCGAATGTCCATATCCATGTTCCTTGGGCTCCAACTGTGTCCCGATGTAAACCTAGAGGCTAGCATTGATTCGGTCCAGTCGATAATTTGGAGCAATAAATTCGAGAGTATCGAACAAGGAGGCATTCATGTACTCGCTGAACTACCAACATCTCCGCTACTTTTGGGCCGTCTGTCGACACGGAAACCTCACTCGCGCAAGCGCCGAACTCCGTTTGACTCCCCAGACAGTGAGCACACAGATACGCGGCCTCGAGGATGGTCTTGGAGAGAAGCTGTTTGTTCGCCAGGGGCGGCGCCTCGTGATGACGGATGTCGGACGCGTCGTTTTTCGTTATGCGGAGGAGATCTTCGGTCTCGGCAAAGAGCTTCAAGACGTCGTCCGCGGATTGCCGGCGAGCCGGCCTCTACGCTTTGCCGTCGGCGTAGCGGATGTAGTGCCGAAACTGATCGCGCATCATCTGGTCTATCCGGCCGTTCAGATGGAAGAGCCGGTGCATATCCTCTGCCGCGAAGGGAGCCCGGAGATTCTCCTCGCGGAGTTGGCGATCCACAACCTGGACGTTGTGCTGACCGATTCACCGATTCCGCCAATGGTGAAGGTTCGAGCTTATAACCACCTCCTCGGCGAATGCGGCGTCACGTTCATGGCCGGCGGCAATTTGGTGAAAGGCCTCAGAAAAGGATTCCCCGGGTCACTGGACGGCGCTCCGTTGCTCGTACCGGTGAGAGGCACCGCACTGCGACAG
>JBHHYR010000251.1:0-5301 GCA_046757585.1 Binatia bacterium | reverse complement strand
ACACCCGTAGCTCGCAGCGGCTGCTGCCTCACGCTTCCCATCCTGACCCTGCTCCTCCCCTCCCGCTTCCGGCCCGTGGCTTCCGCGCCAGCGGTGCCCTGTCCCCGTCCCGCCCCGGCAGGCGCATAACGGTGGAAGAGGAATTGTCAGCCGCGGCGCCGCGCGCAACTTTCGCTTGACAATCTGCAACCCCTCGCTGATCATGGTTCCGTAATTGCTAACGTTTTGGGTGGTGGCCGGGCCGTGTGCTCCGGTCGCGAACGGGATAGGAGGTGTCGTGCAACACAACCGTCTCCGAGGTGAAGATACATGTACGCTGGGGCAGGTGTTGTGCGCAGTGCCAGCGGCAGTTTCGCGAGCGCTTCGCAGGCTCGCGGCGTTGGCCGCTATTCAGTTGATTCTTGCCACCGCTGCTGCTGCGCTCATCACAGGGGGCGGCGGGTCGGCTTCCACCGACTGCTTGCTGGTCTTCGACGCCGCCGCCAACGTCCCAACCGCCAAGCCCCGCCACGTCCGCTGCGTCGATGGCGATTCGGCATGCGATGCGGATGGACTTGTCAACGGGAGCTGCGAGATTCCCGTAGCCGTCTGTGCCAACAGCACGGCCTTGAGCAAATGCACCCTGGCTGGCGTGAAATCGATCACCGTGCAGCACGCTCTGGACAACGGCGACAAGAAATTCGACCCCCAGTTCCAGGCACTGCAAGCCGAAATCGACAACGCCATTCAGGCTCCCACGGCCGACAACGACGTCTGTACGAGCCCGATGAGCTTCCGCGTGCTGATTAAAGGGCCCCTCGGCAAGAACCGGTGCCGGCGGCAAACCAAGAAGGTCAAGATCACGACCGTCTCACAGCTCATCGGTGGCAAGTTCTTCACCGACAAAGACACGATCAAGCTCACCTGCAAGCCCGCACCGGACAACGGGTGCGATCCGCAGGCACTATTCAGCAGCACCTTCGACCGCATTCAGACGCAGATCTTCAACCAGAACTGTGCGGTGAGCGGCTGCCACGACTCGCAGAGCAGAACGGGCAACCTCCTGCTCGAGACCGGAGCAGCCCGTACGAATCTCGTCAACGTCACGCCAGACAATCAGGCCGCCTTGCAGGCAGGATGGAAGCGCGTGACGGTGCTCAGGTCCACGAGTGGTGATCCTGACCTCAGCCTGCTCTACCGCAAGGTGGCGGGCGATCTGCCCGACGCATCGTTCGGCGTCAGGATGCCAAAGGACAAGCGGAAGCTGCACAAGACGTTGCGCGAAATCATCCGACTGTGGATCGAGAACGGGGCACCAGAAACGGGGTGGGTTCCCGGAACATTCTGACCCCCGCGAAACAGGAAGGACCGCAGATGGCTAGTAACCCCGACGCAATCCTATCTCTCTCCGACACGCGGCACTTGCTGCGACGGACAGGTTTCGGTGCGTCACCGAAGGACGTCGACAAGATCCTCAACAAGTTTCCCAGCCGGGGCGAAGCCGCGGATTGGCTGCTCAAGTTCAAGCCTTCCAGGTTCAAGCCGCGGGGTAAGGATTTCGACCGCGTGCACGACAACTGGATTAAGTTCATGCTCCGCTTCCGGCACCCGATCCAAGAGAAACTGGTCCTCTTCTGGCACGACCACTTCGCCACCGGCAACGACAAGGTCGATAACCCCAAGCTGATGGCTAACCAGAACCAGCTCCTGCGCAAGCACGCGAAGGGGAACTTCAAAGAGCTAGTCAAAACCATCAACACCGACGCGGCAATGATGGAGTACCTGGACACGGTCCGGAACAGGAAGAACCAGCCGAACGAGAACTACGGCCGCGAGCTGCAGGAGCTGTTCACCCTCGGCGTCATGGATTTCAATGGCCAGTGCAACTATGATCAGGCGGACATCGTCCAGGTCTCTCGCGCGTTCAGCGGTTGGACGTTCGACGACAAGGGAGTCGCGGAGTTCAACTCGAACAAGCATGACTTTACCAAGGATTTCCCTGAACGTGGCCCCAAGGTCATCTACACGGCGCACGGCGGCTTTGGATCGGCCGGGCGCGACTACACACAGCCGGCGGGTGAAGGCCCGGCCGAGATCGACCAGGTGATCGACATTATCTTCGAGCACAAGGATACCAACGGGAAGAACACGGTTGCCCGGCACATTACCAAGAAGCTCTTCACGTACATTGCCAACGCGGAGCCGACAACCAACCTGGTCGATGCCCTGGTGGCGGAATCCGCGTTCGACACGAGCTGGGATATCGCTGCCCTGGTGCGTGCGATTCTCATCAACGACGGCTTCTACGACACCGCCGCGCCGGCCCCCTTCGACACCACCACGAAGAAGTCAGTCAAGTGGCCGATCGACTACGTGATCAGCACACTGCGCCAGCTCGGTATGCGCCTGAAAGGGCGGGAGCAATATATCAACTTTAGTAGCGGCACGCCGGCACGCGACTACCTCAGCAACATGGGTCAGCTCCTCCTCGTGCCGCCGAGTGTTTTCGGATGGGACTGGGAGACCTCCTGGATCAGCAGCTCGACGCTGCTTTCTCGCTACGACTTCGCAGCCGACGTCATCGCCGCACGTGGGAAGGGCCGGACGGCATTCCGGCCCGAGCGCTTAATCGATCTCACCCTGACCGACGCGGGTGCGATCGTCGATGCAGTGACCGACGTCTTGGGGATCACGGACCAACTGGTGACATCGGAGCGTGACGTGCTCATCGACTACCTCACCGACGGGAATCCAACTGCGCCAGTGAACTTGCTCGACGACGGCTTCCGGGACCTCAAACTGAATGGCCTGTTCGGGTTGGTCCTGCAGTCGCCGGCGTATCAGCTCCATTGAGAAAGACAGGAGACGACCATGGCAATCACTCGACGGCAGTTCATCACGCGCACCGGCCTCGCGGCGGCGGGCAGTTTTTTCGGCCCCAGCCTCTTTCGGAACCCGTGGCTCTCACAGGCCCTGGCGGCAACGATCGGCGATCGGTACTTCGTCGTAGTGTTTCTCAACGGCGGCAACGACGGGCTCAACACCGTCGCGCCCATCGCCAATGGCGGCTCGGGTAGCCTGCGCACCGTCTATCAACAGGTCCGCCACACCGGCAGCGGCGGGCTGCAGCTGTCGGCCAGTGAGCTGGCCGCCACGGCCATCGGTTCCGATCCGAACACCGCCACGCCGCTGGCCCTGCATCCCGGCCTGATCGGGCTCAAGAACCTGTACGATGTCGGCAAGGTCGCCGTGATCCAGGGCTGTGGGTACCCAGACTACAATCTGTCCCACGACGTCTCGCGCCGTGCGTGGCAAACCGCGCTGTCAGCAAGTTCCACCTCCGGGTGGCTGGGCCGCTATTTGGCCGCGAATTACGGCGCCACGGACATCCCAGGGGTCACCGTTACCAACGAGATTGCCAAGGAGTTCCAGCAGACCACCACGAGCGTGCTGGCCATTCGCCGACTCAACCGGTTCGGCTTCCCGCACGATCCCATCGATGCGGGAGACATCCCAGCCAAGGACGCGGCTTTCAGCGCGCTGCACCAAGCCGCCGGAAGCTCGCTGCAAGCCACCCTCTCGTTCGTGGGTAATGCGGGCGCTGCGACGCTCACCGCGACGCAGAGCTACCCGGCCCTTGACCAGGACTACAAGAACGATCGCCCCAGCTACAATCAGCAGTACTCGGATCTTGGGACCGGGTTTGCCCGCGACATCCGGGAAGTTGCGAAAGTGATCTACGGCGTGAAGCGGGGCGTGCCGAACGTCAACGCGCGCTTTTTCGAGGTGCAGAACGGCGGCTACGACACCCATTCCAACCAGGGTGGTGGTAGCGCAAGCAGCCGGCACTACAAGTTGCACCGCGAGGTCGGCGACGCGTTAGAGCTGTTCTACGACGATTTGAATGACATGGGCGTCGCGGATAAACTCGCCATCGTGGTCTGGAGCGAATTTTCCCGCCGCGTCGCGCAGAATGATAACGGCACCGACCACGGTTCACAGGGACCCATGTTCGTCATTGGTGGCGCGGTCAACGGCGGGGTCTACGGCAATCATCCCAACATCAACAGTGCGGCGCTGAACAACGACGGTAACACGCATTACTCCCAGGCCGCCGGCGATCCGTACCGTTCGACCGATTTTCGGGACGTCTATGGAACGTTGCTCAAGCACTGGCTGAACATGCCGCAGTCGACGATTCTGTCTACCGTTTTGGCACTTGATACTCTGGACCCGGCCTCTTACTGGACGGTACCGAACTTCGACCTCGGTTTCGTATGAGACGTCCTGCGGCCGCTCCTGCCGCATGACGCTGGCGGACTATTACTTCCACGATCCGGCGCTGGTTCTCATCCCGATCGAGCACCTGTCTCCGGACGGCATGCGCAGCGAGTTTGCCGCACTCATCGCTGCCCGGTGCGGGTGGGCTGCCAGCCGCATCGACTTGTTCAACACGGCATTTCGCCTCTATTGGGATCGCAGCGCCGCGCTGGCGGCCCGTACCCGCTTTGCGCCCGCCCCCAGGCTACGCCATGTCGGCATTGTGGTTGATGCGCGCGCTCTCAGGCCGTACGTGCAGCTCCTCAACACCAGCACCTGGACCCTTCATGCCAGTGACTTCGATCCCGCCTGCTCGCACCCCGAGTTCGCCGCCTACCTGTTGGTCCACGGTGACACGATGGCGGTCTCCGGTGAGGCAACTACAGCCGCGTTGCACGACGCGGCATATTGGTTTGATCGGACCCAGTGCGAATGCGCCGCCTTCGCCGCCGCGGCGGCACGGTCTCCACGGCCCGATGCCGCCGCGTTTCGAGCCTTGGCGAAGGCTATTCCGTGGCTCCGTCAGCTCTACCACGAAGACCTGCGCCCGCCGCCCGTGAGCTGTGCGTGCCGCTCAATCCCGGGCACGGGCCTGCTGGTCCCCCGCGCCATCGAGGAGAGGCCGCCGGCGTTGGTCGGGACGTGGGCCACGATCGCTCGAGACTCCGTCCGGGCCTTTCACGCGGCGTGGCATGCTCCGGACTACCGCGCCATCACGGAACTGTGCGAGTGGCTGGCTGGCGACGCCCCGCCCCTCATCGTCACGGGTCCCGCGCAGCGCATCCTCTGGGACCCGGCCACGCCAGACCGCATCGGTGGCTTACGCGCTGAGCTACGCCGCGCCGCCGGAGTCGCGGTGCGCGAGGTCCTAGCCGACTTGCGTGTGATCACCCGCCATACTCGCACGTTCCACGCCGCGCTCGTGGACCCGGCAGCGCTCCCCCCTCCCGCGCCCAATACTCAACATCGCGGCTACACCTACTTGCATGAAAGCCGGCACCT
>JBHHYR010000250.1:0-5307 GCA_046757585.1 Binatia bacterium | reverse complement strand
CACACGCCCCGGCGTCAGGCGTGTTGTGGGGCGCTGTACCTGCACGCCGGTGCGTGCCGCCAGGCGCTCGAGTGCGCTCGCCACAACATCGACACCTTTCCCCCCGATCTCGATGTGATCATCGTCAATGCCGCCGGGTGCGGTGCCATGTTGAAGCAGTATGGCGAGCTGCTGGCTGATGATCCAGCCTACGCCGAGCAGGCACGGGCCTTTAGCGCCCGGGTGCGCGACGTCACCGAATTTCTGGAGGGTCTCCCTTCGCTGTCACCGCCGGGTGCCGTGTGCACGCGCGTCGCATACCACGACGCCTGCCATCTGGCCCACGGGCAAGGGGTGCGCGAGGCGCCGCGCCGCCTGCTACAACGGATCCCTGGCCTCGAACTGGTCGAGCTGGCGGAATCGGACATGTGCTGCGGGAGTGCGGGCAGTTACAATGTGACCGAGCCGGACATGGCCCGGCGCCTCGGAGCGCGCAAGGTCGCGAATATCCAGGCCACCGGCGCCCCATGCGTGGCCGCGGCGAACCCGGGATGCGCCATGCAAATCCAGGCCAGCATGCGCCGCGCGGGTCTCACTGCAACCGTCGTGCATCCGGTGGAGTTGCTCGACCAGGCGTACGGCCGAGACGGACGGGCGTGAGTTGACCGCCATCGGGGAACGAAGTACTGCCGTTCGGAATTACGGTGACATCTGGATCCCCCCTCCTTGGCAAGGAAGGGGGCAAGGGGGAGGTCGCGACGGAGCGCCGCCCTCCACTGTCGCCTTCGCAGTTCGAATCGGTTCCCTCACCTCAATCCTCTTCCGCCGGCAATGCGGGAGAGGAAGCGCTGGGGTGATCTCGGTTGAATTCATCGCAAGACGTTTTTCAACGGGCGGTTAGATTGGGCGAAGGGGACGGCTCCCATCTCCTTCTGCCATGCCTCGTGTGTGACCCTCTCCCCGACGGCCGTCACGAGGGCCGTCACGTACGTGGTAACTTGATGACCCCGAGCGGGTACGGCGCCGCCAGATTGCTCTCCAGCCAGTCGGGCCCAGCGTCAGGCGGGACGAACCAGTCCGTCGGGCACATGGTGAGAATCTCGACCAGGGAGAACCCCTTGCCATCCAGCTGTGTCTGGAAAGCGTCGCGCAGGCACTGCTTCGTCCATTTGATCGCCGCGGCGGTCTGCATGGCCCCCCGTGCTACATACGCCACGCCGTCGAGCTGCGCGATCAGCTCGCTGATCTTGATCGGATGGCCATGCCGCTCCCGGTCGCGGCCCCCAGCTGTCGTCTTGGTGTATTGGCCGAGCACGGTGGTGGCGGTCATGTGCCCGCCGGTCTCGCCGAAGACGCCGTTGTTGAGCAGAACGGCGGTGAGCTTCTCGCCGCGCGCTGCCGTGTGCAACACCTCCTGCAAGCCTTCGGATACCATGTCGCCGTCCCCCTGTAGGGTGAAGACGAAGCGGTCGGGCAAGACTCGCTTGACCCCCGTGGCCACCGACGGCGCGCGGCCGTGCAACGCTTGCTGCACGTCGATGTCAATGAGGCTGGGGAACGCCGTGTAGCAGCCAATACCACACACGCAGATGGTTCGGTCGCGGAGCCCCATTTCTTCGACCAGCTCGAGCAGTGTGCGCAACGCCACTGGCTCCCCACAGCCGGGGCAGAGCGAATGCTGCGTGCTCAGGAGCAGGTCCGGCTTGTCGAAGACCTTCCGCAGCGCTTCGGGATTGTGACCTCGTGGTCCTGCGCTCTCTGCCATAGTGATGACCAGGTTGCTGCCTTGCTACGTTGTCAGGTCGTTAGCCTTGATCCGAAAATAAATGGAAAATCGAACGGCAAGTCGGTCAGCAACACCTCGCGCGGCTGCCACAGGTTCCCTCCTTTCGCAAAGGAGGGTCACGGAGGATTTGATGGCGCGTCGCAAAATCCCCCTCGATCCCCCTTTGTCAAAGGGGGAGGCAGCAATAGAGGCCCGCCGGTATCTTCGGATTGGGACTAGGCCTAACTTCTGAGCCGAATAACGCATCGTAACACCTTGGTACCGTCCTGCTAACAACATAAGAACCGCGCTCAACACCTTGACAACCGTTTCCTGATTTCTTCGAGAATATACTCGACATTGAGAATCGGGCCGACGCCGAAGCCGGAATGATCGTGGCTGATGCCTCCGATGGCCACCACTGGTGCACGGCCCGCGACTGCCAGCTGCACATCTTCGATCATTTGGCCGGCGTTGAGCTCGAAGACGGCGATAGCTGTGGCGTGTTCGGCCGCACGTGCCACGACCGTGGCGGGGAAAGGCCAGAGGCTGATCGGCCGGATGTAGCCGGCGCGGAGTCCCTGCTGGCGGGCGAGGCGCACGGCGTATTTGACGAAGCGGCCCGGAAAGCCAAACGCCACGACGACCAGCTCCGCGTCATCAAGAAACCCGCTGTCGGCACGGACTTCCTCCTCTTTGATGGCCGGGTGCTTGCCGACCACGCTGGCAAGCGCATCGGCCACGTTCGTCGAAAGTTTTTCGGCCGGCCCCAGTGGGCTCAGCGTGATTGCCTTGCGTCCCTTCGCGCCAGTTGTCGCCCAGGTCTTGGGAGGCAGATCCGGCTCCGTGGGCGTGTGGAACTCGACCAACTCGGAGGTATGGGAAAGCAGGAAGTCGCCCATGATCATGACGGGATTGCGCCATTTTTCGGCGAGATGGAATGCCTCCCGGGTGAGGTCTGCCGCTTCCTGTGCGGACGACGGAGACAAAACGATGAAACGGTAGTCGCCGTGCCCACCGCCACGCGTCGATTGAAAATAGTCACCCTGCCCGCGGCACATATTCACCACGACGACGGGAATCTGTGCATTCGCCAGCTCGGCGAAGCTCTCCTGCATCAAGCTGATGCCTTGCCCG
This sequence comes from Binatia bacterium, assembly GCA_046757585.1. Taxonomy (GTDB): domain Bacteria; phylum Desulfobacterota; class Binatia; order HRBIN30; family HRBIN30; genus JBHHYR01. The sequence goes on along the minus strand of JBHHYR010000250.1, from coordinate 2,426 downwards.
GTCGATGCAGTCATCGCACGCACGCCGCAACCGGCGGCGCCCCAGACCATGCCGATGGCCTCGATCTCGCTCTCGGCGTTCATGCAGGTGCCGCCAACTTCCGGCAAACGGACCGACATGTATTCCAGAATCTCCGTCGACGGCGTAATCGGATAGCCGGCGTAGAAACGGCAGCCCGCCCGCACCGCCGCTTCCGCCAGCGCCTGCGATCCCTCCATCAACGCTCGGGCCATTAGAGGGACCCCCGTGCGGGGTGGATCTGATTCCAGCCTGTCCCCCCTTGTTCAAGGCGGAGAAGCGCCCCGCCATCAAACCGCATGTTCAGGGAATGGTCCATTACGCCCGGGCCTCCCGGTACACCGCGAAGCAGAAGTCCGGGCACACTCTGGCGCACAGCTCGCAACCGGTACAGCCGTCGTGCAGGATCGGGTAGCGGTAGCCCTTGCTGTTCACGGCCACCGACATCTCCAGCACCTTCGGCGGGCACACGGGAATGCACAGGACGCAGCCCTTGCAGGTTTCCATGTCGATGCTGACGGTGGCATTCATTGTGCCGCGACGTCCGAAGCACTCGCTGAGCCATGCGTGCCTGGCCCGTGCTGGATGAACTCGGCGCCCTGGTTCAGAAACTGCACATTCATTGCAGCCAGGTGCTGGCGATGCGGTGGCAAGGCGTCCCGCATGGCCGCGACGACGGCCTCGTGCGGCACCAAGCCGGTCGCCGCGCAGAAGGCACCGAGGGCGATCATGCCGGCACCCATGATGTTGCCGGCTTGCTCTGCCATCCTGGTCGCCGGGATGGTGAGCAGGCGTACATCGTCTCGTGGTGTGTGCTGCACCAGGGTCGAGTTGACGAGCAGCAGACCTTCGGGGCGCAGTTTCTTGGTGAGTTCAGGTAGGCCAGTCGGATGCATGGCCAGGACACTCCAGGCGTGCGGAATGATGGGTGGCGCTTGAATCTCTTCATCGCCGATCACCACCGTCGATTCACTCGGCCCCCCGCGCATCATGCCTTGGTAGACCCCAAAGAGCATAACCTGCTGCCCGATCCGGCTGGCCGCATGCGCGAGCACCTTCGCCATGAGCTGAATGCCCTGACCTCCGATGCCGGTCACGATAACCTCACGTTCCACGCGGCAGCTCCTTGTGTCCCTCCCTCCGGGATCAGCGGGCACGGAGAACTTCGATTGTCCTGCTACATCTGCTCGATAGCTGGTGCTGGATCACAAAGTCAACCGGCCCCTGCCACGACGCGACGCTGCCCCGAACTCGGAACTCCATCGTCGCATGGGCTGTGAGCCAGTTACTTGAGCTCGTGAGAAAAGCGGATGGTCTTCTTCCGCATGCCGTCCAGCACGACGTCGGCCCCGCCGCTGCGCAGCATCCACTCGAGACGATGGTCGCGGTACTCGCGCACGAACTGGCCGGAGGCAATGAGCTGGGGGACCGCCTCGAAGCCTGTCATGGAGTCGAGTGCGGCCTGCAAGACGCCGGCGACGCTCGGCCGCGTGCGGACCTGCTCGAGCCATGCAGCCAGGCGCGACTGCGGCGGGGGCGCGTCGCCGCTCAGCGCGGCCGCATGCACGAAAGGCACGACCGCCAGGTCGCCCCAGCCGAAGCCGCTCCCATTGAAGTACGGGCGCTCACCCAGCTGGCGTTCCAGGTACGCGTTCACACCCGCAATCTGCTCGGCGGCGCGCGCCAGCATCTGGTCGGCCTTTTCGCCGCTGGCGCGCTGGAAGACGCGCACTTCGAAGACACCCCAGTTGATCGGCTCGTAGTACGTGTCACACACTTCCTCGAGCATGCGGACCCGGGCACGGTCGGCGGCATGCTCCGGCAAGAGGGCGGGAGACGGCCACCGGTCTTCGATGTACTCCAGGATAATGGTGGAATCGAACACCGCCGTGCCCGCATCGACCAGTGCCGGCACCTCGCGGCGCGGGTTGGCTGCCGTGAACTCCTCGTCGGCGCCGGTAAAGAGGTCGGGCAGCCGGCACTCGAAAGGGATGTTCTTTTCGGCCAGGGCGATCTTGACCTTCTGCGCGTATGGCGAAAGGGGATGCTCGTACAGGAGGACCATACGAGGTAGTCAACCACAACTGAGCGATGGTTTTCAAACGCCGGTGGGTGCACGCCATCCGAACCGCCCCGTTTGCGGTCCTCAGCGGCGAGGCTCTCCGGAGGCTCGCGGGTGTCCATACCCCCCCTTGTCTGGGCGGAACCGGGTGTGATAGCGATGAAAGGCCTGGGAGGTAGCGATCTTATGACCCCTGCACGAACGACGATGCTCAACCTGGCCGTGGTGCTCAGTGTGTTGCAGTTGCCTGCTCAAGGGCTTGCCGCCGTCGCTCCCGGCGATCATTACATGTGTTACAAGGCGAGAATCTCCAAGGGCCAGCCGAAGTTCACGCGGCAGAGCGTCT
>JBHHYR010000249.1:0-5314 GCA_046757585.1 Binatia bacterium | reverse complement strand
AATGCCTAAGACGATCGACGTCGGCGTCACCGACGAGACCGCCGTCGCCTGCCGCCACGTACCCTGTCCGTCAAGGAACTCGACGCACTGGCTGCCGTCGTGGAAGGGATTGTGCGTGCCCGTGTTGCACACGTTGACGGCCTGCGGTCTCGTGGTGCAGCACGACACGCTGGGCGGGTTGGGATTGCCCTTCACGCAGTTGGCATCCGCCGCTGATGAGATCACGCTTCATGTCACAGCCACTGGAGCAATTGTTGCCACCATCAACTCTCACCGCCCGGACAACATTTCTCACCCCAGAATTCTGAAAGAAGAACAGATTCTTTGCCTGCGGCACCTCCGCAGCATGGCTGTTCTCGATGGCAAGCCCTTGTATGGTGTTGTCGCTCGAGGTGACAGAGAACACCGTCACGTTGTGCAGGTCCACGATCCAGGAAAACGGGTCTTGGGTTCGTTTGAAGTCCCCCACGATCCACGGGTTCCCACTGGAGTCAATTCCGTCGATCGTGATCTTGCCGTTTGCGCCCAGAGTCAAGGGGGCGGAGTCGAGCATGGTGATTGTCTGCGGCGCGATGCCGAAGCGGACCAAGACGGGCTGGGACGTGCTCGCCGATACGTCGTTCGCGCACTTGATGGCGTGGCGCAAGGTGCAGTTACTCCCGCAGTTTGCGGTACACGTCGCAATCGCCCCGTCGCCGGCCGTGTTGACACTGAACACGTTGGGGAAGTACGTCCAGTTCACAAGGGTGCGCTTCGGGGTTGGCATGTCATTGTTGAAAACGACGGACGTCTTTTGATACTGGGTGATCGTCGTATTCGGCGCGCCGTTCACGGTCGTCGGGTACGAAATTTTCATTACCCACATGCCCGAGTCGAGGAGGTCATTGGGGAATGACGTATCCTCGGGTACCGGCTCAAAGCACTCCGTTCCGTTCGTCATTGTAAACGTACGGGTGGTTGTGAACGTACTCAGGGCCGAGGTGCAGCTCCTGTTCGCGGTCAGCATATCGCCGGAAAGGGTAACGGTCGGCCTGCTGCTGGTCGGGTCGTTCACGCACACCTTGCGCTCCTTCATCCGCACCCGCCGCATTTCCTCGCTAGAGATCCAGCCTTTGGTCTCGTGCCGGCGCCGAGAGCGCTCGATGAGAGCGAAGAATTGTGGATTCGTGCTCAGGGTCTCGGCCTCGCTATCGGCATTCTCGACGGGGCTTTCCTCCGCGCAGGGTGCTCATGCTCGGAGTATCTCAACTTTCACGTCGGTGCATCGTTTGAGGTCGTCGTCTCCAGTCAGGAACAGATCCGCATGCTCCTCGATGGCGGTGGCGAGGTGAATCGCATCGGGCGTCTTGAACCGATGGCGAGCCCGTCAATCGGTTGCGCGTTCGATGACGGCGGCCGTGACATCGCTGATGAGGAGGCGCCTGCGTTTGAAGAAGGCGTCGTACTTGGCAAGAAGCTCCTTGTTGGCTTCCCGAACTGGTTTCACGCGGCACTCAAGGCGCAAGAGACGTGACGTCACCAGACACGACTCTGGGTCGCCGCGGAAACGCCTGACACTCTCCACTGCGGCCGCGTGAAAAGGAGATTCTGCTTCAACGAAGTAGATGATCGCCGAGGCATCGAGATGGACTCGGCTCATCGATCTCCCCAGCTCTCCCTCTCTTTACGGATCTGGCGGTCGATGTCCTCCTTCGACCGGGTCCCGGGCGGCAGCTTGGCGATGAAATCGAAAATATCCTCCTCCTGGCCTTCGGTCTCGGCAGGAACGCGGCGAAGAACCACCTCTACGGGGCCCTCCAATTCGGTCACTGGCTCGTCCAGCTCAATGTGCTGGGCGTCCGCCAGCTTTCCCCGTACGACGATCGCTCGTTCCATGACTCACCTCCGGCTGCGCTTCTCAATCCGCCACCATTATTGCATGATGCTCGCCGACCCGGGCATTTTCGAGACTGCGGGTGGGGGGCGGGGCATAAGGAAGGAGGCGCGAGGCGACCGCGCAGCCACCTCCACCGTGCGCCGCGAATCCTTTCCCCCTCCCGAACGGCTTCCGGGCCTTGCCGGTTACGGAGTTGGCGTGAGCGTTCACAGCGCGGGCTGACGCCCGCAACCCAACCCATGCTCCGTGTTCCGTCATGCCGGCTATCTTCAAACGCTGTCCCAGCGAAAGCGTGGGGCGGGCATGCACTCCGTCCTCCCCCACCGTCATTCCCGCAATCTTCCAGCGGGAATGGACTCCGCCCCATCTGGATTCCCGCCTCCGCGGGAATGACGAGACTGAAATTGTCGCGCCACCCGAAGACTGTCGGAACTAGTAGCAGAGAGGACCGGGATGTCTTCGCGGTGCTCCTGCAGCGGCGGAGTGCAAATCGGAAGCGTGCTGATCCAGTAGTAGAGATCGGCCAGTGCAAGAAGCGCGCAGCCTGACTGGGCGCGAGGCGAAAGTAGAATCGAACCGCTGGGGACACCGGCGCTGCCTGAAACATGTAGGGGCACAGCGTGCTGTGCCCCTACATGCCCCCCTCCTGCGGAGTCCTGCCGCGGCGCTTACTTGCGGCAGTTGGATCGCCGCCCCCGGCGGACCCGGCAGTTGCCAACCTCGTCGCCGCGGGCGAGTCCCCCGGCGGCGAGTACCACCCGGAGCGGTGCGCCGCTGAGTACCGGTGAAAAGGCGCGGTGCCGGGCGGTGATCGTGACGTTGTAGAGGGAACCGCTGCGCTGTTGCCGCAACACCGCCACCTCCCCGCGGGCCCCGACACAGCGGAGGCGCTGGGCGTTCGGAGTACGGCAACTGGATGCCTGGAACAGCATCGTCTCGGCCACGTCCAGCCCGCCGCCCATGATGCCCACCAGGAAGCCTGCGTCCAGCGTGGCCGCGAGATCCCGCTCGTACGCCGCCGGATCCACGACGCCGCGCACCCGAATGGTGCCGGTGTCGTGTCCTGGTCTGGTGGTCGTGTTCGCCTTGAGCCGCACCCGGCTGAGGTGAAGAGGGGTAGGTCCCGCGCTGGTACACGCACTGGCCATGCCGTCGGCGCCCAGGGTGGCGATGTCCGGACAGTCATCGTCCGCGCTGCAGAGGCCATCGCCGTCGGCGTCCCCACCGCCACCGGTGTTCAGACACAGCCCAGCCTCGCAGCGATCCGCGAGCGTACAACCATCTTCGCCGGAGTCACAGGCGGTGCCGGCGAGCGCCACATTGTTGCGCGGACAGGTGTCGCTGACGCCGTCGCAGCTCTCGGCCACGTCGCATGGCCCGGCTGCGGTGCGGCAGGGCGCCGTGCTCTTCGCATCGGCAGGGCAGTCGGCGCTGGCGCCGGTACAATGCTCCGGCACATCGCACTGCCCCGCGAGCGGACGGCAGACCGCGGAGATCGGCTTGAAGGCATCCGGCGGGCAGGTGGCGCTGGAGCCGGTGCAGGTCTCCCCGACGTCACACTCGCCGGCGGCGATGCGGCACACGGTGCCGGGAGACGCAAAGCCATCGGGAGGGCACGATGTACTGGCGCCCGTACAGGTTTCGGCGACATCGCAGACATTGGCGGGGGGGCGACAGACGGCCCCAGCGTTGCCGGCTGCGTGTTGGCAGGTGATGCTGGCGCCGGTGCAGGTGTCGGTGGTGCAAACCGTGCCGTCGTCGGTACAGGGGGTGCCGTTGGCTTCGAACGCGTCTGCGGGGCAGGCGGCGCTGGAGCCGGTGCAGGCCTCTGCCACGTCGCATGGGCCCGCCGCGGGGCGGCAGACGGTGGTGTCCGGCTCGAGCGTATCGGCCGGGCATTCGTCACTGACGCCGTCACATCTTTCGGCGAAGTCACACACATCGGCCGCTGCGCGGCAGACCCCGCTGCGCTTGGCGTTGGCCGGGCACGTGCCACTGGAGCCGGTGCAGGTCTCCGCCACGTCGCATGCGCCGGCCGCAGCCCGGCAGACGGTGGTCGAAGGCTCGAACTGGCAGGTACCCGAGCAGCAGTCGCTCGCCACCGTGTTGCCGTCATCGCACTGTTCGCCGCTCTCAATGACACCGTCCCCGCACACGGTCGGGCTTGCTTCGGGCACCGCGGCGCCCAGGACACTGAGCCAGCCACCATCCTCGCGCCCGACGGGGGCGCCGTCATGCCAGTCCCAGCCCAGGAACACGATCGTGCCGCTGCCGAATGGCATGAGCGCGACGCTGACGCCGAGGAGATCGCGGTAGATGGCTTGCGCGTTGGCTGGCAGCGGGGAGGTGATGCCGCCGGTGAGGTTGTGCCAGGGGAGAAAGGCCGGCCCCCCCGCGAAGGCCGTGCCGGCGGCCCCGGGTTGTAGGACGCTGGTACTCATGAACGGCGAGTTCGCCGTGGTGACGGCAAACCCGAAGACCTCGTTCAGGAAGGTCGCGTCGAACCCCGGGGCACAATGGTGGATGATCAGCCCGCCGCCATCTGCCACGAAGTCCGCGAGCACGGTTTTCGCGGCCGCTGAGAGCACCGGGGCGAGGTTGCCTCGCTCGAGGTCGGGAATCAGCAGGACTTGCCGGCCTGCCAGCGCGCCACGGAACGCTGCCGCGGAGGTGCCGGTAAACGGGCGCACCGCGTGGCCCAGTGACGCCACAGCCGCCTGGAGGTTTTCCGATTCCGAGGCCGACGACCCAAAGCTGTCCACATAGCCTGGGTCATCGAACACCGCCACGTTGATACCCCATGCCGCTCCCCCGCGCACCAAGAGGAGCGCGATGATGCTGGGGCGCATCAATTGCGACAGGAACGATCGTCCCGCGTTGCAAAACGTTGTCATCGTTGTCTTCCTCCCGTTTTCAGTTGGTCGGCCCGGGCCGTGGGGCACCGACAATCGCCAAGTACAACAATCTCGCCATCTGGTCGTGCCCGGTCGGGTTGTAGTGTACGCAGTCGATCAGGCCTTCGAGCCAGCTGCCGTCGGTATTGCAGCCATGGCCGCGGAAATGCTGGAAGGCGTCTACGACGGTCTGATCAAAGGCGGCCACGGTCTCCTCGATCACGGCGTTCCACAACGCCAGGTTCGGGCACGCAACGATCTCGGTCGGGGGGACCACGTTCGTCCAGAACACGCGGACGTCGACTCCGGGACCGAAGCGCCCCGGCCGCAGCAGATCACTCAGTACGGCGCCGATGTTGCGTGCTAGGGTCCGAGCCGCATCCTGAGGGAACCGGCCGCAGCATTCGACGTGGGCGGCGCGAAAGTCCCCGTTGGCAGAGACGACCACTGCCACCGGTCCCGGGAGCTGCGTGGGTAACGAGGCGATCTGTTGCGGGAGGACCGCAGTGGTGGTCCCGCCGACCGCTTGGTTGTGAAACGCCAA
>JBHHYR010000248.1:0-5320 GCA_046757585.1 Binatia bacterium | reverse complement strand
GGCCGGCCCGGTCGCCGGCGCGCGCGCCGAGGTGATCGCGCACGAACCGGATCAGGCTGTCTTCCACCGTGGGCACGGCATAACCGAGCGCCCGCGCCCGCTCGGGGGAGATCAGGAACGGCGTGCCGCCTTCGCCGTAGGTCACCCGCTCGGGCCGTCCGGCGGCGCGGAACAGGGTCGCGATCACCTGACGGATCGGCATGGGGTCGTCGGCGGCGATCGTGGTGACGGTATGCCCCTGCGGCATGTGACCGAGCAGATGGGCGACGAACCGTGCCAGATCGGAGACGTGGACGATGTTGTTGAAGCGCGCCTGGGGGTTTCGCGCGTGGATCGTTTCGCCCGCCAGGAGGCCGGTCAGGACGTCGGACAGGAAGTTGTGGCGCGAGCCCGCGCCCACCACGCCAGGCAGGCGGATGGACACCCCGCGCACCTTCGGGCGGCCGGTCACGAATTTTCCGAGCAGTCGCTCGCCCTCGAGCTTCGAGCGGCCATAGACCCCGGGATCCCTCGACGGCGTCGATTCATCGACGACATCGGCCTCGATCGTCCCGTAGACCGCCATCGAGGAGCAGTAGACGACGCGCTTGGCCCCGGCCCCCGCCGCATGGCCGAAGAGGGCGCGCGTGCCCTCGACGTTGCTGCGGTAGAGTTCGTTCTCGTCCGGACAAAGGGCCGGCACCTCGGCCGCGCAGTGAACCAGCGCGTCGTAGCGCGCCGGCAGCCCGGCCGGCCGGCGCAGGTCCGCCTGGTACGGCGTGACCGCGTGCTCGGCCGCGAGGGCACGGGGAGCGGTCTTCCGGTAGACGCCGGCCACGCGGTGGCCGCGCCCGGCCAGGACCCGCGCCACCTCGCCGCCGACGAGGCCGCCGACGCCGGTGACCAGGACCGTTTCGAAAAGCGGTGCCGGCGTCACTCCGGGAGCGCCACCGGCGTGCCCGGCGGAATGGTGCGCGGCGCCTCGGGCAGCAGCGCGCTGATCGTCAGAATTTCCTCCACCGGGTCGATGTCCTCGGGCGTGGCGATCACGAAATCCTCGAGAACGAGGTGCAGCGAGGCGTCCTGATCCAGGACGCGCTCGTAGATGCGTCGCCGGCGCGCGGCGCGCTGCGGCAACATGAACATGCTGGTCGCCAGGATGCCCTCATAGATGTCGAGTTCGTTCAGCAACCCCTCGAGCACGACATAGGAATGCGGGAAAACGTTCTCGTTGACGTGCAGCTTATACATCAGCCCGTTGCGATCGCAGTAGTCGCGCATGATCAGCGCCTGCACCGGAACCGAAATCCGCAGGCCGCCGAATTCCCGGCACGTGACGTAGCCGCGGTAGCCGCGACGGATCTTGGTCATGGCGCGCCTCTACTCGCTGAACCCGGAGGGTTCCTTGTAGGCGATGCCGATCTCGGTCACCGGGCGCGTGGTGATCGGCAGGTAGTAGGAGCCAAGCTTCTTCTCGGCCCCGCGGTAGGGGGTGAACAGCCCGGTGATGCGGCAGTTCATCGACCAGCGGGTCTCCGGTTCGGTGTTGACCGCGCCGCCGTGCAGCTGGTTGGGCGAGAAGATCAGCACGCTGCCGTAGGGCACGTCGAGCCAGACCAACTCGTCCTTCACGTCGTCGAACAGGGTGTCCATGCCGCGGCCCTGATACCTGGTGAACGCGGCGAGCGCGCGCTCGTTCGCCGGCCGGGGAAGAATGAACATCGACTTGGTGCCGTGGCAGTCGACGAGCGGCAGCCACTCGACCACCTGGAACGGCGTCTCGCCGCCGAACGCGTCGGCATGGATGGGCAGCAGCGAGCTGTCGTCCTGCGGCAGTTGGATCGACAGGTTGACCCGGTTCTGCATGGCCAGCTCGTTGCCGACCAGCTTCTCGAGGCCGCTACGCGCGAGCGCGAAATAGGTGGGCCGGAACCACGGCACGGCGTTCATCTTGCGGTAGGTCGCCAGGCGTAGCTCGTTCAGCCGCTCGATCGGCACGGCCCGCTCGATGTGGTTCAGGAAGTCGCCCACGTCGTTGGGGAACGACAGGCCGAGAAACTCGCACGCCAGCCCGGCCACCATGGCGCGCAGCTCGTCCAGCGCCTCCCGGTCGTCGACCGGCCGGATCACGTAGCCCTGCGCGAGGAATTCCTCCGCCAGGGCCTGCTCGTCCGGCGCAAAGAACGAATGGCGTACGCCCATGTCGGAGCCCCCGTCCGCCCGCGCATCCCAATACGCCCCGCTCCCGCGCGAGATGGTTCCGAGGCGCCACGTCAAGCCGCCTGTGCGGAGTGAACGCTATTTCTGCCGTGGCTGCCGGCACTCATACTCAATCGCTCAGGCCCGCGCAACGGCCTTGGGCGGCTGCGGTAGACGGCGGCGTCGCCGAAAAAATGGGACGCGCGGCGAGGCGTGAAGAATTCCAGACATGCTTGGCGCGACGCCTGCCGCCCGCCATGCTCGTCCAGCCGGATTTTGACTTGCCGCTGCGCGCGACGCTGGCGTATGAATGCCCCAGGTATGGCGTAGCAAGAAATTCGGCGGACATTGTGGAATAGAATCGTCATGAGGAAGAACGTAATTATAGGTCTGACATACCTGGTTTTCATTTTGCTGCTTCTAGAAATATTCTTCACTACATATTATTTTCTGCAGACTCAGGAATTATTTTACACCCGCACCCGGGAAGGGAAGGGCGACGTGGCGCCCACTTATCACGTCGCCAACGCCGTGTTTCAACCGTATTTCGGATACACGCTCCGCCCCGGGCGGGAGGACAAGTTCGCCGAGACCAGGACTTGGCGCGCCAACAACTTCGGTTTTCAGCATCTGGTCGCCGCGAACGGCGCGTATTGCTGTGACTACCCGTTCCCGCATCGGGAGAGCGAGCTCATCGTCGGCATTTTCGGGGGCTCCGTCGGCAGCGGCTATGCGCTGTTCGCCGAGCTTTCCGGCGGGCTGGCCGATGGTCTCCGGCGGGTGCCGGGCTGGGAAAACAAGGAAATCCGCATCCTCAACTTCGCCCAGCCTGGATTTAAGCAGCCGCAGCAACTGTTCACGTACGCGTACTTCCTGTCGATCGGGCAGGAGTTCGACTTGGTGATCAATATCGACGGGTTCAATGAGGTGGTCACGACGTGGCGCAACTGGGAATCGGGCGTCGAGCCGAACTACCCTGCCGACACGCTGTGGGGCGCCTGGGGTCGCCAGCTGGAACAATACGACCTTCCCGTTTCCGAACGCGGCTTCCTGCTGTCGAACTACCACCGAATCTCGGCCCAGGCGGCGCGCCAGGACGCCAGGGGTTGCCCCTTCGCCACCTGCCGTTACGTCCTGCTCGCGCTCGCCCGCTATCACCAGTGGCGTGCCGCGGCGAACGCGGGCCAGGCGCTAACCAGCCTGACCGAGCGGTCCTATTTCCCGACCAAGACCTTCTCGCCCCTGCCGCAGGACCTCGATATCTACCGTTACACGGCCGCACTGTGGCGCAATTCGTCGACGGCCATGCACGTCCTCGCCCGCGAGAACGGAACGCTGTACCTGCACATCCTGCAGCCGAACCAATGGTACGAGCCGGCCGGCCCCTACGAGCCGATCGACCCGAAGCACCCCTACGGGTGGGTGATCGGACCGGTCAATAAAGGCTACGCCGCCTTGCGCTCGGAATCAGCCCGGCTGCGCCAAGCCGGCGTCCATTTCGTGGATTTGACCCTCATGTTCGCGGACCGGCCGGCCCGGGAGGTCTATTCCGACGACTGCTGCCACTATACGCCCGCCGGTTATGAGCTCGTGTTCGAGGCAAGCGCGGCCGCGCTCGCGGACATCGTCGGGAAGGCCGAGTAAACGGGGCGCGGCTCCGGTTCCTGTTGCGGCGCGGGAACGATGGGCCGGCGCAAAGGGGTTAGGTGATCGGGGCGTCCCAACCGAAGCACCACTGCGTCAGTTGCACGTCGAGCGGCGCCTCCGCGCGCGGTGTCGCCACGACCGTACGCGCGTCCGAGCGCTTATCGGACCCGGCTGGGTTGTAGAACGGGATTCCGTCCCTGAAGGCCTCCAGCCAGCGGCCCGGATCGCGCCCCTCCAGCACGTAGCACACGAAGGGGGTTTCCATCGCCTTCACGAAGCCGAACTGGCGGAACTCCGTTTCCAGACCTTCCTTGGTGTTCTGGGCGAGCATCCCGGTGCTGAAATAGACAAAGGCCCCGACCGGGGATTCGCTTAGCATGTGGCGCGAGATGTGCAACAGATGCTTCAACGAGATCAGGCTCATCTCCCCGAGATTGGAGTTCGAGTAAACGATATCGCAGCGCATCGTGGTGCCGGCAAGCTGACCCGCGAACACCCACCACGGCACGTGAGCGACCCGCGCACGCCCGAGGTGGTCGACGTTCTCCGGATGCGCGAACTCGAGGAATTCCTCGCCGGCGACCGCGCTCAGGAGGTGGCCCTGCCAGAGATACAAGGACTGCGTGACGTCGTAGCAGGCGTAGCGGTGGCCCTGCAACGCGAGGAGCGCCCCCAGATAGGCCAGGCCGGGGCCGGCCTCGAATACGCTCAGCTTCCCTATTCCATAGCTGGCCGCGAACGCCTCCATGACCCGATACGGACCCATCTGCACCAGGAGGTTGGTCATCGGTCGTATCCGTCGCCCGAAGCGATGCCCGGTCAGGTCAGCGACGATGTCGCGAACGCGCTGGATCAGAGCAGCCTCGTCGAGCGTGAAGGCGTTCACATAGCCGACGGGCGCGAAGGTTGCGCCGGGCTTGTACAGTCCCGGCACCTCCGCCTCGAAATTGTGGTCGACGTATCGCAGAAGTTCCCTTTCGCGCGCGATCCGCACCGGGAAACCGACGCTTTGGAACGTTACCGGGCGGAACGCCATGAGCACAGGTACCGGCAGTTCCGTCTGCGCATCGCCCTCGGCGCGGTCGTACTCGGCGACCGTCACCGGCTGCGTTACCGCCGGGCGGGAAGGAACGCGGGAGCCCAGGGAGTCACGCAGCCGCCTTAGCCTGCCCATCATGGCAATGGCACCCGCAAAAGTTCGACGGAGGATCGCGACGACACGTTGGACATTCGGACGTTCCTTCGCGACAACGTAACGCCCGCCGGCAAGCCGGTCCATTCCAGTCTACGAGACCTTCCATTGGGATGCGCGGAAAACCGGCACGGCTGCGCAAAGGCTGCCGAATTACTGAGCGTCGCCCTGTTGGCGACGCCCCTGTCACGGCGTTGGCGGGAGGCCGAGCCCCTGAGCCTGCTCGCGCCCGCCGATGCCGCGCTTGCCGCGTTGCCCGGGGCCAAGATCCGGGCATTGACGGGCCTCGGTGGCGAGTCGGAT
>JBHHYR010000247.1:0-5378 GCA_046757585.1 Binatia bacterium | reverse complement strand
GGGCGGCTTGGGCCTGCCCCGGCGCGGCGGGACGGCGCTTACGACCCGGTCGGCGGGCACACGGCGCGTCAGGGTGCCGATGTTGCCGTTCTCGAAGGCCCCCTTGGGCCCCAGGGCGATCTCGACGGTCTGTTCGCGATACGCGGTCACGGGCGCGCCGTTTTGGTCTTGCAGGGAGACGTGGACGATGCGAAAGTAGACCTCGGGCTCGGCCCATCCCCGGCCGCGTCGAATACTGTTACGTTCGGGGAGTAAGAAAATCAAGGGGTTGGCTCTCGAGGGAGTCAGCCCCTTGGTGTTTGGTCCGAATGTTCCCTCCAACTCCGGTATGATGTCCGTCTCGCCGTGCGCCCCTGACGGCGCCGCGTTCCGGGTCTGTTCCTGTTCTTTTGGCGTGAGTGGCACGCCGGGCCACAGTGTCCGTGTTGTAATATGACCATGACGATGGATGACATCCGTTTCGAAGGGGGGGCGGGACGGCTTGGCGTGTCATGACCGCCGTGGTTGTTGATCGAGCTGTCGCCCGCGGGCAGCAACGAGCGGGGCTTGCTAGAGTCGCTGAGGAACCACGTTCAGGCCAAAAGCGCGAAAAAGACAGATCCGCAGCTCACGTTCATTTTCGGTGACAAAGAATTGTCATCTACCACCACGAAGGAGGATGGTCGATGAAGCGAGACGAATTGCTGCAGCGGATTTCCATTGATCCGAACATCTGTTTCGGCAAGCCGTGCATCCGGGGCCATCGCATCTGCGTGTCGCTGATCTTGGACTTTTTGGCCAGCGGCAGGAGTTTCGATGAGATCCGGGAAAACCACCCGGGAATCGAGAAGGCAGACATCCTGGCGTGCATCGCTTACGGGGCTGAGATGTCCCGCGAGCGCTATGTCGAGCTGCCGGTGCCGAAGCAGCCATGAATCTCAGCACACCAGCAGGGACGGTCCTTCAAGGAGCTTGTCAATTCCGTACTGCGGCGGGGCCTGGCCGCCCAGGAGCGGCCCACGCCGAGGGCGAGACGCTTTCGCGTCGATACTTTTCGCAGTGCGGTCAAGGCCGGTGTGGATGTGGTGAAGTTGAACCAGTTGGCTGGCTTCTCTCCCTCCGGGAAAGACGTAAGCGCAGGGATCGGACGAGGCCAAAGCCGATCTCATTGTCTTCCGGCGCTAGGGCCAGCACACAACGAAACCATGTGGTGACAACCAGCTCATCCCCTCATCCTGACCTTCTCCCTGAGGGAGAAGGAACCCGTGCGTATACGTCATTGTATTTGTGAAAAGCAGTACTTACTGGAGAGTGCCATGTTGTCGAGTGACAGGCTACGCGGCAGCGCGTTGCGGGGCGTGGTTGTCATGTTTGAGGAGTCGGTGGCTCAGGAATTTCCCAAGGATTGGATCGCTGGGGCCAGCGGCGAGAAATTGGGGGACTGCTAGAGCGCCAGGCGTGAGCCGCGACGAGTTCGGAAAGCGGACGATTGGTGCGCATGGTGCGTGGTCAGCGGCGGAAGAGGTGCCAGACGGGAGACTCTCTAGTCCGTGCTCGTTGTCGCCTCACTCCGTGGAGGGCGCCGCTCTGTCGGCGCCGCGCTCGCCACGCGCACACCACCCCGCCCCGGCGGCGACGGAGGGCCGCCCTCCACTCTCTTTGTCGCCTTCGTCGTTCGAATTGGCGCTTCGCCTGTGCCGAGAACTTCGCACTCTCCCGTACTTCGTACAGCCGTGCACACTTACGGTAACGTATGCCGCGAGGTTCCCCCTCCCTGGTAAGAACGGGAAAAATCCCTCTCTCACCACACTGAGCCAGTTATTCGGTCGGCGCGCGCCCGGCTTCCGAAGCCGCGGCCCGGAGACTCAGCCGCGGGCAGCGGCGGCGAGGGCGATCGGGCTCTCGGGTGCAAGCACCTCCTGGAGCTCGATCACGTTGCCGTCAGGATCCCGGCCGTAGGTGGTCCGGATCCCTCCGCCGAGATCCTGCGGCGGACAGTGGAACACCATGCCCGCCGCCGTGAGCCGAGCATACTCCGCGTCGAGATCCGTCACATCCAGACAGACGTGCGTGATCCCGTGATCACACACGGGTCGCTCGGGGTCGTTCGGCTTCGGCCGAGGCGACGCGTACTCGAACAACTCGATGAAGGCGTTGCCCGCCTTCAGCATCACCGCCTGGGCTGAGGAACCCTGCAAGCCGGTGATCCGGTCGGCTGCCGCCGTCCCGGGTGACCACGCAAACTCGAACACGACCTCCAAACCCAGTAGGTCCCGATAAAAGGCCAGCGCACGCGCCAAATTGCCCGTTGATAGGGCGGTGTGGTGAATCCCGCGTATCATATCGACCTCCGCTCTGTTCTGGCCGGTCCCGGCGCGTTCACGTCGTAGTGTCCTCCCGCGCCAACGTCGCGTCAACTTCTCGCAATCTTGAATCCCGGCGCCCAGCATGCGAAAAGGGCGCTACGAGGGAGGGGCGGTTACGGTGCATCGGCTACAGCAGGCGCGGTCGTTGGCGTTGGCTTCTCCCGCCGTATGGCGGGCGCATCGCTGATGGAACTGCGCGGATCTTGTCAGTGTGAAAAGGTGCGATTCCGGGTGGAGTCCGTCACGCCCTACCCTTTCATGTACTGCTACTGCTCCATCTGCCGCAAAACCACGGGCGCCCTCACGTGCAACATCATGGGCAGGCGCGACACGCTACGTTTCAGCGGCAAGAAGTATCTTCGCTGCTACCACGCACGCCTGCGGCAACCGGGGCGGCCGGCGCTGCGCAGTCGCGCAGAACGGTGGTTCTGCACGGAATGCGGCACGCACCTGTTCGTGCTCGACGACCGCTGGCCTGACGGTGTGTGGCCGAACGCTGCGGCGATCGACACACCGCTCTCCGAGCCGCCCGAGCATGTCCACGTCATGCTGCGCTACAAACCCGCCTGGGTGCCCGTACCCGGCAAGGGCCCGCGCTATCCCGAGTATCCCGAGTTGTCGATCGCCGATTGGCATGAGCGCCACAGCCTCACCCTGAAGGTTCCGCGCTCCCCGAAAGGGCGCCGCCGCCACCGCTCCTGACACCAGGAGCGGCGTTCCGCAGCAGGAGGCAGCCGTCGGGATGTCTGACCCCGAAGAACACGGCTGCCGCGGCACCCGGATGATGTCGGGCAAACGCGCTGCCGAACAAGAGTGATCCGGCCTGCTGGACGAGCACGATGCGGGTTCTTCTCGTCGAAGACGACGCCAGAACAGCCTCATTCATCATCAAGGGCCTCAGGCAGGAAGGATTCGCGGTGGATCATGCACCCGATGGCGCACAGGGGCTCCATCTGGCCGTGGCCGAGCCCTACGATGCGGCCGTGGTGGATATCATGCTGCCGAAGATGGACGGCCTGACGTTGATTGCGGAACTGCGGCGGCGCAAGGTCCAGACGCCTGTCATCGTGCTCAGCGCCAAGGTGTCGGTGGGTGACCGCATCAAGGGTCTCCACGCCGGCGGGGATGATTACCTCGTAAAGCCGTTTGCATTTTCCGAGCTCCTGGCACGTATCCACGCCTTGCTGCGCCGAGCCAATCTCGTACCGGGTGCCACGACGCTCGCGGTCGGTGATCTCCGGATTGATCTTCTCGGGCGCAAGGTCTCTCGGGCAGGGCAGGAAATCGAACTGCAGCCGAAGGAATTCGCGCTCTTGGAATATCTGATGCGCAACGCCGGACGGGTGGTATCGAAAACAATGATCATCGAGCACGTGTGGGATTACAACTTTGACCCGCAAACCAACGTCGTCGAGGCAAGGATTTGCCGGCTGCGCGACAAGATCGACCGGCCCTTCGATCGCAAGCTCGTGCATACCGTACGCGGTGTCGGCTATGTGCTGGAAGTTGAAGGTTCGCCCTAGCCCTTTCGGGACAGTCACGTTCCGCCTGACGCTCTGGTACGCTGGCCTCTTTGGCGGCTTGTCACTGGCAGGTTTTCTCCTCGTCTACATGTCATTGACATCGAGCCTGAGCCAACGCACAGACGAAGAGCTGGCGAGTACGGCGAAGGAATTCGAGGCCCTATATACCTCCCACGGCATCGATGCGCTCCGCGCCGAGTTTCAACGCGAGGCCCAATCGCGCGGCATCAGGCGCGTGTTTTTTCGTCTCCTGTCACCCGGCCATGAGGTAGTCGCCGCTTCGGATTTGACGGCGTGGCGCGCACTCCGGACGACCCCCTTTGATCTGCCGGCGCGGTCGCCCGGCGGCGTCGCATTCACCACGATTTCCTTACCGGAGCATCCGCACGACGTGCGTCTGGTACTCAAACAGGTGCCGGACGGCCGGATGCTTCAGATCGGCACGACGCTGCGGGACGACGAGGTGCTGATGGAGAAGTACCGGGACACGTTCGGAACCGTGCTGGGGGTGATGCTGTTGTGCGGTGGGCTCGTGGGCTGGTTTCTGGCGAAGTGGTCCATGTCTGGAGTGGAGCGGGTGACCCAGACGGCGGTTCGCATCAGCCAGGGCGACCTGAGTCTGCGGGTCCCGCTCGGCAACGAAGGGCGGGAGATTGAACACCTTGCCTCCGCGTTCAACCGGATGCTCGAGCGCATCCAGGCGCTGGTCGGGGAACTGAAGGAGGTAACGAATAACATCGCTCACGACCTGCGAAGCCCCGTGACCCGCATTCGTGGCATGGCGGAGTCGACCCTCCTCGCCGAACAGCAGGATGTCCACGCCTATCGGGAGATGGCCGGCGCGGTGGTCGAGGAAAGTGACCGGCTGGTGGAAATGATCAACACGATGCTCGAGATTGCTCAGACCGAGTCCGGCGTCGCGAGCATTGCCACACCCGTCGTCGACGTGCGACAAATCATACGGGACGCGCAAGAGTTGTTCCTACCCGTGGCGGAGGACAAGGGGGTTCGCCTTGAGATGGACCTCCCGTCTACGCCGATGACTGTGCTCGGAGACCTGCCACGCCTGCAGCGCACCGTCGCCAACCTGCTCGACAATGCCATTAAGTATACGCCTGCCCATGGAACGGTGACCCTTGCCGTCCGTGGCGACGGCCCGCGGGTGAGCATCGAGTTCCGCGATACCGGTATCGGTATCGGGGAGGCCGAGCTTCGGCACATCTTTGACCGCTTTTATCGCGGCGAAAAGAGCCGATCCTCTCCCGGGAGCGGCCTCGGGCTCAGCCTTGCGCTCGCCGTCGTGCGAGCGCACGGCGGCGACATTACCGTGTCGACCACCCCTGGAAAAGGAAGCACATTTACGGTGCACCTGCCCGCCGCTCCATCCCAGCCATAATCGCGTCACCGAGCGTGACCAGAAGGTAATCTTCGAGTCAGCCTCCGATAAGCCGCGAGGCGTAAAGTCTGCGCCGGGCCATGGCAACCATGCGGTCTCAGCGAGAGGCTCGTG
>JBHHYR010000246.1:0-5423 GCA_046757585.1 Binatia bacterium | reverse complement strand
AACCGCGACTCAAACCCCCACGGCCACCCTGACCCCGACGCCGACCGCCACGCCGACTGTGACGCCAACCTTCACACTGACCCCGACGCCCACGGTTACACCCACGGCAACCGCCACGCCGACGATCACCCCGACGTTCACCCTAACCCCGACGCCGACCGTTACCCCAACCGCGACTCAGACGCCGACGGTCACTGCGACACCGACGGTCACTGCGACACCGACGGTGACCCCGACACCGACGGCAACGCCAACGTTCACGCTCACCCCGACGCCCAAACAATACATCCTGACCGTTGTTGGGGCTCCGCGGAACCTACGGATCGGTGTGGTGACGAAGATGATTTACCTGATTAAGCTGCTCAACGTGCTCCCAACGGACACGACCAACGTCACCATTACCAACACCCTCCCTAACGGGTTGCAGTTCCTCCAGTCCGTTCCGGCACCGGCGACCCAGGTCGGAAATGTGCTGACGTACACGTTCCCCTCGGTGCCAGGCGGCACCGTCATTCTGGTTCTGATCCAGGCGAGTCTCCTGCCGAGCACGCCACCGGGCGCTCTGCTGATCAACGGGGTGACAGTCACCGACGATCAAGGAAACATGGCGCAAGACTCGTTCAGTGGCGGGGTTCGCTCCGGTCCCGGAACGAGCGCAGGTAAGCTGACGGTCAACGTTTCAACGGTACGCCAGATCCTGCCAGGGAGCAGAATCACGTATGTAATGGGCATTGACAATGCAAGGCGGGAGCTCGCGCAGAACGTCGTCCTTACGGTCGACGCGCCGCCACAGACCACTTTCTTTTCCGCGCTCCCCAACCCCTCCTCACTCGAGATAGTTGGCGCAGGAACCCGTCTGACGTGGAATCTCGGCACCCTGGGTGGTCCCGGCAAGGCACGCGTCAGGCTCACCCAGCGCGTTGCCGACGATGCGCCCGGCGGCAGCGTACTGACCCTTACCGCATCGGTGACTGATGCGGAGGGTCGGACGGACCAGGCGACGAGCAACGTGACCGTGCGCAACACCAGGACGCGGGCGGTGCACCGGCTCAGGCACCATCGACGGTGACGCGCGGACCGTCTGAGGGCGTTGCGCGCCTCCGGGTAGAGGCTACTGCAGAACGAACCGGACCGGGATCTGCAGCGTAACCCGAATCGGCAGACCGTCTGGCCCGCGTGCCGGCCGGAAGCGCCACTGCCGCAGAGCGGCGATTGCGGCACTATCAAGCAACGGGACGGAGTGCACCACGGTGATGCCGGGCTCGACCCGGCCATCCGCACCCACGATGGCCTGCAGCATCACCCGTCCTTCGATGCCATGGAAACGCGCAGCCGCCGGGTAGCGGGGGATGACCTTCGAGATTGGTATCGGCAAGCGACTTGGCCGCGAGGCCAGCATCACGGCATGCCCGGTTCCACCTGCTGTGCCACCCGCGACACCTCCCGGCGCACTGCCCGGATGCGCACCGGTGATGCGCTTCGCTCGCACCGGCGCGACGGCCGCCGGTGCCGCATGGTGCGCCGGCTGGGGCGGCAGCTGACGGCGTCGGCGCATCTTGTGGTCCCGCTTGGCGGCGCGTGCGAGCGACCTTGCGCGGACAACCGGTTCGGCGCCGGCATCGGATCGAGCGGGCGGGGAAGCACTCGCCAGTGACGGGGGTGGTGCAGGATCATATAGTAGAAAGACGCGGATCGGCGGTGCCCACATCGGTGTACGGATAGCAACACCTGCAAACAAGACACCCAACGCGGCGTGCGTGACGGCTGACACCAGCGCGGCCCAGCCGACTCGGCGCCGCCCGTCCTTGCGCCACGGGTCGAAGACCCGCCCGTCCGGAGCGCCCGGCGCCATCTCGCCTCCAGGTACCTTCAAGCCCATGTCTGGGGTTCCCACAGGCAGTATTGCCCAACTGCCACAGCTTCAGCAATCGGTTTGGCCGTACCGGCTGGATTGCGCCAGGCGGCGATTCCTGGTTAAGGGGAATGGTCGCAACTCGGGGAAACCACGCCTAGGTTGCCAAGTCGGTGTGAGGTCCATGGTTCTGCAGGAGGCAGCTGGCCGTCGGCTCTTGTCCATCCTTTCCCGCTGCGCACTCGGGTCGCGGTTCGTACTGGTGGCGCTGCTGATAGCGGTGGCTTCGGCAGCGGCAGCGGAGTTCGGGCCACAGGGCGTGGTGCGGCAGTTCTGCCGTGCAGACGGATTGGGCCAGCGCTTGAGCACCCCGGGTTGGGCGGCTTTTGCACCGATCGTGCAGTGGCGGCTCGAGCCGGCCTGGGATCACATTGTGCTGATCAGCGGTTACACCGTCGATTCACCCCGCCCGGCTGGCCACGGCGTCTTCGAGGTGGAGGCGCGTTTCAACGTGCTCGCAGAGCTCTCCGCAGTCGGCCTGGAGACCGCGGTGCACGTCGAGCGCATCCGGTTTCGCGTGCGCGCGCCCGGCCAAGCGGGGTGGCGTATTATCGGCCCTCCCCCTCCGCCGCACGTGTTTGCAAATCGGGTCGATGTGGACCGCATGCGCCGCTCCTTCGAGCGGGGTGGCTGGAACGTTGTCCCTGACTCCCTCTTCGTCTGGCAGATGTTTCGCGCTACGGGTTGGAACGTTCCGTTCCAGCGGACGACCGATCTGGTGAATGGCACCGCTTACCGGGTCGTCGAACACCCGCGTGCGGGTGACGTCGTGGTCTACCTGCGTAACGGTAGCCCCTATCATGCGGGCTTGCTGGAGGCCGAAGATAGGGTGATGTCATCGACGCTGAACGCCGGGATCGTCCGGGCTGCCACCGCGGCTTTTGCCGGGGATGTGCGGTATGTCCGCCTAGTCCAGCCGGAGCCAGCGCTGGCCGCTGAGGGTTCCACGTCAAGGGTCAGCGCGGTGACCGGCTTGCCGCTGCCGGCTCAGGCGCCGCGGCGAATTCGCCGGAAGACTCCGCCGGCCGCACACCGACACCGGAAGCGACGGAAAGTTCTGCGGCGGCCTGCGAAACCTTCGGTGCCGAGGCGCGTTAAAACGAGAAGGACGACGTTGAAGCGTCCCCGTGTGACACCGGTGATTCCCAATGGACCTCGCTGATCCAACAGGCTTCAAGGCAACGCGAGGAAGTTTCAAGGAAGTTCAAGGTCTGCCGAGTTGCGGGCAGTGCTTCGACGAGTTCGGCACGGGCGCGTTGACCGTTGTCTTTCGACACCTTTGCCGCGTCGAACGCTCGTATCGCGCCCCCTGCTGTGCGTAACGTGCTAGCATCGGGCTCAAGAGGAGATGGTATGCATTGGACGAAAAAGGTGGTTGCTCTGCTCTTTGCCCTGACGTGCGTATCGTGTGTGAAGAAACCCGTCACCGCACCGCGGGCGGTCGTACCCGAGACGGTGTCGTCCGAGATCCGGATAGCGGGCTCCATGGGCAAGGATTTCGGTCATATGGTTGCGTTGGGCGTCGGGCTGTCGAGTGGGGCGCCTGATACGTATGTGGTTGCCGCCAATCGGATTTTCGCAGTCGATGAAGCGGGGAATCGCGTCGCGCCCCTGAGCGTCGAAGAGGCGGCTCGTCAAGCGGGCGGAGCCACGGCTCTCATCGCCGGGCTCGAAGGAGCAGGGGGTGGGGCCTTGCTCACCGGCCTGCTGGGGGCCATCCCTGGTGCGATCATCGGCGCGGCGCAAGGCGGGCGGGGCGGGGCGGGTAAAGGAGCGGCCATCGGCGCCGGCGTGGGGGTAGCGGTCGGCGCGCTCGGGGGCTTTTATCAGTCGAAGAGCAGAACGGAGCAGGAGATCATCGCGCAGCTGCACGGGCTGTATTTCGGCGAGCAGACGTTACAGACGGGCCTTCCCGTGAGCGGGTTCGTCTTTTATCCGGAGGGGAAGTACACCGGGATCCGCGCTGTCGTGGTCAACAAGGCCACCAACAAGGTGCAGGAGGTCGCCGGTCCGATGATCGCCAAACCATGAGCAGACACGGGCACCGGCGTGCGCCGCAGCGGTCTACGACATCCAGCGATTCGTGACCGGCTGTAGTTGCCATCGGCCGTCGCGCTTCTCGAACTCGAGCGTCGCACCGCCACCGCTCAGGTATGGCGTCCTGCTCTTGGCGGACACGGCCCACACGAGCGCAATAGCGACGGTGGCATGTCGCTCGCTCCCTCTCAGACGGTCGAACCGGAAGTAGAGAAAATCGCCTTGCATGTCGGCCAGCGCCTGAATGCGCAACAGGGAAAGGAGAGTCACCTCACGCCCGGGGAGGTGCAGCTCGGCTCGTTTCGGCAGGTTGAAGTTCGCGACGACCAAATGCGACGGATCCTTCAACAGCTTGAAATCGGCGATGCCCCCGTCGATCGCCCACTGCAGAGCCATTACGGACAGGGTCGTCTTGTCACTGTCTGACAGTTTGGCGTGCGCGCGAGCCGGTGCCACCAGGGCCGCCGCGACGACGCCGCCCGCCGCCACCAGCAAGAGCCTCTGCCACAGAGCACCGTCCGGGCACATACCGCGCCCCAGGCGCGGCGTCATGCGCGCTCGGCCTCGTCGCCTCCAGCTTGGAGCCACCGATTCATCGCGTGTGTACGCCACTCGTTGGTCAAGATTGTGTGCTCGATTGCTTGCCGGCAGCGCCGCTGCACGTCGGCCGTGAGCACGACCTTGCACATCAGCTCAAGGGCTTTGTCCCCGTGCTCGGCCTCGGCGTAGGCGTGCACGGCGAAATTCTTCGCCTTGATGCCGTAATACCGTTCCAGTCCAGTGTACACGGTACCGGCGTAGCCGCTCAGCCCGGCGACTCGCTCGCGCGCATACCCGAATGCGGCCAGCCCCTCCTCGTACGAGCGGCGACAGTAGTACAGCAACGTGTAGACTGACCCGATCGTCTCCGGCATGGGGACGTAGGCGCGCAGCTCTTCGTCGCTGATCCCCAGCTGATGGCAGTGGTCCACTTTCATCTGCACATGATTCGGGTCGCGCAGGTAGCCCGTTTCATCGGCGAAGTTCTGACACCAATGCGCGTAGTGTTCGGAGTGCTCCATGCTGAGGGCGTAGCCATCCGGCGCGTTGGCGATGAGCAGAGCGAACTCCGGTGTCATCCACACACCGAGGTAGTAGAGCTCCTTGGCGTAGCGCTTGACGACGGCCATCGGGGCCGAGCCGGTCCCGATCGCCGCAATGACCTTGTTGATTCGGTACGGGTTGTGCGCGTCGATGAAGGCGTCAATCTCGGCTAGGTACGCATCAACCGGCATGGCTCGTTCCACTTCACTGCCCCGGATGACATTGCGGAAGGCGCTGCGCTCTGCTTCCATCGGCTTGTCTCCCTGACTCAGGTTGATTCCATCGCGTGACGCATAGTAGTAGATGGGCAAGACGTCAAGGATGTTGGGGTTGTGTCTTCAGCCAGCGAGGCGTTAGCGGCGTTTGCGGCCGAGGTCTGTTTCGAGGCGCT
>JBHHYR010000245.1:0-5444 GCA_046757585.1 Binatia bacterium | reverse complement strand
CGGAAAATCGCTCGCCCTCGCTACGGCGCCTGTTTTTAAACGGACTGCTAGTGCTGGGGGCGTGAATTCGCTAGGACAAGGCGCGTTCATCGAGGAAGACAAGGAGGGCCCGATGAAAGTTGTTGTTGACCATAATCTATGTGAAGGAAACATGCGCTGCATGGAGAGCGCGCCGGAGGTGTTCGAGGTGCGGGACGATGACCGCAGCTATGTCCTGATCGAACGTCCCGGGGAAGAGCTCCGCGCCAAAGTCGAGATGGCGGTGAAGCGATGTCCGCGGCAGGCCATCTCACTCAGCGAGGAGTAGGGCCAGCAGTCCGAGGGTCCTGACACCTGGGGGAATCCATGTCGCAAAGCCGAGCCTGACGTGAAGATCGCGTTCGGAAAAACGGCCCCGGACTACGGGCGCTACCGCGCTGGATTTCCCGATGCACTATTTGCTCGTCTCGCACGCCTTGGTGCCGGAACACGTGGCCAGCGTATCCTTGATGTCGGCACCGGCACGGGGACACTGGCCCGCGGCTTTGCACGGCGCGGCTGTGTGGTCACGGGTCTCGACCCCTCGACGTCCCTCCTGGACGAGGCCGCCCGGCTCGATCGTGAGGCCGGGATCAGTGTCCGCTACGTCAACGCAACGGCTGAGCAGACCGGCCTGCCCGCTGCAAGCTTCGACCTGGTCTGCGCCGGCCAGTGCTGGCATTGGTTCGACCGCCCCCAGGCCGCGCGCGAGGCGCGGCGCGTGCTCGTCCCACACGGCTGGCTGGTCATCGCGCACTTCGACTGGCTTCCGCGCGCCGGCAACGTCGTGGAAGCCACGGAGCACCTCATCGAGCAGCACAATGCGCAGTGGCGGTTCGGGGGCGGGCTCGGTATGTACCCGGCCTGGCTTGATGACGTTGCGGTGGCCGGGTTCGAGGACATCGAGAGCTTCTCCTTCGACGTCGTCACGCGGTACACGCATGAGGCCTGGCGCGGGCGCGTGCGGGCCAGCGCCGGCGTCGGAGCCACCCTGCCACCCCAAAGGGTCGCCAAGTTTGACGCTGACCTGAAACGCATCCTCGCCGAACGATTCTCCAGCGAGCCACTCCGGATACCCCACCGCGTCTTTGCGGTCGTCTGCCGGAGCCCGGACAGAAGCAGCGTCTGATCAACAACGCGATCCGTCGGACAAGAGTCGCCGCTGGCGACGCCACGAAACGAACGACCAGCAGTGCCGATTCTTTTCTTGCAATACAACGCACGGTGTACCAAAATTTTGGGAGAGTTCCGATGCGGAATTTCTCGCTCGGCATATTTGCCCTGGAGGCAACGCTGGTGGTAGCTCTCACCGGATCGGTGGGGCATGCGAGCTCCAGCGGCGCCGTCGGCGTCCCTGAGAGCACGCCTAAGATCGTCAATGGAGCGCAAACCCAGCTGCGCGCGACGACCGGGCTCCTGCTCGATGGCGGCATAGGGATCTGTTCCGGTACGATGATCGGCTGCCGGAGTTTTCTGACTGCCGCTCATTGCGTCTGTCCCGGGGACACCACATGCACCCCCAACCCCGCCGCCTTCGGAGTGTTCCTGCAACATGCCGGCTTCTTCACCGCCAGCGCTGTCGACGTGCATCCCGGCTTCCAGTTTGGAGTTGCCAGCGACATCGCGGTCCTCACGCTATCGACGCCGGTGACGGGCATCCGGCCCACGGCGATCAATACCACCATGACCCCGAGCGAGGGAACGGCGGGAGTCATTGCCGGTTTCGGGATCACCAAAGGGAGCAAGAACGACTTCGGCATCAAGCGACAGGGCACGGTTGCCATCGCCGGCTGCGCCGGCGGCGAGCCGGAGCCGGCGCACATCTGCTGGCTCTTCCAGAGTCCGCTCGGCCCGGCGGGTGAGAACTCGAACACCTGCAACGGTGATTCAGGCGGCCCGCTGTTCATCGATTTCGGCAGCGGCGAGGTTGTCGCCGGCGTCACCTCGGGAGGAAACAGCGATAGCTGTCTGCCGTTCGACGCATCCTTCGACACCAACGTGTTCGAAAATACCACCTTCATTCAGAGCGTTGCGGGGACCGACCTCGCCAACACCAGCTGCGGTACGATCTCTCAGGTGGGAGACGCGAGTACGCAAGTGCTCGCCGCCGGATCGGCGAGCTTGAGCAAAGCCAGCCAGCGATGCCGCAAGGAGGTGGCCAAACAGTACTCCCGTTACGCGCGCTTGAAACTCAGGTACATGCAGAAGTGCCTTGACCGCGTGAACCAGGGGAAGGCCACCGGCCCCTGCCCGGACGCGAAGGCGCTGGGCAAGATTCAGAAGGCTGCGGCACGCGTCGATGCCCGCAAGATCGGCAAACGGTGCGGCACCGCTGTCACACCGGCCAGCCGGCTAGCCGGAGGCTGCGCCGGCGCTCAGAACGCGGACGACCTCCGCGCCTGCATCCTCGTGGCAGGTGACGCAACCGTGGATGCCATGCTCGACGCCGAATACGCCAATTCTCACCCGGCGGCACCGCTCGCGGACCAGGGGGACGCGAAGTGCCAGAAGGCGATCGCGAAGGCAATGAACCGCTACGCGCTTGGCCGTCTCAAGGCGTTGACCATGTGCCAAGCCAAAGCGGACGCCGGCAAAGTGGAGAGCTGCCCGGACAGCAAAGCGACCAGCAAGATCGCCCGACTGGCCAGCCAGGTCCAGCCTAGCATCGAGAAGCTCTGCACCAACGCGGAAGTGGCCAACCTCAATAGCGGCGACCCTTTCGGGGGAACTTGTGGGACCCTTGCGACGACTGCGGCCCTGGCTGCCTGCGAAATCAACCACCACGATGCTCAGATGGACGGGTTGTTTGCGTTGGCCGAACCGGTGCAAGCGACCGACCGAGCAACGTTCACGGTCCCGGCCGATACTGCCGTCCTGCGGGTAACGGTGAACGCGGTCGATGCGGCCGGCAACGACGTGGATCTCTTCATCAAGCAAGGCGCTCCACCGACGTCGCAGGATTTCGATTTCCGCTCGACCAACTCCGGCGTCTTGGAAGCGATCAAGGTCGGTTCACCCGCCGCGGGCACCTGGCACGCCCTGGTGCAAACAGTTGCTGGCACCAAGGTGCCGTTCCAGCTGACGGTCACGACGTTCCAGCCGTAGAAGCGTGCAGGAGGCAGGCTCGCTCGACCCCGACCTGGGCGCCGTACTCCTTGCCTCCCGAGGGCGCTGCCTCGCCCCGCCGGCTACTGTGCTTCGAAGACCGTCGTGTCCGGTTGAAACCCCATCCAGCTCGGCTGATACGCCAGAACACCGGGGAGCAAGCGTCCGCCAGCATCTTCGACCCAGGCGGTCAGGGCCTCCTTGCCATAGTGCACCGTCACCGCGCGCCCGCCCAGCTCCATACGGAGTGGTGTCGTCGCGTGATCCAGCTCGTGCAGAGGAAAAAACATCGCCTGGCCGCTGAGCACCAGGCCGAGACCCAGGGCTGACGCATCATGCCTGCCCGCAGGCCAGCCAGATCGAGGGGAATGGGACCACCAATTGCGGTAGAAGTATGGGTGTCCCGTCGTCCCCGGAACCACGAGCACCCGCGTGTTGGGGTGGCGGTGGTGCCAGTGTACCCAGGTCGTCTGCAGGGACGGCAGCACATGGAGCGGCTGGCCTTGGAGCGGTCCACTGATGGCCCTTCCCGCCAGCTGGGACCACACACTGTGGCTCTCACGATCGACGACGAGGAGATTGTTCTTCATCAGCCCAGCGAGGAAGTCGAAGGTCAGGACACGGTCACCGCTGCGACGGGCGTACACGACACCCGACCCGCTCAGCGGTCACCAGGTCGGCGCGACGGGCGTCGCACCCACGTGATCGTTGACCACCTCGAACAGGGCGAGGTAGCGAATCGGATAGGCCATTGGCTGGCCATCGATCACGACACCGAGCACCAGATCATCAGCCTGCAGTGGTGCTGCGGCGGCAGCGACAGTCGGCAACCCAACCGGAGCTTCGTGAACGTCGACCTCGACATTTTGGACCGGTGCACCGGGGTGTGTTTGCAGCATCCCCTGCACGGTGTTGTGTGTCGGGGGGCGCTGTTCTTGTCCCGCCCCAGCAGCTCCGATGCGCCCCGCACCAGCGAGCAACAACACCGCCATGGCCGGTACGGTTCCCGCTCGCAACCTGCGTGGCATCTAGAGCGTCCCGTCCCAGAAGCTCCAGAACCGGCGTTCCTCTTCCAGCGGCGCATCCTGCAGGCCGCATTCTGCCCCCAGGATCATCGTGGTGCGCCGCGCCTCATCGTACGCGGGCCAGCGGCTCAAGCCGGGATGGGCGGGGTTGCCTGCGTGGCCAAAGTAGATCCACGCGTCCTGCAGGCGCTCGGCAAGCGTATCGGCTGCCGGCCCGCTGCCCGCGAATCGCGCGATCATCGGATCGCCGAGGGTGTTGAAGACGAAGGGGACTTCCAAGGCGTGGCAGGCGCCGAGCACGCCATTCATCATGGGCGAGGTCCAGGTGAACAGATAGGCGAAGGTTTGCGGTTGGTGCGCACGCTGCAGCTCTGCGAGATGCATCGCCGGGTAGCGGAAGACGCGATCCGACTCGATGGCGACCCACAGCTCCGGCGGCGTGGTCCCAGCCTCGCGGGCAGCGCGTGCACGCCGGTACGTGTCCACGGCCCGCTGCGCGGAGCGCCGGCCGTCAGTGTCCGGTCCCGGGATGTTACGCTCGCAGCGCCGCAGCAGCTGCGCCTCGTCGAGTCGTCTCGCTGTGGGATCGCTGATGCCGAAGAGTTTCATCTCCTCGAGGTTCGTCCCCACCAGGACGGGGACGTCCTGCGCCGCTCCATCCCGAATCGCCTCGAACGGGTGGCGGGGCAGCACGGCACCATCGACCACTGGCCCGAAGGGAAGGCCCCTGAGCTGCGACTGCAGCTCGGTGTACACCTTCTGCTGCGCGCGGAGCAGCTGCGCCGCCGGCACCTCGTACAGCTTGCTCACCTGGGAAGGTTGCAGCTCCAGGTTCTCCAGAAGCGCCTCTGCCACCCGCATGGCATGCTGCCGTGACACGACGAGGTTGGCCGATCCGCTCTCGAGGATCGCGCGGTGGAAGAGTCCCCGGGCACGGGGCGTCCCCAGCAACGTGGCGACGCTGACCGAGCCGGCCGACTCACCAAAGATCGTCACGTTGCTCGGGTCGCCTCCGAAAGCTGCGATCTCGTCGCGCACCCATGCCAGCGCGGCCATCTGATCGAGCAGGCCTTCATTGCCGGTGGCCGGCAGTGCGCCGTCGGACAGGTCCTCGAGATTGACAAATCCGAAGGCGCCGAGCCGGTAATTGAGAGTCACCACTACGACGTCCCCGCGGCGGGCTAGGGTTGCGCCGTCGTAGAGCGTCTGCGAGCCAGCGCCGATGACGAATGCGCCACCATGGATCCAGACCAAGACGGGCCGCCGCGCCCCATCGGGGGCGGGGGTCCAGACATT
>JBHHYR010000244.1:0-5449 GCA_046757585.1 Binatia bacterium | reverse complement strand
CACGTTCGCATGCGGCTTCGTGCGCTCAAATCTCTGCTTCGCCATCGTTCAGTCCACCTGCCAGGTCGCGAGAAAAGCCCAGGAGCGGAATCGAACCGCCGACCTCGTCCTTACCAAGGACGCGCTCTAACCGTCTGAGCTACCTGGGCATCCCGCCCATGCACGCACCACAGCGTGCCCACGCCTCGTCTTCGCCCTCGTCCTCGCTCCCCGCTCGTCAGTCGGGGTGCTCTTCCATATCACATAAGGAAGCGGGAAACGGGATTCGAACCCGCGACCCTCAGCTTGGAAGGCTGATGCTCTAACCAACTGAGCTACTCCCGCTCGTTCAAGCACATCTGTACCCAATGTACCCAATCGCCCTGGTGGAGAGGGGAGGATTCGAACCTCCGAAGGCATACGCCGGCAGATTTACAGTCTGCTCCCTTTGGCCACTCGGGAACCTCTCCGCACGCTTGGAGCCGATGGCCAGACTTGAACTGGCAACCTACTGATTACAAGTCAGTCGCTCTACCTTTGAGCTACATCGGCTCGGCTGCCGCGCCACCATCCCGTGCTGACCATGCCCACCGTGCGCAGAAGCTGGCGCAAATGAATTCTGTTACAATACCAGGGCTAAACTGTCAATAGCCCGACCACACCTGCTACCGCGTTCCCTCACCCTGCCGCGGCCGGCCATTCCGCACCTGGCCAACTCCCGTATGCACAATCTCCCCCCGCTTCAGAGCAGCCGCTGGAAGGTGCCCGGCGCACGATTGACACCCCTGCGCAGGCGCCGTATGAGCAGGCAACGCCAGCGCAGCGCGCGGCGGAAGACGTCCCCGGAGGAGGAAGCGGATCGTCATGAAACCAACACACGGCCAGGTCGTCGCCACATGCCTCGGGTTCCTGCTCCTCTCCCTCAGTGTGCCTCAGGCGGTGCGGGCGCAGCAGCCGACGGGCGAGTTCCTGTGCTCGGGCGGCACCGCCGACGGCATGGCCTGCACGGAGACCGAGGGCTGCCCGGATGGCGTGTGCGTGATCGCCCTGGGAATCTGCGACGGCGGTGACGACGACGCACTGCCGTGTGATTGCAGCGGCGGCACCTGTTCGGCGGACCCGCCCTGTGACCTGGATCCCACTCTCGGGACGTGTAACGGCGGAGTATCTGCAGGAGAATGCTGCGATGTGGCCTTTGACTGCCGCGGGGGCGCCGGCTGTACAGCCACGCAGAAGGTGTGCCTGGCAGGCGACACTGAGGGCCTTGCGTGCTTGCGAGACGCGCAGTGTCCCGGCTCGCAATGCGCGGCGACCGGCCGAGTGTGCGTATCGGGAGGTTCCGAGGGCTTTCCCTGCGTCGATGACGGCGACTGCATCGGGGGTCTCTGCCAGGGCCGGCCGAGACGCCCGGGCTGCATCGGTGACTGCGACGGGGACGGTGCCGTGACCATTGACGAACTGCTCGTGCTGGTAAACAACGCCCTGGGGGAGGTCGAAGCCGGGGTCTGCGGGGCGGGCGATGCCAACGCGGACGGACTGATCACCATCGACGAGATTCTCACGGCGGTGAACAACGCCCTCAATGGATGCCCGGCGCCGACGCCCACGGCTACGGCGGTTTCCACCGCCACGCCCGCGCCGACTGCGACATCAACAGACACGCCGGCCGAGTCGGCCACACCGTCACCAACCGCGGCCCCCCCTGCAACGGACACGCCGGCACCGACCGTCACACCCGAGGTTTCGCCGACTCAATCGCAGCCCAGTCCGACGGGAACCGCAGGCCCCTGACACGCAGCAGCAGCGTGCCAGGGCTCTTTTCCGATCACCGCGGGATGGCGGCATCCGTGGCGCACGCCCACCGGTCGCGGCCCGCTCAGGTGTGGATCACGATGTGCCATTCCCCCGCCCAGCGTTCCACGTTGGCGACCGCGTAGCCTGCCGCTTCAGCCGCGCGCGGGATATCCCGTGCGCCTTTGGGATCATCGATGATCAGACGCAGTTCTGCCCCCCGGGGCAGCGTTTCGAGGTACACCTTGGCTTTAGCCCAGTTGAGGGGGCAGCGGACGCCGCGCAGGTCGAGCACGTCAGCCATGACTGGTCGTCGCGCTGGGCACCTGCTGACCCCCGCGTGTTGTTGACCACGCTTTGTAGCCTTGCCGGTGCTTGGTATATTCTGGTCTACGCATGACGCTCGACGCCGCCCGCTTTCGCCCGCCGCCCGGGCCTCTTCAGCCCGGCGGCGGCGCATCGGGATCCCCAGAACTTGC
The DNA here is from genome assembly GCA_046757585.1 of Binatia bacterium. GTDB lineage: Bacteria > Desulfobacterota > Binatia > HRBIN30 > HRBIN30 > JBHHYR01. The sequence goes on along the minus strand of JBHHYR010000244.1, from coordinate 3,200 downwards.
AGTACCGATGCGGCCGCGTGTTCGCAAGCCGAAGCCGGCCACGGGCGGGACGTTCACCGGCCGCGGCGCGGCGCCTGAGGCGCCACAGCGCTCGGGTGCACAGTCGCCGGATGCGCACTGACTCGGACAGGTACGTGCTCCGCCGTGATCGGGAACTGCGGCGTCCCGAGCACTTCCGCATCAAGTACCGGGAAGAGTTGAACCCGGCGCAGTACGAAGCCGTGACCACGATTGAGGGGCCTGTGCTGGTCGTCGCGGGCGCCGGGACCGGCAAGACGCGGACATTGGTGTACCGCGTGGCGCGCCTAGTCGAGGCCGGAATCGACCCCGCCAGCATCTTGTTGCTCACGTTCACCCGCAAAGCAGCCGGGGAGATGCTGCGGCGCGCCGCCGCGTTGCTCGATGGACGCTGTGATCGCGTCGCCGGTGGCACCTTCCATTCCTTCGCCAACACTGTCCTGCGCCGGCACGGCACCGCGCTCGGGATTCAGTCCAACTTCACGATCCTCGACCGGGGCGACTCCGAAGACGTCATCAACCTCGTGCGCGCGCAGCTCGGTCTCGACAAGAGAGAGCGGCGCTTTCCGCGCAAGCAGGCGATCGCTCAGATGTTCAGCATGGCGATCAACAAGTCGCTGCCGTTCGAGCAGCTGGTCGAAGAGCAGTATGCCCACCTCGTGGATCACCTGCCCGACCTTGCGGAGCTGCTGGCGCGCTACCAGGCCTACAAGGGCGAGCGGCAGCTGCTCGACTACGACGACCTCCTGGTCAAGCTCCGCGACCTCTTGCGCGCCAGCACCGACGTTCGCCAGCGCCTCGTCCGCACGTACCGTTACATCATGGTGGACGAGTATCAGGATACCAACGCCCTGCAGGCCGAGATCATCCTGCTGCTGGGCGAGCACAACAACGTCATGGCGGTCGGCGATGACGCGCAAAGCATCTATTCGTTCCGCGGTGCCAACTTCCGTAATATCATGGATTTTCCACGTTTGTTTCCGGGGACGCGCATCATTGCTCTGGAAGAAAACTATCGCAGCACGCAGCCGATTCTCGATGTAACCAACGCGGTCATCGAGCGGGCGCGCGAACGACACGCCAAGCACCTTTTCAGCGCAAAGACCAGCGGCACGTGTCCCGTGCTGGTTGCCGCCGAGAACGAGCACGCCCAATCTCGTTTCATCTGCCAGCGTATTCTCGAACTACGCGAGGAGGGGCTGGCGCTGCCCAACGTAGCCGTGCTGTTCCGCTCGGGCTTCCATGCGTTCGATCTGGAGATCGAACTGGCCCGCTGCGACGTTCCCTTCGTCAAGCGTGGCGGCTTCAAGTTCGTGGAAGCCGCTCACATCAAGGACCTTCTGGCACACCTGCGTATCGTGGCAAACCCCGCGGACGTGGTCTCGTGGCATCGGGTCCTGCTCCTGCTCGACCGTCTTGGCCCGCGCGCGGCTGACGAGGTCACACGTTGGGTTCTCGCCGACGGGGATCCGGCGGCACAACTGGAAGCGTTTCCCCCGCGCGCGTTCACCAGTGACCTGCAGGCCTTGGCCGGTCTCGTACGCCGGCTGCGGGTACCCGGCGTCACACCAGGAGAACAGGTCGACGAGGTCATGCGCTATTACGAACCGATCCTCAAGCGGGTGCATCGCGAAGACCACCCGAAGCGCCGCAAGGATCTGGAGCATTTCGCCAGCATTGCGGCACGCTACCGGAATCTGTCGGCCTTGCTCACGGATATGGCGCTCGAACCGCCCAGCGATAGCGTCGGTGCTGTCCTGGCCGTCGACCCCGACGAAGGCTTGCTCACCCTTTCGACCATCCATTCCGCCAAAGGACTCGAGTGGGAAGCCGTCTTCGTGATCTGGGCTGTCGAAGGAAAATTTCCTTCAGACTACAACGTACACGACCAGGACGAGCTGGAGGAGGAACGCCGGCTGATGTACGTTGCAGCGACCCGTGCCAAGCAGCAGCTGTACATTACGTACCCGATCAACGTCTTCGATCGCGCCCTTGGCATGGTCATGGGCAAGCCGTCGCGGTTCATCGACGACATTCCCCGCCAACTGCTTCGGCCGCTGACGTTGGTCGAACAGGAGCCCGATTGGGAAGAGTGACACCCGTTGCACCTCCGAGGTGTGTCTTAGGTCAGCACAGGCGCGCCATGTCGTTCGAGGGCGGGAAAACCGGTGCTGCTGTGAGGCGGCTGCGATGACCGGCCGCTCGTACGGCATCGATCGCTACTGGCTCAGCAGAAAGCTGCGCGATATGCGCGACTCGCTGCAACAACTCGAGCCTCCGACGCGTGACCGCTTGATCGGCTGGGGGCTGGGCCTCGGCTTTGCCCTGGTCGCCGTGCTGAGCCTGTACGTGCTGATATTTCTTGATTGACCGCAGCCGCTATCCGGCTACAGGTATCGGGTCCAGCGCCGCCGCTTCAGTGCGCGGGTAATCTCACGCACGTCCTGGGCGTGCTTGCGGGCGCAGATCAGCAGTGCATCGGGGCTGTCGACCACGATCAGATCCTTGGTACCGACAAGCGCCACCAGGCGTTCAGGGCTGTAGACGATCGAGCCACTTGCGCCGACGGGCAGGACCTTGCCCACAGCGGTGTTGCCTGCCTGGTCGCAGCCCCAGATCTCCGGCATGGCGCTCCAGCTCCCCACATCGTTCCAATCGAAGCCGGCACGCAACACTGCCACACGCGGTGCAGCCGACCGCATCGTAGCGATGGGCTGCATGAGCCCGGTGTCCACGGAGATTGCAGGGAGCCCCGGGTACGTGCGCCGCAGTCGCCGGGTGACGGTGCGCTCTGTCCCACGCCACAATCCGTCCAGCGCCTCGCGCACCCTGGGCAGGGTGCGCGCGAGAGCGGTGCGAAACACGGCGGCTCGCCAGACGAATATTCCCGAATTCCACAGGTGCCGGCCGGTCGCCACGTACCGTCCGGCGATTGCCGCGGACGGCTTCTCGCGAAAGCGGCGGACCCAGTGCGCATTGGCCACACCGCGCCCGATCGCCGTGCCTACCTCGATGTACCCGAATCCCGTGTCCGGCCGTGTCGGCCGAACGCCGAGGGTCACGAGGCACTGGCGCGTTGCCGCCAGGTCGCACGCGGCGAGAAGGGTACGCTGGAAGCCGCATTGATCCGTGACGATGTGGTCCGCGGGAGCAACGACCATGAGCGCCTCGCTGCTCCGCTG
>JBHHYR010000243.1:0-5563 GCA_046757585.1 Binatia bacterium | reverse complement strand
GTATTCCGCTTTCCGCTACCGGCAAGCTCATGGGTTTCATCAGCCTCGGTCGAAGACGGAATCTTGATGCATTCTTTGCGGAAGATTTAGAACTCCTTGGAACCCTGGCGGCGGAGGCTTCGGTTGCTCTCGAGAATGCTCGCTTATATGAAGAACTCAAGAAATCGCAGGACATCATCCGGCGAGCTGACCGTCTGTCGGCACTGGGCACGCTGGCAGCAGGTATCGCCCACGAAGTCCGTAACCCGCTCGTCTCGATTCAGACCTTCTTTCAGCTCGCACCCGACCGGCTTCACGACGAAGAGTTTTTCACCACGTTTCTGGGGATGACCGCGAAGGAAGTAAAACGTATCTCTGACCTGATCACGGAGCTTCTATCCTTTGCACGAGCCCCGACGCCCTCGCTTCGAGCTGTCAATCTCAACGAAACGGTGGACCGAGTCGTCACGTTGCTCGAACCACAGGCGAGAAAGCACAAGCTGTCGATTATCCGGGAACTGTCGCCGACTCTCCCGACTGCCCACGCTGACAGCGACCAGATCAAGCAGGTGCTGATCAACCTGGTCCTCAACGCCATTCAGGCGACGCAACCTGGCGGAACCATTTCGATCGCGACGCGTTCCGTGCAGCATCGAAACACGACAGTGGCTCAGTTGGAAGTCCGGGATACGGGCAGTGGCATACCGCCGGCTCAGCTCGAGCATATTTTCAATCCCTTTTTCACCACTAAGGAGAAGGGCACCGGGCTTGGCCTAGCCATCGCCCATCAGATTGTCACGGAACACGGCGGACGGATCGCCGCGAAAAGCCAGGAGGAGCGGGGCACCAGCTTTTTCATTGACCTGCCGGCCTCCGGCGAAGGGACCGTCGCAGCTCCGCGGACCGACGCCGGTGTGGAGGAGCCCTGTCCACCCCGACTTCGAAAGGTTGCTTCCTAAGATTACCTACTGGCGCATTCCGGAAGACGCAGGTTCCTCTTGACACGGGGAGCCTCGTTCCTGGAGAATCCCTTCCACTTTGTCGAGCCTGCGCATTCTTGCGATTTGCATGCCTTTGACGGCCGCCGTTGCCGATGTCGTCGCCGCGGTGGTCGTCGCGGCCGGTGCGAAGGACCGGCGGATTGCCGGATCCTTTGTGGGGATGGCTTGCTGTCTGACGGCTTGGAACGCGCTTCTTGGATTGGAGTCGATCCCCCGCTTCACTACGACCAACCCAGGGGTAGCGTGGTTGACGCTTGGCCTAATGGTTCTCCCAGCAACCGTTTTCCACAACGCCTACGTTTGGTCCGGGGGACGCATCAGGCGAAGGCCCAACCTCGTGTGGCTGGGTTACTTGCTGGCGTTCTTCCTTTGTGGCTTGCATACGCAACGGCTCATCATCGAGCGCGTCGTTGACCGCAATTGGGGTGCCGTGGGGCAGGCTGGCTCCCTGTACCCTCTCTTCGTCGTGTTTACCGTTTTGTGGATCGGCCTCGCGGTTCTGGTCTGCGTTCGTGCGTTGAAGTCGCCGATTAGCCCGCGGACTCGGCTGCGCGTGAAGTACTGGCTGCTGGGAGCTGCTGCCGCTGTTCCCCTCGGCTTCACCAATTTCTTCACGAATTACGATGTCCCCATTTTCCCGTTAGGAAGTCTCGGCAATATCCTCATGGTCGGGGTCATCGCGTACGCGGCGGTCCGGCACCACCTGATGGACATCGATCGTTTTATCATACGGGCTGGGGCGACGGTCCTGGCGAGCGTCGCGATCGTCCTACCCCTGGCCGGTGCCGTGATCTGGATGCGCCATCTACCCCTGGCGCCCGCGGGCTCGCTCGTAGCTGGCTGCCTGCTCCTGGCGGCAATGGTCAGCCTCGTCGTCTTTTCCCATTTCCGCGCGTATATCGAGCAGGAAGTCGAAAGCTCCTTCTTCCCCATCCGCCGGGCAGCACGAGAGGCGATCGGGCAACTGAGTGCCGAGCTGCTGCAGCTGCCGCAGAGCCAGAACCTCGCCGCCCGCTTCGGCGCGACTCTGATGGCGGGTGTGGGACTCGATGGCATCGCTCTGTACTTCCGAACGCCGAAGCCGGGGCTCTTCAAGCTCGCCGGATCGCAGGGCTGTATCAGCGCGCCGCGACTGGTCAATCGTCCCGTCCCACTCACCCCACGTGACGGCACACGCCCAATGCTATCTGCGCGCGGACACGAGGCACCCGGTGCTCACACGAGCACCGGGGACGCCACGTGGGACACCTGTATCCCGGTACGAACCGACGGCACGGATCTCGGTTTCATCGCACTCGGCCAGAAGCGATCCGGCGGCGCGATCGACGACTCCGATATCACCTTGCTCACGATGGTGGCCGCCCAACTCGCCGTGGCCTTGCAAAACGCGGAGTACGTGCACCAGATCGAACGCCAAAAGGCCGAGATCGAGGAGCTCGAACGACGCGCCGAAGCCGAGAATGTGATCCTGCGGGCGGAAGTGCATTCGACATCACAGTTCCGGGAAATTATCGGCTCGAGCCCCGCCCTGCAGGAGGCGCTGGCCCTCGTCGAGAAAGCCGCGCCAACGACGGCCTCGATTGTAATCACGGGTGAAACGGGGACCGGCAAGGAGCTGATCGCACGGGCACTGCATGACCTCAGCCCCCGCCGGCGGGGACCGCTCATCAGCGTCAATTGCGCCGCTATCCCAGCCGGCTTGGCGGAAAGCGAACTCTTTGGTCATGAACGTGGCGCGTTCACCGACGCCGTCGAGGCACGCCCGGGGAAGTTCGAGCTGGCCGATGGCGGCACGATTTTTCTGGACGAGATCGCGGAACTCCCGCTCGCGCTGCAGGGCAAACTGCTGCGGGTCCTGCAAGAACACGAAACGACACGCGTCGGCGGGCGTAAGCTCCGCAAGCTCGATCTGCGCGTGGTGGCCGCGACCAATCGTGACCTGCAGGCGGAGATGCAGGCGAAACGCTTTCGCGAGGACCTGTACTATCGCCTGGCCACATTCACCGTCCCCGTCCCTGCCCTGCGCGAACGCACCAGCGATATTCCCATGCTCGCCAGCTACTTCCTCGAACGCGCCGCCGCCACGTATCAAAAACCCATTGCCGGCTTCACCGCCGATGCCCTCGCCGCCCTGTGTCGCTATAGCTGGCCCGGCAATATCCGCGAGCTGCAGAACGTCGTCGAACGCGCTGTCCTCCTCTGTACCTCGCACAGCATCAAGCTCCAGCACCTGTCGGACCTCGCGGTCACTCAGCCAGGTCGTCAGTCGCTCGGCAAAGCCATCCGGCAAGAGAAGCGCCTGCGGGTCGAGCAGGCGCTGGCGCAGGCAGGCGGCAACCAGGCTGCTGCCGCACGTCTGTTAGGCATCTCGCGTAGCAACTTCGCCCGCCTCCTCAAGAGCCTCGGGATGAAGTCGCCCGCCTCGCTGCAGTAGCAAAGGCCGCTTCGAAAATCGGCCCGCCGCAAGCCCGCCTCCGCAAATCAGATGTGCAAGGCCCGCTGGCCGACGGCGAGTGCTGCTTCCTTCAGCGCTTCCGGCAGCGTCGGATGTGCGTGCACCGAGCGCGCGATGTCTTCGGCGCTGGCCCCGAACTCGATCGCCAAAACGGCTTCGGCGATCAGGTCCGACGCGCGAGGCCCAAGGATATGTATGCCGAGCACGCGATCGGTTGTGGTGTCGGCAAGCACCTTCACCATCCCGCCGGTCTCATTCATGCACCGTGCTCGGCCGTTGGCCATGAACGGAAAGGTGCCCGTGTGGAACTGGATCTCTTGGCTCCGCGCCTGCTCCTCCGACATGCCGACGCTGGCCAGCTCTGGCCAGGTGTACACGACGTTCGGGATGGCATCGTAGTTCAAGTGGCCCGCCTGTCCCGCCATCCGTTCCACCGCAGCGATCCCCTCTTCTGCCGCCTTATGTGCCAGCATGGGCCCGGCGATCACGTCACCGATGGCGTACACGCCCGCCACGCTGGTAGCGTACCGGTCATCGACCTGAATGCGGCCTCGCTCGTCGCAGGCCACCCCGATTTCACGCGCGCCCAGCCCCTCGGTAAACGGGCGCCGGCCCACCGCGACCAGCACCACGTCGCATTCTTCCTGCCTCGTCTTCCCCTGCGATTCCAGCGTCACCCTGACACCGCCGTTGGCGACGAGCGCCTCCCGCGCGCTGGTTTGCAGCTGGAACTTCATCCCCTGCTTTTCCAGTGCCCGCTGCAGCTGCTCGCCCATCGTGCGGTCCATGCCCGGAACGATGCGGTCCATGAACTCGACGACAGCCACCTGCGCGCCGAGCCGATTCCACACCGATCCCAGCTCGAGCCCCACCGCACCTGCGCCCACCACAAGCAACCGTTCCGGCACGTGCTGGAAGCTCAGCGTTTCAGTCGAGCACACGATGCGCTCGCCGTCGAAGGGCAGGCCCGGGAGTTCCATGGGCGCGCTCCCCGTGGCGATCAGCAGGTGGCGCCCTTTGATGGTCCGCGTCTCCGAACCGTTGGACACCTCCACGCTGTCGGCAGCGGTCAAACGGCCGTGCCCACTGACCCGTTCGATCTTGTGCTTCCGAAACAGTCCCGCAATTCCCTGCGTCAGCACTCGCACGACCTTATCCTTGCGGGCCATCATCGCGGGCAAGTTCAGTTCGATGCGACCGACCTCGATACCATGCGCAGCTAGGCTAGAGCGGGCCGTCCGGTAGTGTTCGCTGGAATCCAGCAGCGCCTTACTGGGAATGCAGCCGACGTTCAAGCACGTGCCGCCCAACGCCCGATCCTTCTCTACACAGGCGACCCGCATACCCAGCTGCGCGGCACGGATAGCCGCAACGTAGCCGCCGGGGCCAGCGCCAATGACAACCAGATCGAATGCTGAATCCGCTTTGCCGGTGCCGGATTCCTGGGCTTGTCGGGGCTCCGCCATCGCTGTTCCGCCTCAGATATCCAACAGCAGGCGGGTCGGATCTTCGATGCGTTCCTTCACGCGCACCAGGAACGTCACTGCCTGCTCGCCGTCGATCAGCCGATGATCGTACGAGAGGGCGAGGTACATCATCGGCCGCACCACCACTGCGTCGTTGATGACCACCGGGCGCTTCTCGATCTTGTGCATCCCAAGAATGGCGCTCTGCGGGGGATTCAGGATCGGCGTCGACAGCAGCGACCCGTAGACGCCGCCATTGGAGATGGTGAATGTACCTCCGCTGAGGTCCTCGATACCGAGCTTGTTCTGTCGTGCCAGCTCGGCAAGCCGTGCGATCTCGCGCTCGATTTCAGCAAACGACAGTTGGTCGGCCTGGTGCACAATCGGCACGACCAGGCCCCGTTCGGTCCCCACCGCGACGCCAAGGTGGACGTGCGTCTTGTACACCACCTCTGCGCCGTCGATCTGGGCGTTCACAACCGGCAGTTCCCTCAGCGCGCCGATGCACGCGCGGGCAAAGAACGACATGAACCCGAGCGACACGCCGTGGGTGGCGGTGAAGCGTGCCTTGTGACGCGCGCGCAGCTCCATCACCGCGCTCATATCGACTTCGTTGAACGTGGTGAGGATGTCCGCCGTGTGCTGTGCCTGTACGAGGCGTT
>JBHHYR010000242.1:0-5632 GCA_046757585.1 Binatia bacterium | reverse complement strand
CTCGTTCACCCCGTTCATGCCGTGAATGTACGCCTCACTGAGTTGCCCGCCGTGGGTGTTGGTTGGCAGGCGTCCGCCCACTTCCAGGTTCCCGTTTCGGACGAAATCCTTCGCCTCGCCGCGTTTGCAGAAAGCGAACGACTCGAGCTGCCACAGAACGACGGGCGTGAACGCGTCGTAGATGATAGCGGCGTCGATATCGTCGGGGCCGAGGCCCGACTGCCGGTAGACCTGTTTCGCCACGAGGTCCATCTCGGGCAGAGAGGCGATGTCGGGGCGGTAGAAGCTGGTCATCGATTCCTGCTCTGCTCCAGCTGCCTGTGCGGCGCCACGGATCAGTGCTGCAGGCTGTGCGAGATCTCTGGCGCGCTCCGCTGAGGTGATCACGCATGCGGTAGCACCGTCAGTCTCTTGGCAGCAGTCGTAGAGGCGTAAGGGTGCGGCAATGTACCGAGAGCGCTGGTGCTCCTCGATCGTCAGCGGCTGCTGGTAGAAGAACGCGTCCGGGTTGTTCACGGCATGCTTGCGTGTCGACACGGCGACCTGGGCAAGATCCTGGCTCGTGCAGCCGTACTCGTGCATGTAGCGCTGGGTGAACATCGCCACCCAGCTAGCCGGCGTCATCAACCCGAAGGGCATATACCAGCTCCAGTGAATCAGATCGGCCGTGACGATTCCCTCCCCCACCCCCGCGCTGTATCGTGCGCCCGAGCGCCCGTTCAGTGCGCGATAACACACCACCACCGTCGCGACTCCGGTGGCCACCGCCATCGCGGCCTGCTGGACCACGCCGACGGCGGCGCCGCCGCCATGCGGAACGCGGCTGAAAAAAGTGAGGTCGCCGATCCCCACCGCGCGCGCGACCTCGATCTCGTCACTGGTATCGAGTGTGAACGTCGTCATACCGTCCACGTCAGCCGGCTTGAGGCCGGCGTCGGCGAGGGCGGCCTTGACCGCTTCGCTTGCCAGCTGCAGCTCGGATCGCCCCGAGTTCTTGGAAAACTCGGTCTGTCCGATGCCTACCAGGGCGGCTTGGTCTCTAAGGGTGGTCGGCATGCTCTACCCGCCTGCCGGGAGGGCAACCGTGACCGTTCCGCTGACGTGTTCCCCCCACGAGTTCGTTCCCACGACCGCGACCTCCACCACGCCGCTGCGTTCATCCTTGGCTGTGACCGTTGCCGTCATCTTCATGGTGTCGCCCGGAAGATTGGGTGCGCCGAGCTTGATCGCCACACCTTTGAGAATCGCATCCGGTCCCGCCCAGTCGGTGACGTAGCGGCCGACCAGGCCGTTGGTCGTCAGGATGTTCATGAACACGTCCTGCATCCCGGCGGCTTGGGCCGCCGTCCTGTCGTGATGGAGCGGTGTGAAATCGCGCGATGCGAGAGCGCCAGCGACGATGACCGTGGTGGTGATGTCGATCGCCAGCTCCGGAAGCTTCATGCCGACCGTGACGTCTTTGCACTGAACGGTCTGCGTGGTCATGCGAACTCCGGCGGTCCCGTACGTGCCATGTCCTGCCCCAGTCGCGCGAGCTGCGACGCCGCCCCTCCCAGGCTGAGCTCCAACGCCTTCGACCAGAGGAAATAGCGGTGGATCGGATAGTCGATGTCGACGCCGATGCCGCCGTGCAAGTGCTGCGCAGCGTTGGCGATGCGAGAGCCGCCCTCGGCGGCCCAGAACTTCGCCACCGCGGTTTCGCGTGCGGCGGGGACGCCTCGCGCGAGCTTGCAGACTGCTCGCCACGTGACCCAGCGCATGGCGGCGAGATCGATGAAGCAGTCGGCTGAACGATGCTGAACGGCTTGGAAGGAACCGATGGGCACGCCGAACTGCTGTCGTTCACGCACGTAATTGCTGGTCACCTCGAGCGCCTTCTCGGACACACCGAGCTGCGTCGCACAGACAGCCACGACCGCACGCTCGTACATCCAGCACACCGTCTCGCGTCCTGCGGAGGCGTCGCCTCCGAGCAGGGTGCCTTGGTCGACGCGCACGCCCGAGAGTTTCACGGTGAACCAGGGCTCGCCCGTCGAGGTCCGGTGGCGGGTGAGCGCGACGCCGGCGGCCTCTGGATGCACCAGAAACACGCCTGCACCCGCGGGCGTCGCCGCAGGTACCAGGATGCCCTGGGCGAGGTGCACAGCAGGAACGAAGTTCTTCTGCCCGTCGAGCACCCAGCCGCTGCCGTTGGGGCGCGCCGTGGTTGCCGGCATGCCCGGAGCGGACGATCCCGCGTCGACGAGCGCCGCGGTGAGCATTGTCTCCCCAGCTGCCAGTGGCGGCAGCCACTCCCTCTTTTGTGCGTCGGTGCCGAACATGGCAACGGGCAAGCCCCCAAGCACCACGGCAGGCAGCACCGGTACCGGTGCCACGGCCCGCCCAATCTCGTGCAGGAGCATGCACGCCTCCGCGATCCCGAAGCCCATACCACCCAGTGCTTCCGGGACAACGATCCCGAGCAGACCCGCTGCGGCGAGCGTCGACCACAGAGCGCGATCGCACCAGCTCGGATCGTCTTGCGCCAGCTTGAGCCGTTCCGGCGTCACCTCCTTGTCCAGGATGTCCCGCGCGAGGTCCCGGATCATGTTCTGGTTTTCGCTGAAGGTGAAGTCCATCAGGCAGTCCCTATTTCGCCGGCCGAAACAGCGGGAGGTTCAGTTCGTCATCACCGCGTTCGATGCTCAACACGACGGGCATCCCGATCCGGACGTCGTCCGGGTCACAGCCAACCACGTTCGAGACAATGCGCGTGCCTTCCTCCAGCTCGATCAGACCGCAGACCAACGGGTACTCGAAGCCGGGAAACTTCGGATGGTGCAAGACCGTGTAGCTATGGACGGTCCCGCGGCCCGTGGCCGCGACAGGCTCCCACGTGAGGGACTGACACCGGCCGCACATCGGCCGTGGCGGATGGCGCAGGGCGCCGCAGGCGCTGCACTTCTGAATCAGGAGCTCGCCGCGCCTGATGCCTTCCCACCACCACGCGTTGTCGTGCCCCAGCGGCGGACGCATTCGGGTGGGCTTGGCCGGCGCGGCACTGCTTTGCCCGCGGTCGAGCTGCGGCTGCTGGCGCGGCTTGAACTTGAGCACCCGAAAGGTCATCCACCCGACCTCCTCACCGTTCTGATCACGGAAGACGTCACGGGTGTTGATGAAGTATCCGATTCCGAGGGCCGTGGCTTTTTCTTGCGAGATCGACTCGATCACCGTCGTGGTCGAGATCCGATCTCCGGGGCGGAGATAGCGGGCGTAAGCCTGCTGGCAGTTGGTGGCGACCACGGACGTATAGCCGTGGTCGCTGAGCAGCTGATGGAGCTCGACCTGCTTGTTCTTCTGCATCGTGGCCGGGTTGGCCATCTCGATACCCCGCAGCGTCCAGGCTTGCAGCATGGTCGGCGGTGCCACGATGCCCTTGTGGACCGAGCGTTGCGCCGCCTCGGGATCCAGGTAGACCGGGTTCTTGTCGCCCAGGGCCTCGCACCAGTGGCGGATCATGGACTCGTTCACGGGCTCCGGTGCCACCTGAACCGGCCCGGTCTCGATGCCCACGTAGGCGGCTAACTTCTTCTCGAGTTCTTCTTTGGACCGCAGGCTCATCTCAACGCTCTCGCCGGCTCACTAGCGCCGCTGCGCACGGGGCAGGCCGAGCCCGGCCATGGCAATGATGTCACGTTGCACCTCGTTCACGCCGCCGCCGAAGGTGAGCGTCGTGGCTCCCCGATACGCCTGCTCCAGCAGGCCACCGAAGAGCGTGCCGGGTTCCCCAGCCTTGACGAGACCCGCACCATCGACAATCTCGAGGAGCAACCGGTAGCACTCGACGAAGAGCTCGGTTCCCATTACCTTGACGGCCGAGGCTTCGGCCATGTTGGGAATCCCAGCCGTGCTCGCCCACGCCGAGCGCCAGTTCAGCACCCTGAGCGCATCGAGCTTGGCATAGACCCGAGCCAGGTTGAGCTGCACCCACGGCTCGTTCAACATCCGCTGGCCACCTGGAGACGGCGTCCGGGCGGCCCATGCCCAGACCTCGTCGAGGAGCCGGTCGGCGAGGCCCGGGGCAGCTAGGGTGATGCGCTCATGGTTGAGCTGCGAGGTGATGAGATTCCAGCCTCGGTTCTCGGGTCCGACGCGGTTCGTGACGGGCACCCGTACGTTGTCGTAGTAGGTCGCGTTGGTGCGCTCCCCGCCCAAGGTGTAAATGGGGGTCACGGAAAACCCAGCGGCATCGGTGGGCACCAGGATGATGGAGATTCCCTTGTGCTTGGGCGCGTTGGGATCGGTGCGTGCCGCGAGCCAGACGTACTCGGCGTCCTGGGCGTGGGTCGTGAATATTTTCTGCCCGTTGATGACGTACTCGTCACCCTCGCGCACGGCACTGGTTTTCAGAGATGCCAGGTCGGTGCCCGCCGATGGTTCGGTGTAGCCCACGCCGAAGAAGAGCTGTCCCTTGACGATCTTGGGGAGCAATTCCGCCTTCTGCTGCTCGGAGCCGAATTCCATGATGGTCGGACCGATGGTATTGATCGCAATCACGGGCAGCGGCGCACGGGCACGGTACGTCTCGTCCCAGAAGATGAACTGGTCGAGGCTGGAGCGTCCCTGGCCTCCGTACTCTTTCGGCCAGCCGATACCCAGCCAGCCGTCAGCACCCATTTTCCCCACCACCTCGCGGAAGACGGGTCCGCCCATCTCGTCCCATTCTGCGTCTAGCGCGGCCCGCAAGTCGGGCGTGAACAAGCGCTTGTAGTACTCACGGATTTCCTTGCGGAGCGCTTGCTGCTCCGGAGTGAAATCAAGATCCATAGTCTGACCTTGTTTACGCCGACTTCGAGGAGTCGCTCTCGGTCCCAGCCCGCCTGGGTAGGGACCGAAAGGCCCGTTTCCCTGCGGCGCCGTACTTAGCAGGAACCGGGCAGAGGTTGCAAAACGGAAACGGTTCGAGCGGCCCCTGGCGCAGGCGCTTTTTCATTGTCACCCTCGAGTAGCCTGGCGCACTGCAGCAATGGTTGCGACATGCCCTGTGTAGGAACGCTCACGAGCGGCCAGCCAGAGAAGAGCCTCCGCCGCGGCCCGCGGCTTCTCCCAGGTTGAATAGTCGATGTCCGGGTTGAGCGAGACCGGCCCCTCCGAGGCGATGCCCATTTCGATGCGCAGGCAGTTGACGGCAATAGCGTGCGGCCGGAGCTCCAGAGCCAATCCTTGCGTGAATGTCTCCACGGCCGCCTTGGACACCGAGTAGGCAAGGACGCCGAAGTCCACAGTCGCCTGCGCATCCGTGGCAGCTCCGGACGACACGTTGATGATGCGGCCACTCCGCTGCATGAGCATCTTGGGTAGATACGCCTTGGTGCAGAGGACGGTGCCCCGCAGGTTCACGTTCAGCACGAGATCCCAGCGCTTCATGGGCGTTGCGGCGAACGGCGCCGAGTAGTTGACGGCCGCGTTGTTGATGAGGATGTCGATGCGGCCGAACTCGGCCAGGGTGCGCTTCAGCAGCGCCTCCACCTGCTCCTCGTGGCTGATGTCGCAGCGTACGGCCACGGCACGGCGTCCCAAGGCCTGCACCTGTTGCGCTGTCTCCTCGATCGTGCCGGGCAGTCGAGTCGGGGTAGCCTTGCTGGAACGGGCG
>JBHHYR010000241.1:0-5707 GCA_046757585.1 Binatia bacterium | reverse complement strand
AACGCCGTGGCCCATCGCGCGCATAGGCACCAGCGATCGCGCGGCGCTCGACGGGGCCTTGGCTCAGCGGGCGTGCGTTGGCGGCCGCGTCACCGCGATCAGTGCGGGGGAAGCAGAAGCGGTGCGTGCGCTGCGGTTCTGTCTCGCCCGCGGCGCCGACCGGGCCGTGCATGTACGCCGCGCAGACAGTCTCGACCCGGCGGGCTCCGCCATGGCGGTGGCTACAGTCTTGGAGCGCGCACGGATCGACCTGGTGCTCTGCGGCGGTTGCAGCGACGACGGTGAGTCGGGCCAGTTCCCGGTTGTGCTCGCTGCCGAGCTCGGCTGGCCGTTGGTCACGGGCGTCGCCACGCTCACGCTGGAGCCCGAGCTGGGCCTCGAGGCGGAACGGCGTTTGGAGCGGGGAGACCGGGAAGTCGTTCGCTGTTCCCTGCCGGCCGTATTGGCCGTCGAGACAGCGCTGGCCGAGCCCCGATACGTGTCCGTGCGAGCGCGCCGCAGCGCCAGCGCCCTCCCGATCGAACAAATCGGTTGCGACGCGCAGAGTGCTGCGCTCTGCGAGTTGACCGCCCTGGAGATGGCGAAACCGCGACCACGGCGCACCGATGGACCCGACGCCCATCTATCGGCGATGGACCGCCTCGCCCATTTGCTCACGGGTGGCCTGCAGCAGAAGCGCGGTGGCATATTCGTAGAAGGCGACCCGAGCACCGTGGCGGCGGAGATCACGCGCTTTCTGGAGGAACGCGGATTTATCCGCCCGCGGGACTGAACCGATGGTTGACTTCCAGTATCTGTTCACCCCGATCACGGTTGGTACGATGACCGTGCCGAACCGTATTGCCGAGACGGCGTACTCGATCAACGCGGGACGGGCGGACGGGCTACCGGATCAAGCATTCACCGAGCATCACCTGCAGAAGGCGCGGGGCGGGGTGGGATGGATTGGGAATGAGACGTGGCTACTGCCAACCCCCTTGCCGCCGGGGCGTGCGGAAGAGTTCTTGCCGGGAGCCGCGGCGACCCGATTTGCGTTCTACGGCCATCCCCAGTTCGTCCAACGCGTGAAGCAGTTCACCGATGCGGTGCACGAGCACGGCGCCGTGTGTGTCATGCAGCTCACGCACCTCCAATCCTTGATGTGTGCGTCGCCGGTACCCATCGCGCTGCTGTACGATTACGTGCCACATGAACTGGACGAGGCCGAGATTCAGTGCATCCTCGACACGTACTGGAACGCTGCGGTGAAGTTTCACGCCGCCGGTGCGGACGCGGTCGAGATTCATTGTGCCCACGAAACGCTGCCGCAGTGGTTCCTGTCACCGTACACCAACAAGCGCACCGACGACTGGGGAGGATCGATCGAGAAGCGCATTCGCTTCGTGACCGAGGCGGTACGCCGCATTCGCGACCACGTTCCACGCGGGCTCACCGTGGGCCTGCGGATTTGCGCCGACGAGTACAAGGACGGGGGCTACAACCTCGAAGACATGAAGCAGATGGCGGCCATGGTGTGCGCGGCGGTACCGATCGACTACCTGAGCGTGGATGTCGGTTCACCCTGGGGCATGCCCAGCTACGTTCCCCCCATGCAGTATCCGTTGGCCGCGTTCTCATATGCCGCAGCCGAGATTCGCCAAGCCGTCGGCGTGCCGGTGCTGTACGCGGGGCGGGTGAACGATCCGGTGCTGGCGGAGCGGCTCCTCGCCGAGGGGCAAGCGGATGTGATCGGGATGACCCGCGCTTCGATCGCGGATCCAGATTTCCCCCGCAAGGCACGCGAGGGACGATTGGACGAAATTCGCAAGTGCATCGCGTGCAATACGTGCATCGGCCAGGTCATCCACGAAGAGCGGAAGACACCCGTCTGCGCGGTGAACCCAGTCATCGGCCATGAGCGGGCGTGGGCTGCCACCAAACCGGCCCAGTGCGTCAAGCGTGTGGTGGTTATCGGGGGCGGGCCAGCGGGGCTCGAAACGGCGCGCGTCGCTGCCGCACGCAGACACAACGTGGTCGTGCTGGAGCAAACTGGGGAGATCGGCGGCCAGCTGCTCGTTGCTGCCAAAGCACCGCGGCGGGAAGGGTTCCTCGACTTTCCACGCTACGAAGAGCGGCAGCTGCAGCTGCTCGGTGTGGACGTGCGCCTCAATACGCCGGCGACCCCAGAAGGAGTCCTCGATCTCGAACCGGACGCCGTCGTCGTGGCGACCGGGTCGGTGCCACGTACGCTGGACGTCCCTGGCGGCGATCAGCCCAACGTCGTGCAAGGCTGGGACGTCCTCACCGGGCACGTGGAGGTCGGCCAGCGCGTCGTGCTCGTCTCCGCAGACGACGGCATGGAGACGCCAAGCGTTGCCGACTTCATCACGGCACGCGGCAAGCACGTGGAAATTCTTCACAAGTGGCTGATGCTGGGCAGCCGCATCGAGCGCTACACGAGCGGGATCGTCTTTTACTGGCTGTACAAGAACCACGTGGCGATCAGTCCGTCCACGTGCGTGCGGGCGGTGGAGGGCTCCACGGTAATCGCATACAACGCGCATACGGCCGAGGAACGACGCATCGAGGGCGTCGACACCGTCGTCCTCGCACTTGGCAGCCGGCCCGATGACCACCTGTACAGAGCGCTGAAGGGCAGAGTGAAGGAGCTCTACCTGGTGGGTGCTGCCTTCGCGCCGCGGCGCCTGGTCGAGGCAACCCAGCACGGCGCGCATGTGGGCAGGCTGCTGTAGCAAGGGAGAGTCGCCCGGCGATGGACGTCCGCTACACGCCAGCAGATGAAGCGTTTCGGGACCGGGTGCGTGCGTGGCTGCGCGACCACCTCCCCGAACGGCCGCGTGTCTCGCGAGATCAGGTCGCTGCGCTGGCACAGGCAAAGGCATGGCAACGCACACTGTACGAGGCCGGGTTCGTCGGCCTGGCGTGGCCAAGCGCCTACGGCGGCCACGACGCCACGGTCACCCAGCAGGTGATCTTCAATCAGGAGCTGGCGCGCGCCGGCGCCCCTGGCCCGCTCAATGCCATTGGCCTCAACATCCTTGGGCCGGCCCTGATCCGGTACGGCACGGAAGAGCAAAAGCGGCGTTTTCTCCCGAAGATCCTGACAGCCGAAGAAATCTGGTGTCAGGGGTTTTCCGAACCCAACGCAGGGTCAGATCTTGCGTCACTGCAGACCCGCGCCGTCGAAGACGGTGACGTCTTCGTGGTCAATGGCCAGAAGCTGTGGACCAGTTTGGGGCCGGTGGCTGACTGGTGCTTCTTGCTCGTGCGCACAAACCCAGACGCACCAAAGCAGGAGGGAATCAGCTATGTGCTAATGGATATGAGTTCGAGCGGCGTCCGTGTCGTGCCCATCCGGCAGATGACCGGTAAGAGTCACTTTAGTGAACTGTTCCTCGACGACGTGCGCATTCCGAGGTCGAATCTCGTCGGCGAGCTGAACCGGGGCTGGATGATTGCGAAAGCAACCTTGTCGGTCGAACGGTCCGGGCTGAGCGGTGTCGTCGAGCTCGAGCGCCACCTCTCCCGGCTACGCCACCTGGCAGCCACGGCTGGCCGCCTGCACGATCCGGTCGTGCGGCAGCAGCTGGCGCAACTTGTTATCGAAAAAGAGACGCTGAAGTACACGGGGTACCGGACGCTGACGCAACAGCTGCGGGGCGCGCCGCCCGGGCCGGAGTCGGCAATCGGGAAGCTCGTCTCCTCCGAGCTGCGGCAGCGCATCATGGCTGCGGCAATGGAAGTCGAAGGCGCCTACGCGGTGCTCGGCCGCGGCAACGCCTGGGCGCTCGACCGCGGCCGCTGGCAGGGCCTGTATCTCGATGCGCGGGCGTACACGATCGGCGGAGGCACCTCGGAGGTGATGCGCAACATCATCGCGGAGCGCGCGCTGGGACTTCCGAGAGGCGCGTGAAGATCACTCGCGGGGGACCGTCATCCATGAACGCCATTCGAGCGATCGACATCATGAACCATCCGCCGGAAGCACGGCGGGATCTGGGGCAGAACCCGTTTCAATATGAAGAGTTCAAGATCATGATGCGAACGACCTTCAAGAGCGTCTTTCGGCCTCAGCAAGGCCGTAGCGAGGACGGCAGCGACCACGGTCGTACGCGCGGTGCCAGGGGCCCCCGGGTTCTCATGGGCCATGGGTCGGTGGCGGAGCTGACGGCGGACATGGATCGGCTGGGATACGAGTCCGTCGTGATCTGCGCGACCAAGATGTGGTCGTACCATTATCACCACACCCTCATCCTCGACTACGCCGTTGACGACGTCGGGCAGCTGGTTGCCGAGTCGCGGGGGCGCATCATCGGAGCAGCGAGCTACAATCCGTTCCGCATCGAGGAGAGCCTGCGGGACATCGAGCGCGGTGTGCGGCAGTACGGCTTCAAGTACGTATGGTTTCATCCGCTGTCATTCGGCCTGGCCCCGAACGACCGCCGCTGTTACCCGCTGTACGCCAAATGTAACGAACTGGACATTGCCGTCGGCATGCAGGTCGGCCATTCGGCCGAGGTGCTTCCTTCCGACGTCGGTCGGCCCATGCTCGCGGACGAGGTGGCGATCGATTTCCCGACGCTGCGGATGAACCTGTCGCACACCGGCTGGCCGTGGATTGACGAATGGTGCTCGATGCTGTGGCGACATCCAAACGTGTACGGGGACATTTCGGCGTATTTTCCGCACAGCCTGGACGAGCGTCAGGTACGTTTTATGGACAGCTCGCGCGGGCGCGAAAAGGTCTTGTTCGGGACAAACGGGCTCGGCTTGGAGACGTGTCTGACGCAGTTTCTGGCCCTCCCCGTACGCGAGGAAACGAAGCGCCGGGTGCTGCGTGACAACGCCATCGAGTTTCTCAAGCTCGCCTGAGGCGGGGTCGCCGCCGCGGGTCTGTGCTGCTGTGGCGCCCGGTCAGGCCGGAACCTTCGCCTCGCGCCCACTGTCCGCGGCGACTGCGTCGCGCAAGGCGAAGTGGTCGTAATCGGTGGACGTGTTCATGCATTGCCGGCAGTAGACGTCACTCTGCAGCGGCATGCCGTAGCGGTGGTGAAGTCGGTAGAGTTCGGCGGAGGTATCGAGCAGGTATTCGGTCGGGGGGGCGGCGTTGTGACGGTCCCCGTAACGTGCGCCTGGAATGCCGATGAAGAAGCTCGTCTTCGGCAGAATGCCGTTCTCATACATCCATTCGAACCCGGCGACCACGGAACGGCGTGCTTCGGAGAGGTCCTGGAAGCCCTTGGGAGACGCAACCTCGACGCCAAGGACGAACGTTGACTGCACCCGGCCCCAGCCGAAAACCTGGACTGCGCGTTTGAGCGCCGCCTTCCACGCCTCCGCTCCGAAGTGCTGATGCTTGCCCGGAACGATCTCCGGCCACAGGTTTGGCTCCCACACATCCATGTTGTGGCCCACGACCGCCACCCCCGCCTCGTCCCGCAGTCGCCGGTAGTCGTCCTCGTCGGCGGGTGGGGTGAGCGCGGTGACGAACGGGACCGGCATTCCGACGAGCGAGCGGGTCCGGTGGAGCTTCGCGAACATCTCGATGTACAGCGCTGTCTCCCGCTTGACCTGCCAGAGCGTCCCGCCCGTTGCACAGAGGTGCCGGATGGTTCCTTCTCCAACTGCAGCCCGAAAGGTTTCCTCCACGTCTTCGGGTGAGAGCTTCACCTGCTGCTCCAAGCCTAGCTCCGAGAGCTCCTTCACC
>JBHHYR010000240.1:0-5715 GCA_046757585.1 Binatia bacterium | reverse complement strand
GTCGCATGATGATCTCGAACAGGTACTCGCCCGACTGCTTGGGCAGTCGCTTCATGGCCATGTCGTCGATGATGAGCAGGTCAGGCTCGAGATAGCGAGCCAGCACCTTGTCCTGGCCGGCGAGGGCTTCGTCGTGGAGGAAGTCGCGGATCACGTCGAAGATCGAACGATAGAGCACGGTGAAGCCGGACTGGATCGCGCGATACCCAATGGCCTGTACAAGATGACTTTTTCCAGTTCCCGGGGAATTCGGCACACACTACTCACAATCCGTCCTCCGTGCGCATTTGCTACTCGCACCACCCCCTTTGTGGCCAGGACGTCTCCGTCGTGCAACAGGTCTCCACGTTCGGCCCTGCCGGGACGATCGTTGAACTCCCCGACGGCACGAGCTGCGTGATCCCCGTTTGGATGACAGATGCCGAATCCTGCGCGGCGATGCGCGTCGAGTCACAGCCGCGAATCAGCCTGCACGCTTTGCGGGCCCTCCGTGCATTGCTCGACGCTCAGGCCCTTGCACAGACACCGCATTCGGTTAGCTCTGCGACGACCTCGTCTCAAGGAGCCCATCATGAACCGAATGCCGGTGCGACAGCTGACGCTGCCGTTTCCGTACAACGACGGCGACGACGATCGGGTGACGGAATCCGACCGGCGACGTTGTCGGGATCTGCTGAGCCGCCTCCTCAGCGAGGTAGTCACAACAGAGCTTCAACGGAGTGCAGACGATGAGCAACGAGAAGATCCAACAAGCGCATCTTGAGCGAGCGGCGTATGTCTATGTCCGGCAATCGAGCCTGCACCAAGTCCGCGTCCACTTGGAAAGCCAGGGCTGCCAGTACGATCTGGCTCAGCGAGCCACGCAGTTGGGTTTTGCGCGCGTCGAAGTTGTGGACGAAGATCTTGGTCGGTCAGGCAGCGGTGCGCAGGAGCGCCCGGGGTTTGCCCGACTCCTGGCCGCCGTCTGCACCGGAGACGTCGGTGCGGTCTTTGCGTTGGAAGCGTCACGGTTGGCACGCAACAACCGTGACTGGCACCATCTGATCGACTTGTGCGCCATGGCCGACGTACTGGTGATCGACCATGATGGCGTCTATGATCCGCGCGCCGTCAATGATCGTCTGTTGTTGGGCCTGAAGTGACCCCAAAGATAAGGCACGTGTTTCATTTCTGCGTGCTTGCGCGCCGCGTCCCGTTGTTCCTTCCCCACCCGCGGCTTCGAATGATATAGCCAACGGTCTGCGCAGCAAAGCGTTTTCCCTTCGCGCTGAGGAATCCTTCTTCGTTGAGCTTCTTCGCGATCTGCTCCTGATTGCGGGTGGGGAGCAGTTCGCGGATCCGGTCGACGACCGCGTCGGCCGTTCGCGGCGCCCAGGCTCCCACGGCCGGGCGATCAACCGTGGTGGACGTGTGGGCTCCCGTGTGCCATTCGATATCGATCCGGATCTTGCCGGATTCGCTTACGCCATCCAGGTGAACGCGTTTGACCAGGAAGCGGAGGAGGGTCTTCCGTTCTTCCATGGTTGTCGTCGCCGCGTGCCATACCCGTTTCATGTCTCCGGAGATTCTGCGAATCAGCGCACGGTCTTTGTCGCCAAACTCGCTACCCTGCTGGCGTTGAACGTCTTGGCCCCGACGCTTGAGCGTCTCCAGATTCTTGATCGCCCGTTCCCATTCCGCCTCCAGCTCGTCGGCCACAAGGCGGTTTTCCGGATCGACGGCTTCGTAGCGCCGTCGGGCCAACTGGACTTCATATTCGGCTTGCTGGATTTGAAGGGCCCATTCCGCTCCGGCGGCCTTCTGATCGCGCTCCAGCTCGTCCAGCGCCCGCAACGCGATCTCCACCTTCGCCGGCGAGACCGCCTGAAGGAAGAGGTTCACGACCGCCTCGTCCACGGGCTTCGCGCTCATCGTCTGGCAAAGAGGACCACCCTCTTGCTGGTAGGCGCGCTGGCAGATGTAGGCCGGAGCACGTTTCTCCTTGGTCGCGTAATGCTGGATTCCCATCTTTGCGCCGCACTGCCCACAGAAAGCGATGCCCTGCAGCAACGCCGCTCCCCTCCGAGGCGCCCCGCGGCGATCGCTCCGGTACCAATTCGATCTCAGCACGCGCTGATTCTCCAGAAACTGTTCCCACGAAATGTACCCGGGCCATGCGTTCTGCTGACAGATCGGCCACTCTTCGATGCCACGCAAGCGGGGCTTCGCTTTTCCCGTCGTTGGGTAACGGTCGTAAGGGTCGTATGCAAACTGCCCGTATACGTAGGCGCCCGCGTAGGTCGGATTATGAAGCATCCGGACGATGGCGCTCAAGGTTGCTTCTTTCCAGACGATTCGTCCGTGCGATGGACCGCCCCAGACTTTGATGGGAATCTTGAGCCCTTGCTCGCGCAGCTCAACCACAACTTGGCGCGCCACCCGCAGGCGGCCGAACCGGCGAAACACGTGACCCAGCCGGCTCTGCACCTGCCGGTCCGGATCTTTCACGACCTGGCCGGCCTCGCCGCAGACGTAGCCCACCGGAAGCGAGCGCACCAACTCACCCCGGCGTGCCTTGTTCCATCGCCCTTCATGAAGCCGGCAGCGCAGCGTAAAAAGCTCTGCTTCCGAGATCGTCCCCTTCACTCCGAGCAACAGCCGATCGTTGGGATCCCGCGGATCGTACACAGCGCCTTCATCCGCCAGGAGGGTCCGTGTAATGACGCAGATCTCGACGAGCCGGTGCCAGTCGGCGGACGAACGTGCCAGTCGAGAAGCCTCCAGCGACAGAACAATCCCCACCTGACCCGCACCGATGTCCGCCACGAGTTTCTTGAAGCCGCTCCGGTGCAGGGCACCGGTGCCCGAGCGTCCCTGATCCTCGTCAATCGTATTCACCGAGTGCGACCGCCAGCCCAGGGCCGCAGCGCGTTCGGCCAGCGCGTACTGCCGCTGCCCGCTCTCCCGGTTGTTTCGAATCTGGTGCGCACTGGACTGCCGGATGTAGACGACGGCATCGCGGTCGAGATGGTCTGGGGTGACTTTGGCGTGCATCTACTTGTCCTCGGTGCCGGAAAGAACCTGGAAGCGCTTCATCACCATTTGAGAGAACATCGCTCCTAACTCTTGCTTCTGGCCCTCGGGCAGGAGGAACCAGACCTCGACGAAGCTGGCTTCCGCCTGGCTGGGGATGGGGCGCGCTTCCGCCGCTCCTTCAGAGGGCGAAGAAACTGCGCCATCCTCAGCAAGCCAGTCGGCAACATCTCCGGGGAATGTTTCCTGGTCAGGTACGTCTCGGGCGGCAGGTCCGTCCAGGACGCGGCCACCGCCACACGCCGACCCGAGGGTAGCCGTACCACAACCCAAGGCTCGTCCTCTCGCCAGAACAAGTCCTGCACCGCCCCAACCGCGCCGCCCACTGGACGACGGAACTTAACGATTCTGATGTATCGTCCGATAACAGAGGCACGTTTAGCTGAATTCTGTGCTTTTTGTTGCATGTTACAAAGGTACGATGAGCGAGTTTGAACTCAGCCTTTTGCGGCAACGGGCCCAGGAAGCGTTACGCCGGAAGATCGCGCGTGGCGAGGTGCTCTGGCAGGCCCCCATCGGTTACGTCCGTACCGACGACAACGCGATCGACCTTACACCAGACCGGCAGGTGCAGGCTGCGATCCACGGTGTTTTCACGAAGTTCACCGAGGTAGGCAGCGTGAGGCAGGTGCTCCTTTGGTACCGGCAGAACGACCTCCCGCTGCCGACGTTTTCGACGGAATCGGGCGATCGGAAGGTGGTCTGGCGTCTGCCGGCGTACAAGCGGATCTTGTCGATTCTGACGAATCCGGTTTATGCCGGAACGTTCGTGTTTGGCCGGCGTCGGACAAAGACCACGATTGTCGGCGGGCGTGCGCGGAAGACGGACGGACACGCGGTGCCTCGCGAGAAGTGGGAGGTCGTAATCCACGACCATCATCCGCCCTACATCTCGTGGGAAGCATTCGTGCAGAATCAAGAGCTGATCGAGGCGAACGCAAACATGCGCGGAAGTATGAGCGCCGGAACGAAGGGGGCGGCGAAGGCAGGCCCTGCGCTGCTAGCGGGGTTACTCCGGTGTGGACGGTGTGGGCGCAAACTGCATGTCGGATACAGCGGCAAGAACGGCAAAGTCCCCCGCTACGGTTGTCGCGGGGCGCACCTCAACCACGGCGCGGCATGGTGCATCAGTGTCGGTGGGTTGCGACTGGACGAAGCGGTCGTTCAGACGGTCTTGGGGGCGTTGGAATCTGTCGGTGTCGATGCCGCTCTGACGGCCTGGGAACAAGCACAGCGAGGGGACGACGAGAAGCAGCGTGCGCTGCGCCTCGCGCTCGAGAAGGCGCGGTATGAAGCCGAGCGGATTCACCGCCAGTACGACGCTACGGAACCCGAGAATCGCCTGGTCGCCGGGGAATTGGAAACGCGGTGGAACGTGGCCCTGGAGCGGCTCCAAGAACTGGAAGCACGGCTGGGTGCCTGTCGTGAACAACAACAGCTTCTCACCGAACACGAACGGCAGCGACTCCTCGAGCTCGGACACGACCTGGATCAGCTGTGGCGTCACCCTGCGGCGCCGGTTGCGCTCAAGAAGCGAATCCTCCGCACGGTCTTGACGGAGATCGTCGTCGACGTAGAAGAAGATCCACCGCAGACTCGGATGAAGCTGCATTGGTCTGGTGGCGTCCACACCGAGCTGCTCGTTCGCCGGAATCCGACCGGGAAGCATCGACACTGCACCGACCGGCGTGTAGTGGACCTGGTGCGTGACTTGGCGAAAGTCTGTGAGGATCCCGCGATTGCGTCTGTCTTGAATCGTCTGGGGTACCGCACCGGCGTGGGGAACACGTGGACAGAATCGCGCGTTCGGACGCTGCGGAGACACTACGAGATTCCGCGCGTCGATGCCCGGGCGGAACGCTCTTGGCTGACACTCGACCAGACGGCCGATGTAACTGGCGTGAGCACGAAGTTCATTCGGCGGCTACTCAAAGCGGGTATCCTTCCCGGGCACCAGATCGTGCCGTATGCTCCGTGGATCATTCCGCGCGACGGCCTTGAGCTTCCAGCCGTGCAGGACGCAATCCAGGCGGTACGCGAAGGCCGTCGGACTCCGCTGTCCCGCGGTGATGCGGCGGAAACGCCTTTGTTTGAAGCATGTCACGAGGTGTAGCAGCATGTCACCATCTCCGGTGGACCCATCCAGAGAACGGGGCGAGCCTCGCGGATGAACCGGCAGGTGGCCAGGTCGTAGACCTGTTTCTTGTTGATGGAAGCATTGAACGCAAAGTCAAAGTCCTCCAGTGTAGGGTGGCTGCGGAACCGGGCGGCTTTGACTCGTCGCTGGATGAGCCGGTCGGCGCGCACGGCCAGTTCGTCCTGGAGGATCAACTCCAGGAACTCGGCATGGGTGAGCTGGTTGCCGGTCGCTTCCTGGAGCCGCACGTCGAGCGACTGGGCCAAGCCTGAGAGGCGCAGCTTTCGTAGCGTGGTCTGCATGGCTTCGGCCCAGCGTTGGCTGTGGGGTCCGAGCAACGCGGCACGGCGGAGCAGCCAGGCGGTCCCGCGTTCGACACCGCTGATCTTCTCGGAGGCGATGTGCTGGTGCTGGGTGCTGAAGCGCCCTGGCTCCTGCTGAAGGTGGAAGCAGGCCGGTGAACGTGTGGCCCTTCAGGCAGTTTTCCTGGACGTAGTCCACCCCGC
>JBHHYR010000239.1:0-5856 GCA_046757585.1 Binatia bacterium | reverse complement strand
GAGCACGATGAGACGCGCCGCACCGGGGGTGTCGGGACTGAGCACCCGTGCGTCGGTAGGTTGCCCGACCAGCAAGCTGACGCCGACCGAAACAGGGCCCGGCTGGTCGCGCCCACTGACGAACGTTGCCACCCCGGTCCGGAGTACATCGGGGTCTCGGGTGCGCCAGCTGGTCTTTGCCGCGTGCAGAAAATCAATGCCGCGGATACTCGACGTCTGGGGCCCTGCGAACCACACTGGGCGGGCTTGGGAGAACAACGGTGGTGCCTTCAGGCTGGCGCTGACGGGGTGCCGCTCGGACAGACCGGGCACCACCATCGTCAGGTAGTCGCCCGCAAAGAGGCGGTTTTCCGGGTCTACCACCACGCCGTCGGCGACGCGCACGCCGTAGCGGCCGAGAAACGCTGCGACGCTCGGCGCAGTCTGGGGGTCGAGCATGATCAGCAGGTGCCCGCCACGTTTGACGTAGGCGGCCAGCTTCAACAGCTCGGTGGTAAGCAGATCCTTGCGGGGACCGGCAATCACCAGCACATTCGCGTCTGCCGGCACTTCCCCCGCGCCCAGCAGGTTCAGCGGCCGCACGTCGTAGAACTCACTGCGCAGAGCGGCGCGCACTCTGGAGTAGCCGCGCTTGCGGTCCGTGTTCCGCAGATTCCGTTCGCCGTGGCCGGTGAGGAAATACACTACCTTGCGGGTCGGCCGTGTCACCTGCAAGACGGCTGCGCTCAGCAGGTCCTCACGCGGGTTGGCGAACACCTTACGCCGGCCGCCACTCTCGACGACGAGGCTGCCGTAGTCATCGACGCCGTACTGGCGTGCGACGGCCGGGTTCCGGTTCACATCTACGATCGAATAGTGGACACGGTGCGACACGTTGTGGACGCGGCTCAGCAGGTCTTCGATTTCCGGGTTGCGGGCGTCATCGGAACGCAAGAAGGCAATGACCTGGACGTCCTGGTGGAGACCCGCAAGGACCTTGCGCGTGTGGTCCGACAGCGTGAAGCGCTTTCCCGGTGTGAGATCCACCCGCCAGTTGTAGTGCGACAGCACCACCTGGAGCATGAAAAGGCTGCCAGCAAGGCCGGCGGTGCCGGCCAGCAACAGCGCCCATTGGCGCATCCGCCCCCCGCTCCGTGGCTGCGTGCTCACCGGCGCCCCCGCCACTTGCGTGCCTCGAGCACCCGCAAGGTGAGGAAACTGAAGAACCCGATGAAGGATAAGAAGTAAGCCACATCTCGGGCGTCGATTACCCCGCGCGCGAAGGTCTGAAAGTGATCGAACATCGAGAGCCGGACGAGCACCCGCAACAGCTGCGGGCTGGTGGCAGCCTCGTTCCAACTGAGAATCCAGAAGAGCAGCAGGATGCCGATCGTCGCCATGCCAGCTACGACCTGGCTCTCAGTGAGCGACGACACGAACACGCCGCAGGCGATGAAACTGAGACCGAGCAGCACGAGGCCGAGATAGCCGGCGATGAGCGGCACCCAGGGAAACGGCTGGAGGCCATGTACGTAGATGGGGTACAGCAACGTGCCGCCCAGCATTAGAGCGAACACCGCGGCGCAGGCCACGAACTTCGCCAGCAGCAACTCGCCGTCACGTACCGGATAGGTGAGGAGCAACTCGATCGTGCCCAGCTTCTTCTCCTCCGCGAACAGGCGCATGGTGAGCAAGGGGATTGACAGGAGCATCACCAGACGCATGTCGACGAGGAGGAGCTGCCAGAAGTTCTCCAGGATATTCATGCCGAAGCCATAGGTCACGAAGAAAACCAGGTCGGTATAGAAGTAGTAGCCCGACAGGCACAGGAACACGGCGGCCACGACGTAGAAAAGCGGCGACACGACGTACGACACCAGCTCTTTGCGTAGCAGGGCTAGGAAGGTCACGGCAGTGGGGGTGTCTCTTCCTCAGTGGTGACCAGGCGGACAAACAGATCTTCGAGCGTCAGTGCCAGGGGCCGCACCTCGATCAGGCCCCATCCCTGTCTGATCACAGTAGCTGCGATGGCTTTACGCACCGGCTCACCGACGCTTGAGTGGGCGACGAAGCCGCACACGCCGCCGCCCCCAGGCGCTGCGCCGACACCGTCGGCCGGCTCCACGCGCTCAACGCCGGGCACCCCCACCAGCAGGCGGCGCACCTGCTCGGCGGGGCCTTCGATACGCACCAGCGTGCGTTCGCCGCCTTCGACGCGCCGGGTCAAGGCCTCCGCCGTGTCTTCCGCGACGATGCTGCCGCGATCGATGATGACGACGCGTTCGCACGTCATGCTCACCTCCGGGAGGATGTGGGTGCTGAGCAGTACCGTGGTGCGTCCGCGCAGCGAGCGGATGAGACTGCGGATTTCAATGATCTGGCGCGGGTCCAGCCCCACCGTGGGCTCGTCCAGGATGAGTACCTCTGGGTCATGCAGCAGCGCCTGCGCCAGGCCGACACGCTGGCGGTAGCCCTTTGAAAGCGTGCCGATGAGCCGGTTGCTGACGTCGCGCAGTCCGCAGTCGTGCGTCACCCTGTCGACGCAGTCGCGCCGGCGCCGCCCATCGAGGCGGCGGACGTCGGCGCAGAAACGTAAGAAGTGGCGCACCCGCATGTCCGGATAGAGCACGACGTTCTCCGGCAGGTAGCCGATCTTGCGCCGCAGCGCCAATGACTGCTCGCCGGCGTCGAAACCAGCGACGCGCGCATGGCCGGTCGTGGGTGGGAAGAAGCCCGTCAGCACGCGCATGATGGTGGTTTTTCCCGAGCCGTTGGGACCCAACAGGCCAATGGCTTCGCCCCGCTGCACCCGGAAGGACACGTCTTGCACGGCACGCGTGGAACCGAAGTGTTTGGTGAGATGCTCGATTTCGATCATCCGTAGACCACGAACGCCGCCCGGATATGCTTGCGTGAGCCGCCCGCCGGCTCCTTAGTGGTGCGCGCCCTGGACGTCGTAGGCAACCAGTTCAATCCGTGCCAGCGGGGGCCCGCCGTCCGGTCGTTCCCACTGCATGGTGCGCACGAGCCCAACGTTGGGGGCGTACCAGTCCGCGTAGTACAGCACGATCGGATCCGAATCGTATTCGCCGTCGCGCTTGCCGCTATGCACCGCGACCGTTTCAACCCGCACACAACCGGCGAACTGCCCGGCAGGCACCTCGATGATGCTGGACTCCAACGTGGCACGGTGCGTCTGGCGCACACCGTACCCGTTGCCACGCCCCAAGTCGTATGCCGTCGTAACGCTCTCCCATGTCAGGTCGCTCGCCAAGCCGTCCGGAAGAAAGCGTTCCTCGCGGGAACCGAGGCCGATGTCGCGCAGCTCGTCACCCTGGTACTGGAGCGACAGGGCGCGGTAGAGAAAGCCGTTCCGGTGACAGTAGGCGATGGGATACACTTCTGGCTTCTTCCGGCGACCCAGCAACGCCGCCACGTGCGGACCATGCAACGTCTCCACCGCGGCATCCACGCCCGCGTACGTTTCGTCCACCAGCCGGCAACGCTGTCCGAGGGCTTGGATGTATCGTTCGTCGCGCACGCGCACCGTCATGCGAGTGCGGACGTTGCGCAACGGCTGCGCCACCTCGTACACCCATGTGTCCTCGGTGTGCAACGGGAAGAACTCGGCTGCCCCGCTCTCGCTCCCGTGCCGGGAGCAGGCAGTGACTGCCCACGCGAGCACCCCAGCAAGCATGCCCGCGCAGGCGCGAGCGCAGGTACGGTTCATGCCAACCGTCGTCTGTTCGGCTAGCTCTCAACCTAGGGGAATCGACGTGCCGAGTCAATTCGCTGCCCACGGCGCGGAACCGGCCCACCGTGGAGCGTCCTCTGCCTGATGCAGTGGCTGGCGCACCACGTCAATGCGCCCGGAAGAAGTCGCTGATCACCTGATGAACGCCAGCCGGGTCCTGTGCCGGGAATCCGTGCCCCGCCCCTTTGACAATGTAGAGCTGTGCCGCGGGAATGCGTTCGGCCAGTACGTGTGCGTTCTCGACTGGGATGATCACGTCGGCATCGCCGTGGACCACTAACGTGGGCGCCGTGATCCGCGGCAGGCGGTCGTACGCGCTCCAGCCAAAGAGCCCTGCCATCGCGTTCTGTGCCGTTTCCGGCGGTGTCGGTGGCATCATCTGCATGCCCATGAGGAGCATCTCGCGCACCCCGGGGTTTGCGTCGAGCCATGCCTTGGGAAACAGCAGCGGCAAGATGCGGTCTACCCACACCTCCGGCTTCGTGGTGGCCATGTCCCTGATGGTCTGGAACAGCGTATCGAGGACTGCCTCTTCGCCCATCTTTGCGTGCTCCCCGCCGCACATGGTGCACCCGAGGACCAGCGAACGAACCTTGCCGGGATGTTCGAGCGCCAGCTCCTGCGCGATCATGCCTCCCATCGACACACCATACACATGCGCGCGGCCGATCCCGAGGTGAACGAGCAGCCCGGCGGCATCCGCGGCCATTTGCGCGACGCTGTAGGGCCCGGCCGGTTTGCTACTCTGACCCGTCCCACGGTTGTCGTAGTAAATGGCGTGAAAGCCTTGCAGGAAGGGCAGCGAACCCAACCAGGCGTCTCCGGGCATGCCGTAGCCCATGATCAGCAGCAGCGGATCTCCTTCCCCCATCTCGTTGTAGTGAATTTGGATATCACCAACTGTCGCGTCTGGCATGCCTCTTCTCCCTTCTCAACCGCTGTCGCGGCGATCCTGGTGGCCGCCGGTCTCGGAAAACGTCGAACGGACCACGGGCTTGTCCTCTTTCCTACACTGCCGGCTGCTGCTGCGTGACGCAATGGCAAGCGCCCAGGCCCAGGACGAGCTCTCGGGCGTCAATGCGGGCGATGCGCCGCCGGGGAAACAGCCCCTGCAGCGTGCGCACCGCGACCGCATCGTGCGGATCCCCGAACACCGGAACCAGGACCACCTCGTTGGCAATATAGAAGTTGGCGTAGCTCGCGGGCAAACGCTGCCCGTCCCCATAGATGGGTTCCGGCATCGGTAGGGTGACCACACGCAACGGCCGCCCGTCTGCGTCCCGCATGCGGCGCAAGCGTGCATAGTTGCGCTGCAGCGGCTCGTAATTGTCGTCGCGCGGGTTGTCTTCCACCACCGTGACCACGGTGGATGTGTCGACGAAGCGGGCCAGGTCATCGATGTGTCCGTCCGTGTCGTCGCCAGCGATGCCTGCACCCAGCCAGAGGATCCGGCGCACACCGAGGTACGCCTGCAGGAGCGCTTCGATCTGGGCGCGATCGAGGTGCGGATTGCGATTCGGGTTGAGCAGACACGCCTCCGTGGTCAGCAGGGTGCCACGCCCGTTCACGTCGACTGAGCCCCCTTCGAGGACGATGCCTGGCTGGAAGAGCGGCATGCCGAGCAGCGCAGCGATCCTCCCTGGCACGGCGTTGTCCGCATCCCACGGCGGATATTTTCCGCCCCACGCGTTGTAGATCCAATCGACCACCGCCAACTCCCGCCGTCCGTTCACTGCACGGGTGATGAACATTGGGCCGTGGTCGCGCGCCCAGGCGTCGTTGGTGGGAACGTGATGCAGGGACACGTGGCGCTCGGGAACCTGTGCCCCGTGCAGCATCTGCCGGACCGTGGCTGCGGCGGCGGCGTCGTTGACGAGGATATGCACGTGCTCGTGCGGTGCCAGCGCCTGGACCATCGCCACCCAGACAGCGGGAATCGGACCGAAGTGACCGGGCCACGACTCCTCGTTGTGCGGCCAGGCCAGCCAAGTCGCGGCGTGTCGTTCCCATTCCGCTGGCAGGCGGAAGCCCAGCGCCGCAGGTACTGGTCGGGACCCGGCGGCAGCAGCCGGGGTGGTGCGCAACCGGGTGCACTTCAGCCGGAGGAGCGGTCGAGACACCGC
>JBHHYR010000238.1:0-5873 GCA_046757585.1 Binatia bacterium | reverse complement strand
CAAAACCCTCCTGCGGGCAGCAGCGCTCGGTCGCCGCGCGGGGCTCCGTTACGTATACGCGGGCAATCTTCCCGGCCATGTCGCCGGGTACGAGCACACCTACTGCCCGGCGTGCGGCGCCGCCGTTGTCGAGCGCAGCGGTTACCGGATCCGCGGCGTCCACCTGAACGACGGGTGCTGCGCCACCTGCGGCACGCCCATTCCTGGCCGCTGGGGGAGTGGCCACAAGCGGCAGCGCTTCGGTGTGTGGACTCCGCGTCCCGTAGCGCTCAGTTAACTTCGCGTACGAGCTTGCCTGCGTCCACGGGTCAGTCCGAGTCGGCGTACCGGCTGCAGCGCCAAGACTATGCGCGGTCGACGTTCGCCGTGGCGCGCCGCCTGCTGGGCTGCACGGTGTGTCATCGCGTCGGGACGCAGCTCCGGCGGGGGCGCATCGTCGAGGTGGAAGTCTACACGGATGACCCGGCTTCGCACGCCGCGAACGGCAAGCGTACACCGCGCAATGGCATCATGTTCGGTCCGCCCGGGTTCGCGTATATCTACTTCACCTACGGGATGCATCATTGCTTCAACGTCGTGAGCGAACGCGAAGGCCGGCCGGGGGCAGTGCTCATTCGTGGCCTCGACGGCCTGGGGCACGCCGCTGGTCCCGGCCTAACCTGTCAGGCGTTGCAACTGACACGCCGGGACAACGGGCGCGATCTGGTCACCGATCCGGATCTGTGGATCGAGTCGGGCCAGCTGCACCGAGGCGAACGCATCGTCCAGACGACCCGGATCGGCATTCGTCACGCAGCGGAGCTCCGACGGCGTTTATACATCCTCGGCAGCCCTGGCGTATCGAGGCGCGACCGCCGGGCCGAACGCCCGTGACGCAGCCCCACGACCTAAGCTTCCGGGGATTAGCGCCAGGAGGGCCTCCCCAACGAGGTCGTCACTCCAGCGTTGAACGGGGAGACTTGAACGCGAGACGAAGGCTGCTAAGAGGGGAGCCTTGACGGAAGCTCACTCGCATTCCATTATTTGGCATGGCAGAGCGCATGACGGAATCCACAACTCGACAGGCACGAAAGCCGGCTGCCGCATCCCCCGTTGCATCCGGGCGCCACCGGCGGACAGGCGCTGCGCCGCAGAAGTCGCGTCTGCGGCAGAACATCGAGTCGCTGTTGCTCGCCGTCTTGGTGGCGTTGCTGGTACGCTCATCGGTCGTCGAAGCCTTCTGGGTGCCGTCGGGCTCAATGTTACCCACGATCCAGATCGGCGATCACCTCTTCGTCAACAAGCTAGCCTACGGCCTGCACCTGCCGTTCGTCGGTAAGGAGGTGACGCAGTGGAGCGAGGTGAACCGGAACGACATCGTCGTCTTCACGTCACCCGTCGACCATCGCACCGATCTGATCAAGCGCGTGATTGCCGTCGGTGGCGACACCGTCGAGATTCGCAACAAACGGCTCATCATCAACGGTAAGGAGGTTCCTGACCAGCACGCAAGCTTCACGGACCCTCATGTCCGCAATGGCGCGCCGCGCGATAACTTCGGCCCGGTCACCGTGCCCCCGGGCAAGTTTTTCGTCATGGGCGATAATCGCGACCAGAGCTACGACAGCCGTTACTGGGGCTTCGCTGACGAACACGACGTGAAGGGGAAGGCCACGTTCATCTACTGGTCCTGGAACAGTCGCGCAGGCTGGCTCAACGCCATCCGCTGGGACCGCTTCGGTCACGTCCTGCGGTAGCGTCGAACGCCCCTTCAGTACGCGCCGACGTTCTCGAAGATACGCCGGGGATTGTCCACCATCATTTGCGTGATCTGCGCCTCGCTGACACCGCGCTCCGCCAGGGCAGGCAGAACGTCTTCGGAGATATGTGTGAAGGTCCACGCAGGCATCGCCGCCTGCCTGATCTCGACGTCGAACCAATCGATGAAGCAGGAGGCGTCTTGCGACAGCACCATCTTCGCCGCGTAGCCCTGTTTGCACAGCTCGGCAACCGTCCTCACCCGCTCTTCCAACGGTAGCAGCGCGCTGATGCCGAAGCGGTCCATCCCCACATAAGAGCCCTTGTCCATCAGCTCCTTCAGGTACTCCAGCTCGGTCGTGTCACCGGAGTGGCCGATAATCACGCGGCTCAAGTCGACCCCTTCTTCCGCGAACACGCGCTGCTGATCCCGGCCGCGGTGGGAGAGGGCATGCGTGTGGGTGGTGATCGGAACCCCGCTGCGCCGATGGGCTTGTGCGACGGCACGCAACACGCGCTCGACCCCGGGGGTGAGGCCGGCCGCCTCGGTAGCGCACTTCAGAATCGCCGCCTTGACGCCCGTTCCGGCGATACCCTCGGTGATGTCCCGCAGAAACATGTCCGTCATGACCTCCGGGCCTCCGAGCTGCGTCCCGGGACCGCGGAAATGGAAGTAGAAAGGCACGTCGTTGTACGTGTACAAGCCCGTGGCGACTATGATGTTCAAGTCGGTGTGCGCGGCGACGCGCTGAATGCGTGGGATGTACCGGCCCAGCCCGATCACCGTGGGATCGACGATCGTCCGTATCCCGACGCTCCTGAGCTTGTTGAGCTGTGCAATCGCATCGGCGACCCGCTCCTCTTCGTCCCACTTGTCCGGGTAGTTCTGCTCGATCTCGGTGTTCAGCACAAACACGTGCTCGTGCATGAGCGTGCTCCCGAGCTCAGACGTGTCGATCGCACCGCGAACCGTTTCTACGTGCATCTGACCCCCCTTCGTGTTTCTCGATTGCCGCTGCGTCGCCGGGAAGCTTACTACGCCGGCGCAGCATGAAGCCAGCGCACCACCGCCTGGTGGGTTGAGGGTTGACAGCGCCGCGGCACACACCGGATCAACGGTGGAGTGTGAGCCTCCTTCGAAAACCTCCTGGGTGATTGATGGAACTTCGAAACTCCCGGGCAAGAACCGTCATGCCGTGACGATCTCTGGTTCCAGCGTCACTTCGCTCCGCAGGGAGTTGCTGATGAAGCAATGTTTCTCGGCGATCTGCAGCAGCCGTTCTACCTTGGCACGGTCAACGTCGGGGCCGATGGTAACCCGGGGTTTGACAACCACTTTCGTGATCACCTGGCCCCGCCCTTCAACTTTCTCGAGTGTGCCGGTGGCCGAAGCCGAGTATTGGCGGAACGGCACCCTGGAATTCGCGGCGACAGCAACAAAGGTGAGCATGAGACAGGAGTTGACCGCGGCGACGCACAGAAGTTCCGGGGACCACAGGTTGTCGGTGCCGCCGAACTCCGGCGGCGCCCCTGTCATAATCGACGGGCACGAGGCTGCTGCCAACGTGCCGCGCCGGTCTTCGGTCCACACGACCGCCGTCTCGTATTGGTGTGTTTCATTCGCCATCGCTGTGCTCCTCAGTGCGTACGCTATGCTGCAGCGCCGGCCGGGTCAATGGATTTCCCCGCTCCGCACTAAGAAGGGGCCACGGGGGGTCGCGACCGGCGCACCTCTGCCTCCCCCGGACTCCCTCCTTCCAAAAGGAGGGGAAACCTCATACAGTACGTCACCGGCATTCTAAACGGCTGCGTTTCGCCAGTTCTTGATTGACAAAGGAGCGGAAGCCAGGTTAGCTGGCTTGGTGGCTCCAACCTGGTTTGATCACCGTACGGGCGAGCGCAGCGGCCGGCGGTGTCAGCGCGACGAGCGGCGGATGCTCGTCGCTGCGCACGCAGGCACAACCCTCCAGACGGTGGCGCGTGGAGTCTTCCTGGCTGCGCTGGTGCTGCTCCTGGCTTCCGCGAGGGCCCGGGCGGATTTCGAGCAGACCACCTATCGCGGCGAAGACGGCACGGCGTACCAAGTCCTGCGGTTCACAGGGACCCAAGACGCGGAAGTGTTCCGCGTGACCATGGTCGCCGGAAGCGCGGCAGGGACCGGAGCGTGTGTCGGAGGGGGCGGTGCATCGGGGGCAAAGATTTCGGCTACCGGCGGAGCGTTACCCTCGGCCGGCCAGAGCGTGCACCCATTCGGTGCCACTCTCCGCACGGCGATCCTGGTGCCGAACAATATTAATTACTCAGGTGAGCTTCAACGCGACGGGTGCAGGGGCTGTGACGTTAGGAACCGGCGCCGGCGCGAAGCAGGTCTGCCGGCGTGCCGCCGACTGTGGCGGGACAGGCGAGCCACTCGTGCCTCTCACGACGCCTGACGCGGTCGGCCAGGCGTGTACACAGACCGGGGTCACGACCGGACCAGGTGGGTGCGACGGGACGAATCAGCGTGAAGTCATCGGCTTTGGAACGGGGACCGGCAATCCTCCGACGTGTGACTTTGTCCCTACGGCTTTCACCACCGTCTGTGCAACGGCACCGGCCGATGGGTTCGACCTCCCGGCAGGAACTGCCATTGTCTTCGTCTATGATAGTGGCTTGAGTGGCTTCCCCTTTTCCCTGGCTGCAGCCGGCTTCGGAATCGACACCAACAACAGCAGCGTGCCCGGTTGTGTCAGCGGAGAGGTTGTCACCGCGCAGGCCCGGACCCAACAGCAAAATCCCCCGAACACCCCGGCGCCAACGAGCACGGCCACGCGAACCAGCACCGTGACGCCGACCCACACGCAAACGCCGGCGCCGACCGGCACGCCGACGGTGACGCCAACCGACACAGTGACACCGACGGTCACGGAAACGCCGACGCCAACGCCAACGCCCGGAGTGGGCGACTGCTGTCAGTGCAGCGGTGGCGCGAACTCGTGCGGGCCGCCGAGCATGGGCCGGTGTGGTCTGGCATGCGCCAGCGGGTCGCCCGCGGTGCCGGTTTTCAACGCCGTGTGCCTGCAGCCGGGAACGCCTGGAGCGGGCATCTGCGCAACGATGACTCCAACACCGACGCCGGGAGCGAACGACTGCTGTCAGTGCGACGACGCGGTCAGCGTCTGTGCGCAGCCTGTGGCCGGAGCCTGCGCGCTCGTGTGCGCCAGCGGGACACCTGCTGTTCCCGTTTTCGGTGCCGTGTGCGGCGGCGCCGGCCAGCCGGTTGAAGGACGGTGTGTGACGCCGACCCGGACGCCGACACCGACGCCGACACCAGGTTGCCTCGAGCGCATCGATGACCTGATCCCTGGGTACTGTACCTCCCTTAGGAACGACTGCTTCCACGAATTCTGTACCCGCCCTTTGGCTCCTCCTCGGCACAACGGCTTGCCGTCGAATTCCTTAGTGTGCAAGGACGATGATCCAAGCTGCGACTTCGGCCCTCCCGGGGACCGGACGTGCACCTTCCACGTGGCGTTTTGCTTCAACGTGCAGCTCCTCGATTTCCGCCGTCCCTGCCGCGCCACGGGTCCGGTCCGGCGGGTGCATCTGACCCAGCCCAACGAGGGCCGG
The DNA here is from genome assembly GCA_046757585.1 of Binatia bacterium. Taxonomy (GTDB): domain Bacteria; phylum Desulfobacterota; class Binatia; order HRBIN30; family HRBIN30; genus JBHHYR01. The sequence continues at coordinate 527 of JBHHYR010000238.1, read as the reverse complement.
CCTCGGACCGCGGCGGGCTTGGCCAACCGCGATGCGGTGGAGGCAGCATTGATGCGGTTGGGTGGAACCCTGGACAATTCCACCTTCCGCTCCGTGATTTTTCAGCCGCCGCTGACTGACGCCGTCTGCACCGACTTTGTGCCAATCAAGGTGCCTCTGCGGGTGAGGCGCTCTGGGGCCGCGCGTTCGACACATGGCAAGGTGCGGGTACGGGTGTTTCCCCCCAATGGGGGCCGCGACGGAGACCAACTCCGGTTCCGATGCAATCCGTAGACCGTGACGGTTGACCCCCGCGGCGGGTGCAAGGACCCGGCATCAACAATGTTCGCCCTGGCATCCTAAGTACTGCTGTTCACAAATGCGGTGACACATGGATTTCTCCCCTGCTGACCAAGCGGGGGCAAGGGGGAGGTCGCAACCGGCGCACTGCTACCTCCCCCCGACCCCCTCCTTCGAAAGGAGGGGGACCCTCGCGGAAGACGTTACCGTAATTCTGCACGGCTGCACTTGGACCGTTCCCGCGTTAC
>JBHHYR010000237.1:0-5887 GCA_046757585.1 Binatia bacterium | reverse complement strand
CAGCGTCTGAGTTTGACTTGTCTCACTCGCTCCTACGTCCCCGTTGCCGCCCCCCTGAGTGTGAGGCGCGCAGCGAAGCGAGCGCCCAGTCCCAATCGGCAAAGTGGCCAAGCCAGCGGCGTGCCGTGCCGTGGTGCGCGGCCGCCGTCGCAGCCCGCCCGGGCAGCGTCGGGAAGGCGATTAGATAGCTAAAGTCCAATGTCCAGATGTGACCCCGATCGGCCCTCCGCAATGGGTGACCCTCCTTTACGAAAGACGGAGGCCCGGCCTTGCAGCGCCAGTGTTTCCCGAGCCAAGTTCCTGTTCGCTCTCTCATTCATTTTCGGAGCAGCTAGAAAGCGATCGTTACGTCGGGGTTTTCCGCGGCTAGCGTCTCTTCCAGGAAGCGGCGGGCGCTGCGGTTGTCACGCAGCGTCGCCTCGAAGAAAGGGAAGATACTCAAGAGGGTCAGGTCGTGCTGGCGTGTTGGCCGGATCGAGCGCGGCAGGGGCCGCGGGCCGGCGCACGGGAGCGGGCACTCGCCCATGATGATCCCGACTGCGGGCCCGCCGAGACGCTCGAGAAAACTCGCCCCCGAGTCAGCTGCGGAGTTCCCTCCCAGCGCCCGGCAGCCGAGGTCGTCGGGATTGTTCTGATTCTCGACTAGCAACTCGATACCGTCAGCGAACCCGGTGTGCGATCCACCAAGAATGGTCACCAAGTACTTCGGCGGATTGGCTTCCGCAAAGGCGAACACCGCATTTTCCACGTAGGGCACGATCGCGTCGATGTCCCCGTGCAGGATCAGCAGAGGTACGCTGGTATCCGCATAGAAGTCCTTGCCGAAGAAGCATGCTCCGCCAGCTATCGGTGCCGCGGCGCGGACGCGTGGGTCGCGCAGGGTCGGGTGGAAGGCCGTGAGAAAGGTGGTCGATCCCCCGAGCGACAGGCCGGTCAGCCCGATACGCTGCCGATCAACGGCGCCCGCGAAACGGCTGTCCACATCGGCGCTCAGGGCCAACAGTTGGTCGATGAGGAAGCTCACATCGCCAGGCTGATTCGCCAGGTCAAGCACGTTCGCGCCGCCCGGCGCGCTGGAGTTGGTTAGCGGGAAGTCGGGAGCGGCCACGATATAGCCATAACTGGCAAGGTGCCGGGTGAGAAACGTGCCACCCAAGCGCGTGCTCATGAAGCCGTGACTGTAAATGACCAGGGGATAGGGGCGCCCGTTCTGTGCCACGGGCGCATCGCGTATGTCCATCCGTGACCCGGTGGGGTCGGGATCGGTTGGATACCAGATCTCTGTGACCAGCTTCCGCGTCGGGGAACCAGCGAAGCGGCCGTTCGCCATGGTCGGGCGGCTGGCGTCTTCGAATGTCACGGTGGTTACACCGACCCCTGCCGGCCCTGGTTGCAGCACCTCGGCGCTGGTCCGCAGTGCATTGGCTTCCCCTGGCCCGTTCCCCCCGCCGCCACAACTCGCCAGCAACAGGACGGCACAGCTCGTGGCCAGGATTGCGCTGCTCCACGATGCGCGCTGCCTCATGGGCCGACGCTAGTGCACTCGCCCGCCACGGTCAACTCAACCTTGATCCGAAAATAGATTGAAGATTGAACAGCAACTTCGGTCAGGAAAACCTGGCCCTGCAACCACGGGTCCCCTCCTTTTGCAAAGGAGGTCAGAGAGGATTTGATGGCACATCGCAAAATCCCCCTCGATCCCCCTTTGTCAAAGGGGGAAGCAGGGATATCCGTCCCTCGTTGTCGAAGCGGGAGCCAGCGATATCAGTTCCCCTTTGTCAAAGCTGGTGTTTACCCATATCTGCAGGTTCTGGACACGAAGCCGGCTGCGGCGAGGGTGCCCTTTCCCCGACAGGGCCCGACGCGAGGGGTTTTCTGAATCCCCTCTCCCGGATGGGAGGGCCCGACGGGAGGGCACTTCTCAAGAATCCCCTCTCCCGGATGGGAGAGGGCGAGGGTGAGGGGGATGTGATGCTGCCGCAGGCGACCTTCGTTCAGTACCAGTTGCAGTTGCACCGCGTCCGATGTACGCGCTGTAGCCTGCAATCATCTCATGCAAGGAGCACAGGGGAAGTAAATGACATACGCCGAAATTCTCTATGACGTCTCGGATAGCATCGCCACCGTGACGCTGAACCGGCCCGAGAAGCTGAACGCTTGGACGATGCGGATGGGTGCCGAGGTGCGTCACGCGTTCTTCCAAGCTGACCGGGACACCGCGGTGCGCGCGATCATCATTACCGGTGCCGGCAGAGGGTACTGCGCCGGTGCGGATATGGACATGCTGCACGCCTTCCAGAGCGGCGGCGACGCCGAACTCGGGCCGGGGGACGCGACGCTGTCGACGGGCCCGCACGACCCCGCGGTGCCGGTGGCGTTCCGGGGCGCGTACAGCTACCCCCTCGGCCTGCACAAGCCGGTAATCGCGGCGGTCAACGGGGTGGCCGCGGGCCTCGGCCTCTCATACATGCTGTACTACGACATGCGTATCGCGTCGGAACGCGCGCGCCTCGGGACGGTCTTCTCCCGGCGTGGCCTGGTTGCGGAGCACGGGAGCGCCTGGCTCCTGCCCAGACTCGTCGGGATGGCCAACGCCTGCGATCTGCTGTTCTCCGGACGCCTGGTGAGCGCGGAGGAGGCGTGGCACATGGGGCTGGTCAACCGCGTGGTGCCCCACGACGCCCTGATGCAGGTGGTTCGAGAGGTCGCCCGGGACCTCGTCACACAGTGCTCGCCACGCTCCGTCCGGATCATGAAACGGCAACTGTACGGCGACCTATTCACCGACCTGGCCGGCTCCATGGCAGAAGCGGACCGCGAAATGGTGGCGAGCTTCGCCACGGACGATTTCCGTGAGGGCGTCGCCGCGTTTATCGAGCGCCGGCCGCCGCGGTTTCCCGGCAAATGAAGACGGTCAACACGCGCTCGGTCCAGGGGGTTGGTTCGACCACACGCCGGCCGGTGGACGCCATAGCGCATTGGGGGCAGTGGGATACGGCCCGTGATCGAAAGGATGGAACACCGCGGTGATCATCCCACTCGGCGACGCGCCCAACCCACCGCGCAACGTCCCGCTGGTGACGTACGCACTGCTGGCGGCAAACGTGGCGGTGTATGTATTCGTCACGCTGCCACTCAGCATGACCCCGGTGGATCCACGCGATCCCGCGCTCGCCGAGTACGTCCGTGTCATCGCGAAGAACCTGCCGCCATTCGTCTCGTTCGACGCGGTCCTGCGCCACATATCGGCGTACGACCTGCTGGTGTTCCATTACGGATTCCGCCCTGCCGCCCCGCACCTGTCCGCGCTCTTCTCCTCGTTGTTTCTGCACGCCGGCTTCCTGCACCTGGCTGGCAACATGCTGTTCCTGTGGATCTACGGCGACAACGTCGAGTACCGGCTCGGCAAGGCGCCGTACCTCCTGGCCTACGTGGGCACTGGGATCGCGGCGACGCTCTTCCACGCTGCGTTCGCGCTCGGCTCGCAGCTCCCCTTGATCGGTGCGTCCGGCGCCATCTCGGGAGTGCTCGGCTTCTACTTCCGCTGGTTTCCCCGCAACAGGGTACGGCTGTTCGTGGTCCTGTTTCCGTTCTTTATGGACGTGTTCTACCTGCCGGCACGGGTGGTGCTGGGGATGTTTCTGATCGTGGACAATCTCCTGCCCTTTCTGTTCACCCGCGGTGCGGGAGGCAGCGGGGTGGCCTACGGAGCACACATCGGCGGCTTCATCGCAGGGCTGGCCGTCGCGTGGCTCCTGGATCGGACGAGAAGGAGGAGGTTTCCCCGGTATTACTAGGGGGAGCCGGCGGTGCCGGATTCCACCAGCGCAACGAAGGCGTCGAGCACGTCACTGCGTGCCAGAATGCCTACGAGGTGAGAGCCGTCGACGATGGGAATCGCGCCAATCCGCTCGCGGCGCATGAGCCGTGCGGCGTCGGTCACCGTATCTTTGGGACCCAGGGTCAGTACGTGTGGCGTCATGACCATCTCGACCGTGATCTGGTCGGGGCTCATCCCGGGATGCGGGCGCTTGCGAGACTTGCCAAACGGCGGGTTCTCGAACACCGAGGGAAAGGCGTCGCGCAGGTTGCGATCGGTGACAATGCCCACGAGCCGGCGATCGACCACGACGGGCAGCTGGTTGACCCGGCGATCTTCCATGATGTCGCGGGCATGCTGAATCGAGTCCAACGGCTTCACGGTATAGACGTGCGACTTCATCCATTTCTCAACGAACACCAAGGCACCTCCACGTTCCGTGAGCCGGATTGACACGCCGGCGGTTCATACACGCATGCACCGCCGGCTTCCCTTCCGCTTATCCAATGCGTCTCGACCGTGCAAGCGGCTCCACCATGATTTCCGACTTGCAGGAAGGTGGACGTCGTGCAGGGCCGGCGGCAGCGCCTCCATCAGCCTGGCTACTGGAGGCGCGAGGACGGATCGGTTGCACCTCACCGGGCGTTCCGAAGAGCGGTAGGAGTTTCGCCGATTTGCGACCCGGTCCCCCAAATCTGAGATCGCTCCGGCGAACACACATGGGGGCAGGGACCTGCGTGCGGGCGGCACCGCCTTTGCACGCGGGGCTGGCCAGAAGATTGTTTACTACCGTGAGCCTGCCCGCGTCCAGCCGTCCCTGCAGTGAGATTATCGTCTTGCTTGTGGACGATGATGACAATTTCCGTGCGGCGCTCGCTGCCAGCCTACGCGATGACGGCCACCAGGTGCGGGAGTGCAACTCGCCGCGTGCACTGCCGCCGCAGGCGCTGCTCGGCGAGGTGTCGGCGCTGGTCACCGACTATGACATGCCCGACACCGATGGCCTCACCTTTGCCGACGGCTTCCACGCTGCACACCCCAGGGTACCCATCGTGCTCGCCACCGCGCTTTCGAGCGGCATACTGCGAGCGCAAGCCGCGGCGCGGGATTTCCTGCGGCTGCATGACAAGCTCAAGGGCTACGAGGCCCTGCACGTTTTGCTCCATCAGCTCGCTGGCCGCAGCGCTTGACCAGCAGCGGTAACCTGTCCGTTGCCCGTGCAGGGCCGCCCGGCGGTGGGCTATTTCGGGCCTCCCTCCTCCAGGTGCTTGAGGAATTCGACGATGTCGATCAGCTCTCGCACACTCATGATGGAGCTGTAGTCGCCCATCTTGGACGACACCTTGTCCTGTCCGGTGTACTTATCCAGCCTGCCGGAGATGTACTTGTGGCTGTCGATGACCGACTCTGCGAGAAATTCACGCGGGAGCCGGCTGTAAGCCGGTACGAGGTCTGGCCCGATCCCGCCGCTGGCGCGTGCCCGGGGAACATCCGATCCGGGCACCTTGTGGCAGCTGTAACATTGCATCCTGAGAAACGCTGCCTTGCCGGCGTCTACATTGCCTGACGGTAGACTGAACGCCCAGTTTTTCGGGAGCCGCGGGCCCTCCGGCTCGCCGGCCGTGCAGCCCGTGGCCGGCAAGAGCGCCAGACACGCGGCAACCACCACCGCAGATAGGACGCGTTCCATGAAGCTCCTCCTTTCTGGCGTGCACGCCATGACACTTCGCAGCGCGCAAATCACGTGCCGTTGGAATCTCCCGCGATGCAACGAGGGCCGATCCGGCGCCGTTCCTGACCTCGATAACAATCGGCAGACCGAAGACAACCCAAGCAGGCGAAGGGAGACTCTCGTTGCAGCGAGGTGAACACGGCGCGCGAACGCAGGCACAAAAGTGTGTTGCCAGATGTGCGCGGTGGCGGTTTCCTCTCCCCCGGCTCGCTCTGCCTGCCTTTAGCGGCGTGCCCGGCGGTATTCACAGGCTATTGGGGCTGATTGTCATCGGGTACGCGCAACAGGGCCTTGCAATTTCCACCGCACCTGAACTAGGGTTGGATGAAAAGGGG
>JBHHYR010000236.1:0-5890 GCA_046757585.1 Binatia bacterium | reverse complement strand
CGCCGCAGCACGCGCGCGCCGCAGGTCGGCGTGGGGCAGATCCAGGATGCGCTGGTCGTTGGTGTAGGCGTGCACCGTCGTCATCAGTCCCCGCCTGATGGTGAAGCGTTCGTGCAAGACCTTGGCGACCGGCGCTAGGCAGTTGGTGGTGCAGGAGGCGTTGGAGATCACGTGGTGCTCGGCTCTGCGGTAGGCGGTATGGTTCACGCCGTAGCACACCGTGAGGTCGACACCCTTAGCCGGTGCCGAGATGATCACCTTCTTCGCGCCGCCCTCGAGGTGGGCTGCCGCTTTGTCGCGTGCGGTAAAGCGGCCGCTGCACTCGAGGACAATCTGCACCCCCAGCTCCCGCCACGGCAGACGCGCCGGATCGCGTTCGCTGAGCACACGGATCCGATTGCCGCCTACCTTCAGCGCCTCCTTGTCTGCTACCACCGTCTGCGGGAAGCGACCGTGGACCGAATCGTATTGTAAGAGGTGCGCTAGGGTGGCGGCGTCGGTGATATCGTTGACGGCGACGAACTCGATGCCGCCGTCAGCTACGGCGGCGCGAAAGACGTTGCGGCCGATGCGGCCGAAGCCATTGATTCCGACCCTGATGCTCATGTAACTCTCCTCGAAAGGATCATCGCCGTTAACCACGTTCGCCCGGGGCAGTCAAGGCAGGTTGCCCCCTGCGCGGGGCATTGGATGACGGTGCGCTGGCGCTCCGACGCGCGTTGACACCTCCGAGACCATGTACTACGGTCGCGGCATCTGGGTGGCGAGGGGATAATGCATGTTTGCGGCGTTTCCGCCTGCGGCATACGCGCAAGCAGAGGGCGTCATGCAGCAGGAAGGGCTGGTCAGCATGGTGACCGGCGCGGGACCAGTGGTCCAGGCGGTCCTGTACATTCTCATCGTCTTTTCCGTGTTCAGCTGGGCTATCATTTTCTACAAGTTCCGCCAGACGCGTCTTGCCCGGCGGCAGTCGGCCCGGTTCGTTGAGATCTTCTGGGACACCAAGAACCTCACCACCATCCATACCGCGAGCCAGCAGCTGAAACGGAGCCCGGTGGCGCAGGTCTTTCGAGCCGGCTACCAGGAGCTGGTGCGGCTGACACGGGGAAAACGGCTGGGCAATCCGAGCGAACGGGCCCTCGACTCGACGGAGCTCGGTGGCATCGACAATGTGGAACGGGCGATGAAGCGTGCAGCCCGCCAGGAACTCACGCAGATGGAACGCGCGCTGACGTTCCTTGCGACCACAGCCAGCGCCACCCCTTTTATCGGGCTGTTCGGGACGGTGTGGGGGATCATGAACGCCTTCCGCGGCCTGAGTGTGACGCATTCCTCGAGCATCCAAGCTGTGGCGCCGGGAATCGCCGAGGCGTTGATTGCGACCGCCACCGGACTCGTGGCCGCGATTCCAGCCGTCGTGGCCTATAATCATTTCGCCCGCCAGATCCGCGTCCTGTCGGCGGAGATGGACAACTTCTCGTCTGAATTTCTCAACATCGCGAAGCGTCACTTTCTCAAGTAGGAGCGACCCATGGCCTTCGAGGGACAGGGTAGCGGGGCGATTTCCAACATCAATGTGACCCCGCTCGTCGACGTGATGCTGGTGCTGCTGGTGATCTTCATGGTGACCGCGCCGATCCTTCAACAGGGCGTCTCCATCAACCTCCCCAAGGTCAAGGCGGCCGCGCTCCCGGGAAAGGAGCAACAGCTGGTGGTGGCCGTCAAACGGACCGGGCAGGTCTATCTCAACGATGCCCCGGTCGCGCTGCGGGCGCTAGGCCCCAAGCTGCAGGCGATCCTCCAGCTCCGGCCGGACCGGCAGGTGTTTCTGCGCGCTGACCAGGACGTCCGCTACGGCGCCGTGATGCAGGTGATTGCCATGGTGAAGGAGGCTGGAGTGGAACGGCTGGGCATGGTGACGGAACCGCTGGTGCGCCGCCGCGCGCTCCAATCGAGACACTGATGGGAGATCCAACAGGACCTGCGGGCAGCACAGACGGCTGCCGCGAGGTTTCCCTGTCCCCGACTGGGGCCGATGCGAGGACGCCTCTCAATCCCCTCTCCGCCTTGCAGTCCGCTCTCCCGGATGGGAGGGTCAGCTGTGAGGGCGCTTTTCAGTTCCCTCTCCCGGATGGGAGAGGGCGCGGGTGAGGGGGATGTGATGGCTGGCGGTTGCGAACCGCATTCGAATTTCCACCCCTCTGTGTCCCCAACATCAGCCGTCAGCGATCAGCCGTCAGCAATCAGCCAGAAGAAACTTCAATCCGAAATCCGAAATTTCCCTCCCCCTGGCAAGGGGAGAAGGGCGCAGGCGACCTCGTTGTGTACTGCGTGGGGCATCCACAGGGGTGGGGGGAGAAAAGGTAGAGGGGGGCTGCGCCAGGTGTTCAATCCCCCTCATCCTGACCTTCTCCCATCCGGGAGAAGGAACAAGGAATGTGGTGCGCAACGTCGACGCTCGACAGACAGGCGGGAGGCAGATAAGCCTCGCCGGCCCTCCCGTGTTCGGAGCTGGCAGACGTGGGACATCCTCGGCTTTGTCGGCGGGGGAAGGCGCGGTGGACGATCGTGATCGAGCGAGCCCCGTTGTCCGTCAACGGACGCGAGTGGGAAGGCGGACTGTGGTGGATGGTGCTTGCCTCGGGGGGTCTGCACGCCGCGACCATCGGGTTGCTGCTGCTCATTCCACCCGGCTTCATGCACCATCCCCCTGCGTTGGTCTCATACACGGTGGACCTGGTTGCGCCTGACAAGGTTGGCGGCAGCAACATCATCAAGGGCGGCAAGGGCCGTGTCGAGGCCGCGCCGCTTGTAGCAGCGGCACCGGTCCCGAAGCCGCAGCGGCTGAACGTCCCAGTCCCCAAGCCGCAAGCAGCCAAGCCGCCTGCGGCGAAGGCCCCTGCGCGGGCAGAGCCGGAAAAGCGGCAGCCGGCGCCGCCCAAGGTTGCGGCACCGCCCCAACACGATGAGGTGATGATTGCCGCCAAGCGCAAGAAAGTCGAGCCGGCACGCCCGGCTGTCAAGGCGGCCCCGCCGCGCGTGAAGCCGGCGGCGAAAGTAGCCAGAGCAGCGCCGGCGAAACGTGCAGCGCCACGACCAAGGACGCACACGAGAGCCGCCAAAGCGGCGGCGGCGCGGAAACGCAACGCTCGGATCGCAGCGGCGATCAAGCGGGTCCGCCAGCAGGCGGGGCGCCGTGGCGGTGGCAGTGGCCCGAAGGCGGGCGTGCGAGCGGGAGGACCGATCGCCGCGGGTCCAGGCCAAGGCGCCGGCGGAGCGGTCAGGGGCGTGGAGTACCTCGTGTACTACAATCGGATGATCAATCGGATCAAGCACACTTGGGCGTGGGCGGGCAGCGATCAGTCGCTGGAGGCCGTGGTGCAGTTCCACATTACGGAAAGCGGCGAGGTGCTCGACGTGCGCATCATGCGTTCGAGCGGCGATCCCGGCTACGACGCGTCGGTCGTCCGGGCCGTGGAGGCGGCCAACCCCTTGCCGGCGCCGCCCGCAGCGTACCGCACTGCGTTCCATGAGGTCGAGATCACGTTTGCTCCGGAGCAGTGAGTAGAGGTTGGAATGCAACGATTGTGGCTGATCGCAGGAACGATCCTGGGCGTGGTGGCGGGATGGGCGAGTTCGAACGCGGCACAGGTGCGCGGGACCATCTTCGGTCCGGGCGCCCGCAGCTATCCGATCGCCATCGCGCCACTCAAACAGCTGTCACCCAGAGCACCGAGTGATGTCGCGACCCGCTTCACGGACATTGTGGCACGGGATCTGACCCTGTCCGGATACTTCAAAGTGCTCGACCGTGCCGCGTACATCGAAAAGCCGAAGACGTCCGGTTATCTGCTTGACACCATCAACTTCGACCGGTGGTCGGTCATCGGCGCCCTGGCCCTGGTCAAGGGGGCCTACACGACCGAGGGCGATAATCTCAGCGTCGAGGTCCGACTCTTCGACGTGTATCAGCGGCGTCAACTGACGGGCCGGCGCTATCACGGGTCGGTGAGCGAGATGCGCCGCATGGCCAGCAAATTCGCCGATGAGATCATGGCGCAGTTCACCGGCGCGCGCGGGCCGTTCGACTCGCGCCTCGCCTTCGTGTCGACGCGCGACGGGCGCTTCAAGCAGATCTACGTGATGAGCCCGGACGGCGGAGATTTACAACAAGTGACCAGAACCGAGACGATCAATGTCTCCCCTACCTGGAGCCCCGACGGTCATTCGCTGTTGTTCACGTCGTACGAACGCCGCAACCCTGACCTGTATGCCATCGCGCTGCTCAGCGGTCGGGAGACTCTGCTGTCGCGGCGGCCGGGGTTGAACTTGGCGGGCGAGCTGTCACCGAGCGGGAAGCAGATCGCCGTGACCGTTGAGGACAGTGGCAACGCCAACATCGCGCTGCTGGACCGGAGCGGCAAGATGATCCGCCACCTCACGGATAGTTGGTCCATCGACGTGTCGCCGACCTGGTCGCCCGGCGGCCGGTACATTGCTTTCTGTTCGAATCGTGCCGGAACGCCGCAGATCTACGTGATGAACGCTGACGGCAGCGACGCGCGCCGCCTGACCTTCACTGGCAGCTACAACACCTCTCCCGCCTGGTCGCCCAAAGGCGACCGGATCGCGTATGTCAGCCGGATGGATGGCGCGTTCAATCTGTTCACTGTCAAGACCGATGGGACCGACGTGCGCCAGTTGACGCAGGGCGCGGGCAATAACGAAGATCCGAGCTGGGCTCCCGATGGACGGTACATCGTGTTCAGTTCTTCCCGCAGCGGCCGCAAGAAGTTGTTCGTCACCGACTCCACCGGCTCAAGCCAGGTTCAATTGACTCGTGGTAGGGGAGATGATACCAGTCCCGCGTGGTCGCGTTGGCTCGACTAGGGACCATCCTTGCGGTGCGGGTCACGCCAGCGGAGGGGTGGGGTGATGCATAAGTGGCGGCTCGCTGTCGCCATCGTCGCGGTGGTGGTCGCTGCCGGGAGCTTCGGGTGTTCGGCGAAAAAGAAAACGGGCCCCGCGGGCACGGAAGGCGGTACCTTGGGCGAGGAAGGCCTCGGGGGGGGCAGCAGCCTGGAACGATTCAAGGCGGGAAAACTGGGCGTGCCGGCCCAGGGTCCGCTCAAAGATGTGCATTTCGCCTTCGATTCGTACGAGCTCGATGAGCAGTCGCGCAATGTCCTGCGTGACAACGGCAAGTGGCTACGGGATCATCCGCGAGCCAGGGTGGAGATGGAAGGGCATTGCGACGAGCGTGGTACGGTGGAGTACAACTTGGCGCTTGGCGCGAAGCGCGCGCGCGCGACGAAGGAGTATCTGGTCGCACTCGGGGTCTCACCGGAGCAGCTGACCACCATCAGCTATGGTGAGGAGTTACCACTCTGTCATGAGCACGACGAAACGTGCTGGCAGCAGAACCGTCGCGTTCATTTCGTTGCCGCTAGTGAATAGACTGTCGACGGCACACTCCCACTGGTGTGTGGTTGGCTTGGCGCTGTGCCTGGCAGCCACCACCGGCTGCGCGACCCGCGCCGACCTGCTCCGGGTCCAGCAAGATCAGCGTGAGGTGCGGGCCCTGGTTGCCGACCAGCAGGTGGCGCTCGATGGTGTGCGGCGGCGGGTTGACATACTCCGGAGCCGAATGGCGGAGCCCAGCCGGCGGCTCGGTGGTGCGGCAGAGGCCAGACAACTCCTTGACCGCCTTGATGCGCTCGAGACCCGCGTTGCCGCCCTCGAGCAGGGACATCCTCTGAGTTCGCCGCCCGGCCTGCCAGCCGCGGAGGCCGAGTTCCCGGGTGAGCCGGCAGCCTCCCGCCCCGGCCCGGCGCGCCCAGCCAGCGCCCAGATGGCGGCCCTCGAGAAGGAGGAAGCGGCCCTGCAAGGT
>JBHHYR010000235.1:0-5923 GCA_046757585.1 Binatia bacterium | reverse complement strand
GCAAAAGCCGCCATCATTGGACCCGCCAAAGCATCGGTGTTGCGGATCATCGTCTGTGCAGCACTCCAAGTCCGGCCCGTAAGGACGGCAATCCGCCCCCGGTGCCGCCGGATCGCACGTGCACTTACCAGTCACAGTCCCGATTGCAGCTGTGTTGAGAACAATGGCCGACCCAGGGCCACCGCCACCACTCAGCGTGATCATCGGCGGGCCGGAGCCTGGCGGAGGTGTCGGAGCCGGGTCAGGTGGAAAGTTCGGGCTGCTGACTTGGGTGAACGTGAGGTCGGTCCCGTCGAGGCCGGTACAGCCGATAACACCTGATGCCCCGTTTCCGGGACCGTTCACGAAGGTGCACGGTTTCTGACCGGCGCACTCGCTGTCCCCGGGCGTGAACCCTGGCGTGCAGTTGATCGTGGCGTCGCCGTTGGCCTCTGTGAGCGTGCCACCGCAGCTCTTGGCAGCGACGCCACGCGTGCAGGCGCAAGCGATCTGCGCCGCGCCTTGACCGACATCAATGCTGGGGAAGTGCACCGACGCAGCTTTGATGACCAGCGGAATCTGCCCATCGCGTTCCTTGCCGATAGTAAGGGTCTGCGTCGCCGTCAGCGGCAACGGCAGCTGCAAGATGCCGTCGTGGACGAACGCGCCACTCGTCCCAGCCTTGACCCGCTGGTTGCATCGGCCACCGGGAATGCAGTCAACTGTACCGCTGCACGGCATGCCGTCATTCGCGCCCCCCTCGCAGACTTTCTCCAGCTCGCCCGGAAGCAACTGGAAGGGCACGTCGGTTTCCGTGGTGCAATTCGCGGCGCAGCCGTCACCCCCGAACGTCCTGCATTTCACGCACCGGCCACCGCTACAGTCGGCGTCGCTCGTACAGGCTTGGCCCGTGTTGGGGCTGTCAATGCACACGCCACCCGTGCCGGTGCAGTCCGCGTCCGAGGTGCAGGTGGTGCCGGCATTTGACGTGCCAATACAGATCCCGCCGTCGTCGCAGTCCTCACCTGTCTGGACCACACCATCGCCACACACTGCCGCTTGGGGCATCGGCGTGTCCGTCGCAGTGGGCGGCGGGGGCACCGTAGGCGTACGGGTCGGCGTGTTGGTTGCCGGGGGCACCGTGTTCGTCGGTGTTCCCTCCACCACCGGACACCCCGTGGGAAAGTTGAGTATGTCGAAAATGATGTTCGTCAGCTCACCTGCAGTGATGGTCCCGTTGCCGTTCTTGTCGGCATTCACACAGCCCCCGGATACGGACGCACAGCCGTCGGCCACGCCGCCGCATTGCAGAATGACCGCAATGACCTTGGTCAGCTCGCCGGCGGTGACCGCCCCGTTGCCGTTACAGTCGCCCAGACAAGGCTGCGCGGTAGCGCGCCCACACAGGAAGAGTCCGATGGCCAGCACGAGCCCCAGCGTTCCGACAATGATATTTCGCGACATGGTTCCCCCTTCGTGCCGTCCGGGCAGTCAGTTTCCGATCACCACCGTTCCCTCAGCAGAGAAGGCGCGATCTTCGAACGTCGTGTCGGCCACTTCTCCGTGCACGCGCACCGCCGTTGGCCCTGCCCCGGCTTGCGGGGCCACCGTAAACGCACAGTGTAACACCCCGCTCTCCGCTGGCAGCGCCGCTAGGCCGCCTTCCACCACGGTTCGAATCACCCCGGGCGTCGGTTCGGCAACATGCAAGCTCTTCCCGGCCGCCGTTCCGGCGCCAATGGTCGGATCGATGCTGCAGCGCTGCATTGTCAGCCGTGTCGGATCGTAGTTCAGCTCACTCACAATGGTCACGATCGGCCCAGCGCCGGGCAGCACCTTGAGCTGCACCTGCGCTTCGGCGCCCGGGGCCGCCCCCCGCGCCTGCACGGCCAGCACACCCTGCTCCGGCCTGACCGCTGCGCCGCTCCCAATGCCGCCATTGCTACAGCCCGCTAAAATAGCCACCACGGCAATCACGCTGCTTCGTGCTCTCATGAGTGTCATCCTATTCAGTGCCCGAGCCGGCCGGCCCCATGCCACCAGAGTCATTGCACTGAGCAGATCAGCTAGTCTACGGGATTCGAAAATCAATCTGGTGCTCCCCGCCACGGCAGCGCAACCATCCACAACCGGTTGCTTCACCCGAGCGTCTCATTCGCTTGATACATTGGGCGACAATTGTTTGTCAACCAAGGAAAGCATGCCATGGAGGCATTCGCACCGGGGTACGCCCGTGGCGGGTGTTGCGAGGGGTGGAAAGCTGGGGCCAGCGTCTCTCACCACGTGGTTCGCAGGATTCAGCTGCTGGCAACGCTATGATTCATGAGCAGCGAGAGGTTGTCGGAACCGCCGTTGGTGACCACGAGATCCAGTGTCCCGTCGCCGTTGAGGTCTGCGGCCGACACTGCCCTCGGCCTTGTGCCGACAGCAATGTGGGATGGTGGCCCGAATCCTCCCGCGGGTAGCGCGAGTAATACCGTCACGGTATCTGCCTGCGTGTTCGCGGTCGCGAGGTCGGCTAGGCCGTCGCCGTTCAGGTCTGCAGTGATCACCGTGCGCAGCCCCGCCCCCGCGGTGAGCGGCTTGCCAGCAGTGAACCCTGCTGCGCCGTCGTTGGACAGGACCCGCACGAGGCCCTGCACGTCGCCAACGGCGATATCCGGCGTTCCATCGTGGTTGAGGTCGGCGACGGCGAGGGAATACGACGGCATTCCGCCATACGGAACGGCGCGCGCGGCCGCAAAGGTGCCGTCTCCCTGCCCGAGAAACAACGAGACGTCTGCCGACTTCCAGTTGACGACCACGATATCCAACCGCCCATCGCCGTTGAGATCCGCCACCTTCACGTCGGCAGGATAGCTATCCGCCTCCAACGTGACCGTACGCGGAAAGGTGCCGTGACCATCACCAAACAGCACTGACACGGTACCCCTTCCCTGTAGCGCCGGCATGTTGCTTTCGTTCGCCACAACGATGTCCAGGCTGCCGTCGTTGTCGAGATCTGCCACGGCAACATTGAATGGCGCGAGGCCTGCGGGGTACGCCGTGCGCACCGCACCGCCGTGGCCGTCTCCTAGAAAGACCACTACGCCTGACCGGACGGTGGCGACCACCAGGTCCATATGTCCATCCGCATTCAAGTCACTCGCCACCAGGCCACGAGGCACCTTGCCTGCCCGCCATTGCGCTGCTGGCGAGAAGGTACCCTCGGCTGATTGCAGCAGGAGGGCGATCGCACCGCTGGCAACATCGCTCACGGCGAGATCCGCACGGTCGTCACCGTTGAAGTCCGCTACCGCCACCCCAAACGGGGTCCGTCCTCCCGCAGAGACGGTGTACGGGGTAAACCCAAACCGCGCCCGGACTTGGACGCCGGGGCTAACACATCCCGCCGCGCAGAGGACGGCCAGCAACAGCGCCACACCGCGAGATGTCCACCTGGGTGGGTAACGACCCTCGAGGCGCATCACTGCAGCGGCCGCGGGGGTGCCGTCCCCGCCCGTTTCTCACTACAGTTCCGCGCTGTCACCCCTACTGGAGAATGCCAAGTTCTCGGCACCGGCGAAGCTCCGATTTCGAACCACGAAAGCGACAGTGGAGGGCGGCGCTCCGTCGCCGGCGGGTGGGGCCGGGGGGGGTGGTTACCTGAGGCAAGCCCGGCGCCGACAGAGCGGCGCCCTCCACGAAGTGAGATAAAAAGCACTAGCCCCAAGGCGAAAATAACAGCGGGCCTTCACTGTTGCCTCCCCCTTTGACAAAGGGGATTGAGGGGGATTTTGCGATGCGCCATCAAATCCTCCTTGACCCTCCTTATGCAAAAGGAGGGGACCCGTGGTTGCAGGGCCAGGTTTTCCTGAGCGATGTTGTACTGTTCGATCTTCCATTTATTTTCGGATCAACGCTAGTTGCCGGTTGGAAAATGTCTTCCCGATGAAATCAACCGACATCGCCCGAGAGCTTCCTCTCCCGCATCGCCGGGGCGCGAGATGGAACCCTCACCCTCTCCCGCCGCCGATGTGCGGGAGAGGGAATACGGTTAGTTGCGCCTATTCAAGGGTTCGTCAACGCACAGCTAGTTGCACTGGAACTGGAACACCGCCGTGGTATCGGCTCCCAACAGGAGGTGCAGTGACGGGAAGGCACCCACAACGGTGGCGCCGGCGAGATTACTCGACTCGATCTCCGCGCAGTTGAAGGGCGTGCCGGTCAGTGAACCAAAGCTCGTACAGGAGATTCCCGCAACCGCGTTGCACGCGTTCAACGTCACGCCGTCGAGATTGTCGGCATCCAGAATCTTGGTGTTCACCGTCCCTGTCGTCAGGTTGGTGGCACTTGGCGCCCCCGGAATGGCGATATCGTCCGCTGTGCACGGCTTGCCATCGGGGCCAAGCTCGGAGAATTGCACCACGTTGATCTGCGTCGTCAGACCAATAAAAGCGCCACCGGACGTGCTCGGCTGTTGCGTGATGCCCGTACATACCCCACCATTGACCACGCCGGTATGGAAGCCCGGACCCGTGCTCGCGCACGTTCCCGTGGCGATGTCACCGGCACCATTGAGACCGCAGTCGGCTGTATCAGGAAAGCAAACCGGCTCAGTGCACTCGTTGGAATCCGGGGCACCAACGTTGTGGTCCGCACAGGTCGTGTAGTCGACACTCGGAGCAGTGCCGCTACAGTTGATCACACCCTCAGCGCCGACCACAACGTTACAGCCGAAGCCAAGACCGGTAAGCGCGGCGGGCTCGAACAGTGTGCCCGGAGCGGCCGAAACCAGAAACTCGCCATCAGGCGTGACGCCAGGAACTTTGCACAGCTTAAACGTGCTCACGCCTACCAGAGAGACGCCAAGGTTGACAGGCGTATTCGTCCCCAGCACGGCTTTGGAATTTGACGAGCTCAAGAAGTTGCAGGAATGCTCGAAACACGGAGCCACTGTAAACGTTTGACACGTCGGGCAAGCACCTGCCGGGGCTCTGCCGAGCGGGGGAGGCGACATGTTCTGCATGTGGGTCAGGAACAACCGCGCGGTCGCAATTTCCTGCTCGAAGGCTCCCTCCAGCGCATTCACGATGACGAATTTCGCCCACCGGTCTCCGAAGATCGTTGAGGAGAGGTGCCCCTGCTGCTGAATATTGATATCCGTGCACGATTTTCCGATCAGCCCGTTGAGCTTGTCCAGCGCCTTTTGCATTTTGGTCTTGCCGCCGAGCGGAAACACCTTGCTCAGCTGCTTTTCGCATGCGGGGGCGGCTTTCGACAAATTCCCAACGCCTTTCGCCACGTCTTTCTGGAACGCCGCTTCGCACTTACCAAAGGCCTTTGCGATTGCCGCTTGGAGTTTGCTGCCCTCTTTATCAATTGCCTTGGCGCATTTGTCCAACCCCGTCTTTGCCGGAGCAGGTGACAGGGTCAGCAGCACAACCGCCGCCGTGGAAGCCACTGTACCGATCATTTTTTGGACTTTCATCTTGTCTCCCCTTTCTTTCCCCTGAAGTTCTCTACGGCCTTCTACAAAGCGAAACCCCTGCCCCTCGCAGCCCTCCGGCACGTGGGGGTTCGCGACCTCGCCGGCGGGTTGGTAAGGCTGCCGCCGTGCTGCATCCTGCGTTGCCGGTCTCCGGTACGGGTTCCATTCAGTACGCCCAGTACGCCTTGCCGCCAGATGGCGACCATATACCGTATACTATATATCTACTTTCTTACTGCCTCCGCGGCTGTTTGTCAAGAAAATTCTGCACGCCAGCGGGCGCCGCCCTGCCTCCGCCTCAGACGATGGCAAGTGTTGGCATTTGCTGGAGAATCTGGAACGAGATGGGGAACTGCCAAGGTCAGGCAGCAGGGTTGGTCGCCTTGGCAGCTCCCCCCTTGCGAGCTCGCGCTCCCCGCCCAGGCACCCCGCATGACTCTTCCAGCAGGTCTAGGAGACGCAAGCAGGAAGGCG
>JBHHYR010000234.1:0-5932 GCA_046757585.1 Binatia bacterium | reverse complement strand
CCCGCGATCATGCCGGAGGCCAGTCTCTTCAACAACCGGAAGTCATACTGTCTAGCCCGACAAGGAGCAATCCATGCCGCAGTTGAAGTCGCGGAACCTGTTCATCAGCCACTCGTGGTCGTACGCGGACGAATACGATCGGCTTCTGGATCTCCTCAATGCCGCGCCGAACTTCCAGTACAAGAACTACTCCGTCCCGAAGAACGACCCGGTCCACAATGCTCCCAACACTGCCGCGCTTGAGAGGGCCATCGAGAACCAGATGCGGTTCTGCGACGTGGTGCTTATCATGGCCGGCAAGTACGCGACGTTCAGTGAGTGGATTCAGCGCGAAATCCACATCGCCAAGGGCTACACATGGGTCAAGCCGATCGTCGCCATTCGACCATGGGCGAGTCAGCAGGTGTCCACCGTTGTCTCCAACGCCGCCGACCGCCTTGTGAGTTGGAGTACAAGTTCAATCGTGTCGGCCATCCGAGAGCTGGATCCGTGAGCGACGTCAAGGGAGCGCAGGACAAGCTCAACGGGGCATTGCAAGGCATTACAGCCGACGAGTATGGCCCCTCGTATCGCGATCATGCGCTGGAGATCTACAAGACCTACCTCGAAATGGCGGACCGGATTAGTGAGCGGCGGGAAAAGGCGAACTCGTTCTTTCTGGCGGTGAACACGGCGTTGATCGCGCTCCTTGCCAAGGACGCGTTCACCGGGCCCGCGGCGGCCGCACCCAGTTGGCTTGAAGTTCTTGTTCCGATTGCGGCGGGTGTGCTGTGCTACCTGTGGTATCGGATCATCCGGTCCTACCGCGATCTCAACTCAGCGAAGTTTAGGGTCGTTCACGCGATCGAGCGTCAGCTACCGTTGCGGCCCTACGATGCGGAGTGGGAGAGCGTGGAGCGCGGCGGGAATCCGCGGCTTTACCTTCCATTCACCCACGTGGAGAAGGTGGTGCCGTGGCTCTTCATGGTATTCCACGCCCTACTCGCGGCGTCGGCCGTGCCATGGGCGCAGCTGTCCGCAGTCATTCGATGAGGACGGCTAACAACAGCAGTGACCGAGAGGACGCATCGCCGGAAGCGGATCGGCCCATGAACTACGTCAAGTCCAAGCAACGCGTCGCCGCCCACGGGGAGGTGTTTACCCCGCCGTGGATGGTCGAGGCGATGCTCGGCCTGGTGAAGGGCGAGACCGAGCGCATCGACTCCCGCTTCCTGGAACCGGCGTGTGGGAGCGGGAACTTCCTCGTGCGGATCCTTCGGCGCAAGCTCGCAGCCGTGGAACTCAAGTACGGCAAGTCCGACTTCGAGCGACGGCACTATGCGCTGCTCGCCCTGATGTGCTGCTACGGGATCGAGATCTTGCCCGACAACATCGCCGAGTGTCGCGCGAACCTGCAAGAGATCTTCAGGGAATACCTGAGCGTGGATGACTCGACCGAACTCTACCGAGCGGCGTCCTGGGTGCTTTCACTGAACCTCGTCCACGGAGATGCGCTGATGATGCGGACGCACGACAACCAGCCGATAACCTTCGCCGAGTGGGGCTACCTGGGCAAGGGCAAGTTCCAGCGACGCGACTTCCGTCTCGCCACGCTCAGCCAGTCGTCGATGTTCAGCGCCGAGGGATCTCTTTTCGCCCATCTTGCGAAGCATGAGCTTTTCACACCGACGAGGACCTACCCGCCGATGACGGTCAGCGAGCTAGCTGCCGCAGGGCGCGGCGATGCACAAAAGGAGGCATCCGTATGAGCGGGCAGGCTGCGTTTGCACTGCGCGGGCGCAACCCTGATGTGCTGACCTGCATCGCGAACCTCTCGAACGACGAGGTGTTCACACCGCCCGAGTTCGCGAACCGGATGCTGGACACCGTCGCCGAGGCGTGGTCCGCCGACCACGGCGGCGCCGACCTCTGGGCGGACAGCACGGTGCAGTTTCTCGACCCGTATACGAAGTCTGGTGTCTTCCTGCGCGAGATCACCAGCCGCCTGACCGAGGGTTTGGCCGACGAGATGCCGGACCTCGAAGAGCGCGTGGCCCACATCCTGACGAAGCAGGTATTCGGCATCGGCATCACGTATCTTACGAGCCTGTTGGCGCGGCGGAGCCTATACTGCTCGAAGCACGCCAATGGCGAGCACTCCATCGCCAACGGCTTCGCCAGCGACGCGGGCAACATCTGGTTCGAGCGCACCGAGCATGCATGGGAGGGCACGAAATGCGCTTACTGCGGTGCACCGCGAACGTTCTTTGACCGCGAGGAGGGTCTTGAAACCCATGCCTATGCGTTCATCCACAGCGACGACATCAAGACTCGGATTGCCGAGTTGTTTGGAGGAGACATGCAGTTCGACGTGATCATCGGCAACCCTCCCTACCAGATTACTGGTGGGGCTGGTGGCTCAAGCGATTCGTCTATTTACCAACTCTTCGTTGAGCAGGCGATGCGGCTGGAGCCGCGCTACCTCAGCATGGTTATCCCTTCGCGCTGGATGGCAGGCGGTCGCGGCATGGACGAGTTCCGCAAGACCATGCTCACCGATCGGCGAGTCAGCCACCTTGTTGACTACACAAAGATGTCAACGGCTTTCCCCGGTGTGGACTTCGAGGGGGGCGTAGGGTATTTCCTCTGGAGCCGGGAATATCAGGGTGATGCGCAATACACCCTATTCCAAGGCGAGGAACGCCACCCAACGATTACAAGAGACCTTGGCGCGCACGATATCTTCATTCGAGACCATCGCGCACTTGGAATTCTTGAACGGGTTCAGGCTCTCCGCGAGCCGACGATGGATGCGGTGATCAGCGCGGATACCCCATTTGGCTTGGCAACGAATTTCTCCGATTACAAGAACAAGCCTTTTCGCGGTTCGGTCGCCCTCTACCTCACAGATCGCGGACGCCGCATAGTAGCTCATACCGATCGCTCTGGCATCAAGAAGAACGCACATCTGACAGATTCATGGAAGGTGCTTCTCCCAGAGGCGTACGGTGAGCGCGGCGCGATCCCCGCGCTGGTTCTGGGGCCTTCAATCGTGGCTCCACCCGCTTCGGTCTGTACGCAGACGTATCTCGTCGCAGGACCACTCGCGAGCGACAAGGCGGCGAATAGTCTCCGGGGGTATGCCAAGACTCGGTTCTTCCGTTTCCTTGTCTCGCTTCGCAAGATCACCCAGCACGCCCTTCGATCGACCTACTCGTGGGTTCCCCAACAAACCTGGGATCGGGACTGGACCGACGAGATGCTCTACAAGAAGTACGGCATCACCAAGGACCAAATCGCGTTCATCGAGAGCATGATCCGACCTATGGACAACGGCGATGAGTAGACCGATTGAGGAGATCCTCGCGCCCAAGCCGGAAGCCCGGCCGCGCATCTACGCCTATGCGATTGACGACGAGGCGCACGCGGGTCTCCTCAAGGTGGGGCAGACGACACGCGGCGTGAAGCAGCGTGTCGCCGAACAGCTCAAGACCGCCGCGATCAAGAACTACAAGATCAAACTCGACGAGTCCGCCGAACGCGACGACGGCACCCTCTTCACTGACCACGAGGTGCGAGCGGCGCTGATCAAGAAGGGGGTTGCAAACACCGAAGGCGAATGGATGCGCTGCACGGTCGAGGACGTGAAGACCGTGCTCGCCGAGCTACGCACCGGCCAGCGCTTCACCGGCACCCACCACGAGACGTTCACGTTGCGTGCCGAGCAGCGCGCCGCCGTGGAGAAGACCCACGCCTACTTCCACTCCATCTGGAAGGAGGATATGCACGCCGTCCCGCGCTTTCTCTGGAACGCGAAGATGCGTTTCGGCAAGACGTTTGCTGCCTACCAGCTCACGAAGAAGCTTGGCGCCAAGCGGGTGCTGGTCATGACCTTCAAGCCCGCCGTCGAGGATGCCTGGCAGTCGGACCTCGAAAACCACGTCGACTTCGACGGCTGGCAATACCTCTCCCGCCACTCGGACACCGACCCGTCGGCAGTCTCCATCCGGAAACCGCTCGTCTATTTCGGCTCCTTCCAGGATCTGCTCGGCCGCGACAAGGCAGGGAACATCAAGCCGAACAACGAGTGGATCCACACGATCAACTGGGATTTGGTGGTGTTCGACGAATACCACTTCGGCGCCTGGCGCGACACGGCCAAGGAACTGTTCGACGGCGAGGAGGAGGCCGTAGCCAAGAAGGAAGCGAAGATCGAATACGGCGCGGGCCTCGAGAACGTGAACGAGGACCTCACCGAACTTTCGGAGAAAGAGACCGAGTTCCTGCCCATCACGACCAAGGCATATCTCTACCTCTCCGGCACACCGTTCAGGGCGCTGGCCACGGGAGAGTTCATCGAGGAGCAGATCTTCAACTGGACGTATACCGACGAGCAGCGCGCCAAGGAGGCGTACGCCGCCAGGAATCCCGACCAGCGGAACCCGTACGGTGTGCTGCCGCAGATGCGCCTGCTCACCTACCAGATGCCCGAGGAGCTGGTGGCGATCGCCAGCGCCGGGGAGTTCGACGAGTTCGACCTGAACGCGTTCTTCGAGGCGTCCGGCACCGGCAACAAGGCGCAGTTCAAGCACAAGAGCGACGTGCAGAAGTGGCTGGACATCATCCGCGGAGGATACGCGCCCAAGTCGGTCGAACATCTGAAGACCCGCACGCGACCACCCTTTCCGTATTCGGACGTACGCCTGCTTCCCTATCTCCAGCACTCGTTCTGGTTCTTGCCCAACGTGGCGACCTGCCACGCGATGGCGAACCTGCTGGCCGAGCGGCAGAACACCTTCTGGCACGACTATGACGTGGTCGTGGCCGCTGGCGCGCCAGCGGGCATCGGGCTCGACGCGCTGCCACCCGTGCGCAGGGCCATCGGCAGTGGGTTTGACACGAAGACGATCACGCTATCCTGCGGCAAGCTAACCACGGGGATCACGGTGCCGCAGTGGTCGTCCATCCTGATGCTGCGTAACCTCAAGTCGCCCGAGACCTACTTCCAGGCCGCCTTCCGCGTGCAGTCGCCTTGGTCCATCAGCAATCCCAACGGCGACGACCCGAACGAGGAGGAGATCCTCAAGCCGGTGTGCTTCGTGTTCGATTTCGCGCCCACGCGGGCGCTGCGGCAACTCTCCGAGTACGGCATCGGACTCTCGCCCAACGAGGCGAACCCGGAGAATGCGGTCAAGGAGCTGGTGTCGTTCCTGCCGGTGCTGGCCTACGACGGCGCGAACATGACGCAGATCGACGCGGGCGGCATTCTCGACATCGCAATGGCGGGCACCTCAGCCACGCTGTTGGCGCGCAAGTGGGAGAGCGCGCTGCTTGTGAACGTGGACAACGACACCCTGCGCCGCATCCTGGACAACGCCGACGCAATGGCCGCCGTGGAACGCATCGAGGGCTGGCGCTCGCTTGGTGACCACATCATCGAAACCATCATCAACAAGAGTGAGAAAGTCAAGGAACTCAAGAACAAGGCGAAGGACAAGGAACTGACGGGAAAGCAGAAGAAGCAACTCACCGAGGAGGAGAAGGAGTACAAGTCCAAGCGAAAGCTCGTGCAGGAGAAGCTGATCAAGTTCGCGACACGGATCCCGGCGTTCATGTACCTCACCGACTTCCGGGAGAACACGCTACAGGACGTGATCACCAAGCTGGAGCCGGACTTATTCTTGGCCGTCACCGGCCTGACGGTGAAAGACTTCCATCTTCTCGTGCGGCTCAGGGTGTTCAACACGGAGCAGATGAATCAGGCCGTATTCGCTTTCCGACGATACGAAGACGCGTCGCTCCGGTACACGGGCATAGAGAGCCACTCGGGACTGACACACTACGGGCTGTACGACACCGTGGTCGCGAGGGAAGATGCCCCGCCATACGAGACTGCGGGCTCCTAAGAAACTGCTCCTTGGAGTAGCTCGCCGGTTTCGAGATCGATGAGGTC
>JBHHYR010000233.1:0-5946 GCA_046757585.1 Binatia bacterium | reverse complement strand
GCGTCAGAAAGCGCCAAGATCCCCGCTGGGTGGCGGATCAATTGCCCGACGATCGCTTCATCGGTGTTCATGATCGGTACACCAAACTGGCAGGCGAGATCGCTTTCGAGTGACAAGTCGAGCAGCACGTCGACCGGATCGGCGCCCCGTGCCTGCGCGATCTGCGAAATCGGCCGATCGGTCCAGTGATCGTGGCTGCCGAGTGGAGAGAAGCGCAGAAAGATCTGCTGCCACGACGGGGCCAGCGCTGCCACCCAAGCGCCGGCGGGCGACAGAGCTCGCAGCTCATCGCGAAAGGCGGTGCTCGCGAGCAGCTGGCGCCGTTCCGCCGCCGGCTTATGGAGGATCGGCCGCCAGAAGGGATTATTTTCCGTCACGATGCTGCTCGCGCCAAAGCTGATGCGCACTTCGAGCGGCCGGCAGCCGACCTGGGGGATCACGGGGACGCCGCGTTCCTGGGCGGCTTGCGCCTCTGCGATCAAGCGGAGAGCGCCGCTTGGATCGAACGGATTGTGCAGCAAGGGAGCCCATGTCACCGGCCGACCACACGCCGTCGCGAGCCCGGTGTAGAACTGTTGGTCCTGTGATCGCGAATCCGTGTCGCCCAGCAAATGCAGCGGTGCAACTTCCACAATGCCACGCCCGAACTCCCGTAACGGGGCACACAGGGCGCGCATCTCTTCGCGTGGGGCGACGCGACTAGGCACCGGCGTGCCGTCGCCGAAGAAGTGCGTCGGGGACTCCGAGGTCGAAAAGCCACACGCCCCGGCGCGCATTGCATCGCGCACCACTGCCTGCATCCGGGCCACTTCATCATCGGTCGCCGGGCGCTCGGTCGCGGCCGCGCCCATGACGTAGTAGCGGATGGCGCTGTGGCCGACGAACGCAGCCACGTTGAGCGCCGGGCGCCAGCGCTCGAGTGTGTCGAGGTACTCGGGAAACGTTTCCCAGTCCCACTCGATGCCCGCGCGCAGCGCCGCGGTCGGCATGCCTTCCACGTACAGCAGCATCCGCATCAGGAGCTCACGGTCAGCGGGCCGGCACGGGGCGATGGTGAATCCGCAGTTGCCCATGACCACCGTCGTCACGCCATGCCAGCACGACGGCGTCAGTGCGCGGTCCCACGACACCTGACAATCGTAGTGCGTGTGCAGGTCGATGAAGCCCGGGGCAACAACCAGGCCACGGGCATCGATGGTCCGTGCAGCGAGGTCCTGCACTCTCCCCACTTCGACGATGCGCCCGTCCCGCACCGCCACATCGCCGCGGCGTCGCGGCGCGCCGCTCCCGTCACAGATTTCAGCGTCACGGATGATGAGATCGTGCATAAGCGCTCCTCTTGTACCTTCCCCTCACGCGCACGCCGGGAAACAGATGGGCAGGAGAAGGCAACCAACCCTCGCGCCAACGTGGGGTACTCATCAATCGCCCAGCCGGTGCGGGATGGGGGTTACCATCCTTCCCCCGCCGAGCACAACCGCAGACCTCAGCCAGCCACGAACGTCGAGGCCGGGCTGCAGCGCCCGTCACGAGCGCTCACGGCCGGCTCTTGCCCTGCCCTCTTGCAACCGGCTGACCGCCATTATTGACAACGCTCCGGCGAGGGCATAGCAGCAGTCAAGCTGGACTTCGTCAGACAGGCTGCCTTCGGACGGTGCGTCACCGTGTCCCCAACGGGCTGGCTGGCCTGCGCGGGGAGGTATCGAGATGGCTCAGTTCGACACGGTAATCAGGGGCGGGATGGTCGTTGACGGGATGCGCATGCCGCGCCGCCGCTGCGATCTAGGAATCGTTGATGGGCGTATCGCCAAGCTCGGTCATCTCAAGTCATCAGATGCCGAACGGGTGCTTGATGCGGGCGGTATGATCGTCGCGCCGGGTTTCGTCGATCTACACACGCACTACGATGCCCAGGTCTTTTGGGATCCGTACTGTACCCTCTCGGGATGGCACGGCGTCACGTCGGTCGTGATCGGCAACTGCGGCTTTGGGTTCGCACCGGTGCGGCCCGAGGATCGCGAGCGGGCGATGCGATCGATGACGCGGGTCGAGGCGATCCCGTTCAATGCCATGCGAGCCGGCTTGCCTTGGGATTGGGTGACGTATCCGGAGTTTCTCGACAGCCTCGACCGCACGCCAAAGTCCGTCAACCTGCGGCCCTTCCTGCCCGTCGGTGCACTCTTGGTCTGGGTACTTGGGCTGGAGCGTGCCAAGGCGGGCGACATGCCGACCGAAGCCGAGCACGCCGTGATGCGCCGCCTCCTCCATGCGGCGATGGACGCTGGCGCGGGAGGCTGGTCGGCGCAGCGGCTCGAACCGGGAAGTGGCGCCGAGGTGCAGCGCGACTTCGACGGCACGCCCATGGTGAGCGACGTCATGCGCGACGAAACGTGCGTGCAACTCGCCGAGGTCCTGGCCGAACGCAACGAGGGGTTCATCCAGCTGACCCTGGCCAAGGCCGACGGCACGACCCTGGAACATGTTGCGAAACTTGCCGAGGTCAGCGGTCGGCCCCTGCTCTGGAACGTGATTCTGCCGTTCGACAACAACCCGGAAATCCACAGGGGTCAGCTTGCGTGGCTGCGGAGCTGCCGCGAGCGTGGGCTCCCCGTCTACGGGCAGGGCTTGACCACCGACGCCGGGTTCACGTTTTCCTTCGATGAATGGAATCTGTTTGACGAGGTCGAATGTTGGCGGGAGGCGACCACGGGCACCGTCGAAGAGCGGCTGCGGAAGCTCTCGGACCCGGCGCGCCGGCCAGCCCTGCGGGACAATCGTCCCTGGATCACCCTCAGTGCCGTCGAAAACATCGTCGTCGCCGAGACCTTCTGTGAGCAGACGAAGCAGTACATCAACGAGACGATCGGTGACATCGCCGAGCAACTCGGGAAGGACGCGGTCGACACGTTGCTGGACATTGCCGTGGCCGACGGCCTCAAGGCGACGTTCTTCTCCCTGCCGGCAAACGCGAGCCTCGAGGGTTTTCGGGAGCTCATGCTCGATCCGTACGTCATTCCGGGGGTGTCGGACGGTGGGGCGCACACGCGCTTTCTGACGGCGGGCCGCTACCCGACCGAAACGATCATCCGCGCGACGCGAGACAACGACATACTCTCGCTCGAGGATGTCCATTGGAAGCTCGCGACGCTGCCCGCGTACTGCGCTGGCTTCTCCGATCGCGGAACCCTCGAAGAGGGGAAGGCGGCAGACGTCGTGGTGTACGACTTCGATCGCCTGAACATGACCCCGGTGGGAAAAGTTCACGATTTTCCAGCCGGCGAGTGGCGGCGAGTCCAGCGAGGAATCGGGTACCGCTACGTACTCGTCAACGGGCAGGTAACGATCGAGAACGACCAGCCCACCGGTGTTCCCGCCGGCCGCCTCCTGCGCGACCGCGCACGCTACCGCGCCTGAGGGCGAACGGTGAGGAACTTCGCCCTTCTCGGAAGCGGGGAGCGCGACGTGATCGGGCCATGATCAAGCGGTACTGTCCGAACAGGGGATCGGATCGACTTGCTCCGCGACACCTGGCCGACGGAGTGTGAGTTGACTACAGGCGGGTCTACACCTGCACCCTGATCGACTCGAAGCCCGCTTTGAACACCGCCGCAGACGCAACACGCGGGCTTGCGCCGTCGACCCCAATCACGCGGACCACGTGGGCGGGGAACCGGACACGACCGCAGCTCGCCAGCACGCAGCCGAGCAGGAGCGCCAGTAGATGCCTTCCGCTCTCCGGCCTGTCGGGCTTTCGAAGTTGCCCCGTCCGTCCTCGTGACCGTTGCGTCCGCTGCACAGGTATGGCACGTACATGGTATGAGAACTACCATTGATAAGGCAGGACGTGTGGTCATTCCGGCACCGATCAGGAATCAAGCTGGCCTGAAGCCCGGGACGGAGCTGGAGGTGGTGCTCGACGACTACTCGATCCGCTTGGTTCGGGCGGTGCCCGGGCCCAAACTGGTTCGCGTCGGGAAACGACTGGTGGCGCGGCCCACCGTTCCCGCCAAAGAGGTCACGCGGGTTGACATCGCGAAGCTGGTGGAAGACGAGCGTAACCGATGGCCCTGGTAGAGGCTGTTTTCTTCGACACCACCGTCCTGCTGGCCGGGCTCATCGACATGGGCCAGGTATCGGCGCCGGCGCAGCACCTGATGGGAGCAGTTGTCGACGGCCGATTGAACCGGCCGTGGACCGCTTGGCATTGTTGCCTCGAGTTCTACGCGGTGTCCACGCGCCTACCAGAAGACCTGCGGCTGACGCCTGGCGACGCGGCGCGACTCCTCGACGAGGAGGTTTTTCACCGTTTCCGCGTCCAGCAACTTCCGGAACGGCGGCGTGACATGCTTGTCCGGCAAGCCGTGTCGGATCACGTTATCGGCGGCCGTGTGTACGACTTACACATCGCGGAGGTCGCGCGCGCGGCGGGGGCGAAGCTGGTTGTGACCGACAACCGCCGCCATTTCGCTTCCCTCTTACGTCACGGCGTGCGTGTGCTGACCACTCCGGAGTTTGCCGGCGAACTTCGCAGCTGAGCAATGCACTGCGCGGTTGTCGGTTGGCCAGGCGTGTCAGTCGCGGTGCCGCAGCCGCATGGCGCTGCGCCGCGGGCGGCTGAAGGAGTTGAGGAGTTGGGGGTGGCGTTTGGGGTCCGCATCGCTTCTGTGATACACGGCAGATCTCAACAAACCGCGTCGACGGGAGTGGCCGGCGGGGACGAAACGAAGACCGCAGGGCGCTCGTCTGAGTGCGGCGGCCGGGAGAGCTACGCGAGGAGCTGATGCGCCGCCGCATAACCATACTCGATCTGGTCACGAAGGGCCCGACCCGCGTGCTGTACGCGCGTCTGATGAACGCGAATCTGGCCAGCATCATGCCCCAGGCCGTTGGCGTGTGGTGCGAGCAGTTGGGGCACGCGGTGCGCTACGTCTGCTACACGGGCACGGAGAAGCTGCGCCACGAGCTGGCCGACGACGCCGATCTGGTGTTCATTGGTGCCTTTACCCGGTCGGCGCATACGGCGTATGCCATCAGCAATCTCTACCGGCAGCGTGGGGCGGTGACCGTCTTAGGGGGGCCACACGCGCGTTGCTACCCGCAAGACGCGGCTCGGTATTTCGACTACGTTGTGGGGTTCACCGACCGATCCCTCGTCGACGACATCGTGCGTGAGTGCGCACCGCACCGCCCTGTGGGCCTGCAGCTGAGCGCCGCACGCCAGCCGCGTGAGCTCCCCGGCGTGCGGGAGCGGTGGAAGTTCATCGAGGCCACCATGGCCAAGGCGCCGATCCTCAAGTCGGTCCCCATGATCGGCAGCCTCGGCTGTCCGTACACTTGCGAGTTCTGCATCGACGCGGCGGTAGACTATCAGCTGTTACCGTTCGAGCAAATTCGCGAGGATCTGCGCTTTCTCCTCGGGAAGATGCGCTGGCCGCTCGTTGGCTGGCACGACCCGAACTTCGGGGTGCGTTTCAACGACTACATGAACGCCATCGAAGAGGCGGTGCCACCGGGCCGGATGTACTTCGTTGCCGAGAGCAGCCTATCGTTGCTTTCGGAGGCGAACCTGCGACGCCTGAAGCGTAACGGATTTCAGGGGATCCTGCCCGGCATCGAGTCCTGGTACGGTCTCGGGAACAAGTCCAAGACGGGCCGCAATGTCGGCCCCGACAAGCTGCGCCAGGTCTCCGAGCACGTCAACATGATCCTGCGTTACGTTCCATACGTGCAAACCAACTTCGTGCTCGGCCTGGACAGCGATCAGGGCGCAGAGCCGTTCGAGCTGACGAAACAGTTTCTCGACCTGGTGCCGGCCGCTTTTCCGGCCTTTTCCCTGCTCTCGGCCTTTGGGCAGGCGGCGCCGCTCAATCTGGAGCTGCAACGGGCAGGACGCATCCTGCCCTTCCCGTTCCATTTCCTGGATAACAACAAGTGCATGAACGTGCG
>JBHHYR010000232.1:0-5987 GCA_046757585.1 Binatia bacterium | reverse complement strand
AGGAGAGGTTTCCAGATGGACGCCAGCAGCCGGCAGATCGGATCCCGCCGCTCAACGGCCGGGTCGGTCTCCTGTACCGTCCTCGCCCGACCTTGCGGGTCGAACCATTCGTGCGTTTCGCCGCCCCGCAAGACCGGCTCAGCGATCGGGATATCAGAGATCCCCGCATTGATCCGCGCGGCACAGCCGGCTGGGCCACCGGCAACGTACGGCTCGGGTGGGACATCCATCCGCACGTCGGCGTCCGCCTTGCGATTGAGAATCTGACCGACCTGAACTATCGGGAGCACGGCTCGGGCATTGATGCGCCAGGATTCAACGCGGTCCTCTCCTTTGAGGGCCGGTTCTGAAGTCGCAAGCCACGCGTGCGCGGTAGCAGCAAATCTCAGGGCGCTTGCCACCGGCTGCGCCAGCGGATCGTCACTGGCCGCGACTGCAGAACGTTCTCAGGACCGCAGCTTGTTCCGCCAACCGGAATGGTAGAGGCTCAGGGCGCGCCGGAAGAGAGCAGCCTTGCGCTTGCTCGTCGGATACCAGTTGACTTCAGATTTGGTACCGAACCGGTTCACGACGACCGTCTGCTGCAAGCAGAACTTGCGGATCCCTTGCGTACCATGACGGGCGCCCAGGCCGCTGTCTTTGACGCCCCCCATGGGAGCTTCCATGACCGCAAAATTGACCATGCAATCGTTGATGCAAACCGACCCCGCCTGTAGGCGGCGGGCGAGGAGCCGCGCCGTGTCGCCGTCCCTGGTCCACACGCTGGCGGTGAGACCGTAGCGGGAATCATTCGCCAACCGCAGGGCGTCTTCAGCATCGCGGACCTTCATGATCGGAATCACCGGGCCAAAGGTCTCGTCGGTCATGATTGCCATGTCGTGCGTCACTTCGGCAAGGACGGTCGGTTCGTAGAACAGGCCCCGGAGGTTTGGATTGCGCCGGCCCCCGGCAAGGACCTTTGCGCCCTTCTGCACCGCCTCCGCTACATGCTGCTCGACCTTTTCCAGCTGGGGGGGGAAGGTCATCGCCCCGACTTCCACGCTCTCTTCGGGCAAGCCCTGGCGGAGCTGCTGTACCTTTTCTGTGACCCGTTCGACGAAAGCGTCGTACACTGGCTCCTCGACGTAGACCCGCTCCACGGACATGCAGACCTGGCCAGCGTTGAACAAGCCACCCCAGACACAGCCCGCAGCGGCACGCTCCAGATTCGCGTCGCGTAACACGACCATCGGGTCCTTGCCGCCAAGCTCCAGGGTGACAGGAATGAGGCGTCTGGCAGCCCGCTCGGCCACTTTCCGCCCGGTTTCGACACTGCCCGTGAAGCAGATCATGTCGGCGCAGTCGACCAGGCACGCCCCCGTTTCTCCGTAACCGGGCACCACTTGCACGAGACCATGCGGCAAGCCAGCCGCCCGCGCCAACTCTGCGCCGATCATGGCGCTGCAGGGTGTGACTTCGGACGGCTTGATGATGACGGCGTTTCCGGCCATTAGCGCTGGGATGGCTTCGCCAATCGTGAGCAGGAACGGGAAGTTCCACGGCCCGATGATACCCACTACCCCGATCGGGTGGTAGCTGAGGTACACTCGTTTGTTCTTCAGCAGATGCGGCCTGACTTTCTCGTCGGCGAGAAACTTGGCGGCGCTCCGCGCCCAGTAGCCAATGGCGTCGCAGAGCTGCAAGAGCTCACTCGGGTAGACGTCGCCACGTGGGCGCCCAGTCTCGGAGGCGATCACATCAGCGACGCGATCCTTGCTGTCAATGATGACATCGCGAAAACGTTTGAGCGCCTTAGCGCGCTCCTTGAAGGACAGACAGGCCCAGGTCTCTTGCGCCGCCTGTCCCCGCCTCAGTGCCGCACGTACGCCCGCGCCGTCTGTCACGGGCACGTCGGCGACCTTCTCGAGCGTTGCGGGGTTGACAACTGAAATGAGCGTGCGCGGCGCCGACGGTTCGGGGCGCAATTGGGTCGCTGCTTGCGACATACGTGGAACTCCTCTTCTGTTCGAGCGACGCGGGGTCCGCTTGACGACGCAAAGGAGACTAACGCGGTTGGATGGATCGGGCAAGCGCTGAGCCGGGCGGCCGGTCGCACGGGCAGGGGTAGGTGGCAGCGACAACACAGTCCTGTGTCACCCTGCATGTCCGCGACCTGCAATCCGCAGGTGCTTTGTGGTAGGCTACCTCGCGGTTACGAGATGAAGCGGAAGCGGCTCGCGATCTTAGGCAGCACCGGTTCGGTCGGCGTGACGACCCTCGACATCGTCGGACGCTTTCCGGGGCGATTCGAAGTCGTTGCGCTGGCGGCGGGGCGGAACGTGCAGCGTCTGGCAGAGCAGGTGCGTCGCTTCCAGCCCGCGCTCGTTGCCCTCGGTGACGACCAGGGCGCGCGAGCCTTGCGGCACCTGCTGCCGGAGTACCGGGGGGACATTGCCTCCGGTGCCGACGGTCTGAATCGCGTTGCCGCTGCCCCGCAGGCGGAAGTCGTGGTGTCCGCTTTGGTTGGTGCGCTCGGGCTCCAGCCGACGCTCCGCGCCATCGAAGCCGGGAAGGACGTGGCGTTGGCCAACAAGGAGGTCTTGGTCGTTGCGGGCGAGTTGGTCACCCGGGAGGCCCGGCGGGCTGGAGTCACCCTATTCCCCCTGGACAGCGAGCACAACGCCATCTTTCAGGCCTTGCGTGGCCACCGCCGTGATGAGGTACGGCGGGTCATCCTCACTGCGTCTGGTGGTCCTTTCCTGCACCGGTCGGCGAGCGAGTTGGGTACGGTCACGCGCGACGAAGCGCTGCGACATCCGACCTGGAAGATGGGCAACAAGATCACCATCGACTCCGCCACGCTGATGAACAAGGGCCTCGAGGTAATCGAAGCCCACTGGCTCTTCGGCTTGTCTGCCGACCAGATCGACGTCGTCATCCATCCCCAAAGCATCGTGCATTCGATGGTCGAGTACATCGACGGGTCGGTCCTGGCGCAGATGGGCATTCCAGATATGGCGATTCCGATTGCATACATCCTTGCTTATCCGGACCGCCTGCCCATGAAGCACCTTGCGGCCCTTGACCTGCCCCGGGCTGGCAGGCTCGAGTTTGCGGAACCGGACCGCTCGAAGTTTCACTGCCTGGCCCTTGCATACGAAGCGTTGCGCGCCGGTGGCACGGCTCCAGCTGTGCTGAATGCAGCTAACGAAGTGGCTGTTGAAGCGTTTCTGGCCGGGAGGATTTCCTTCCTGGACCTGCCGCAGATCCTGCGCGCGGCGCTCCACGGGCACATGCCGTCGGCGGCGGTGGATCTTGACACCTTGTTGGCTGCGGACCGCTGGGCCCGCGGCCAGGTACGGGCGTGGCTGCGGGAGGGCAGCAGCCGCGCGCTGGGGTGAGCGCTCGCCGGAAGGCCGGCCAGCCACGGCACGCCAACGCGGAGCGTCGGTCGAAAAGCTACTTTTCCGTGCGGCCCCACCTCAGCACCACACGCTGGCCGTCGTAGAAGAAGTCGAGGTCGGGATCCTGGCGCCGCGCGTTCTTCACGCCGATCCGAAGCTGGCGGGTGCTGATGTCGGCGATCATCCGTCTCCGATATCGTTGCCAGCGGTGGTGGAAGGTAGAACCAAAATCGCCACGTCGCGCCCGGGCCTGCAGATCCGCCCAGCTCTCCTTCGCCGTCAGTACCGGATCCAGTGCGTTCGCCGGTTCCTTCACAAATTGCGCGAACCACGCGGCTTCCTGGGCGGGCGCCAGCTCAAGCACGCAGCAGGCGTGATGGAGCGCAGGGTGCGGTCCAGTGACGAGGTCGCGACACGTCCAACACAAGGCCACTTTGGTCTCCTGCCGGCGCACGAGCGCGCGTGCGAGTCGGGCGCGCAGGCGACGCAGCGGGCGGGCGACGTACGCACGCTGATCAGCCGCGAGCCGGTCCAGGTAGGTGCGGGTTGCCGCGGCGGTGCAGCGCACAAATGCGCGGTTCTGCGATGGCCAACGGCTGTACAAACCATCGTTCTCAACCCGGGCTACCGCGTCCAGGTGTCCCAGCAGGAAAGCTTCAAATCGCAGCGGCAGCGGGAAGCGAAACAGGACGTACGCCAGGTCGGCGTGCCGGTGCCGCGCGTACGCTGCGGTTGCCCCCTCGCAGCTCGCGCGTGTCACGACCCCCGGGATGCGATTGAGCGCCGCCACCACGTCTCGCATACCGGCATCGATGGTGCGCGGATTCCAGCGCACAAGATCATAATTCTACGCCCAGCAACGTGCGTTCCGCAACACCGCGTCGCGCCGGTCGCGGCCCGCCAGCCGGAACACTTTACACCCAGCAGGGGCGGTGATAGGGAACAGCGAGCCACGAAGGAGTACGAGTGACTCAGCGCCAGCTGAAAGTTTTCCACCGCCTGCTGGTAGCCCGGCGCCAGGAGTTGTTGGCTGAAGCGGAGCGGACGGTTGGTGGGATGACCGACAGCAAGGAAAACTTTCCCGATCCCACAGACCGCGCCTCGCTGGAATCGGACCGCAACGCCCTCCTGCGCATTCGGGACCGCGAACGCAAGCTGATCAACAAGATCGACGATGCGCTCAAGCGTATCGACGAAGGGAGCTACGGCCTGTGCGAATCGTGTCAAGGTCCGATTGGCCTTGATCGGCTCAAGGCGAGACCGGTCACGACTCTCTGCATCGACTGCAAATCGGATCAAGAAGCGCAGGAGCGGCGTCAGCACGGCGCGTGAGCAGACCGCCAGCGTGTCTCTCACAGGCGCGGGCGGGCCCTGATCGCTGCTCTGCGCCACGCCAGCGACGGCGGCAGTGGGGCCGCCGCCGCCCCTTCCCTTTGCCGGGCAACCGATTCGTGGTAAGAAGCCCCCTTGTCCGATGAGGCCCCAGTGGCCATGGAAACCGGAGGGGGACCGGTGGCGCGTGTTGATTTGACGATCCTGCATGAGATTGTGCGTGTCGTCCAGGCACGGGCCAAGGTGCCGGAACGGGTCCGAATTCAGAAGCGCGAATATCAGATTACGTATCTTA
Organism: Binatia bacterium; assembly: GCA_046757585.1. Lineage (GTDB taxonomy): Bacteria > Desulfobacterota > Binatia > HRBIN30 > HRBIN30 > JBHHYR01. The sequence goes on along the minus strand of JBHHYR010000232.1, from coordinate 977 downwards.
ATGACCACCGGCAGCGGATCGAAGAAGCCCTCCGACGCCGTGATGGTGACCGGCTCAACATGCTCTTCGGCCAGCTCGCCAGCAAGGTCAAGTATCAGCTCCTGCGCCGGGCCTCGACCGGGGGGCGCAAGAGCACGCGCACCCGCCCAGCGGGCCGCCGCGCACCGCGCAGCAGGCGAGGCAAACGGGCCCGCTCGGGCTGAAGCGAGCGTTTGACCGTGGCGTGGGTTGCTGCAAGACGCGGCCGATGGCCCGAATTGTGGCGCCGCAACTTCGGCGGAACTGATACGTTTGAGGAACCGAGGAGCCGTTGAACGCTGAGGCTGATCCGGACGTGCAGTTGATGCTCGCGACGCAACGCGGGGATGACTCCGCTTTTCAAGCCCTGTTTCAAAAGCACGTAGCACGTGTGGTGGGCTTTGCCACACAGTTCGTGGGCGCCCGGGCGCGCGCCGAAGAGGTGGCACAGGAGGTCTTCCTGCAGATTTATCGAACGCGGGCGCGCTACGTTCCCCGCGCTCGCTTCAGCACCTGGCTGTACCGGATGGTCACCAACGCATGTTTGAGTGAGTTGCGTCGCCCGGACGTCCGCGGCCGCCTCCGCTCGCTCGATGGTCACGGAGGCTCAGGCGAGGTGGAGCCTGTGCTCCCTGGTGAGACGCCGACCCGCAGCAGTGAAGACGCCTTGTTGAGCCGGGAGACGATGGAGCGGATGCGGAGGGCCCTGGCGCAGCTGCCCCCCCAGCAGCGTGCGGCGCTGTTGCTCGCCCGGACGGAAGGCCTTTCGTACCAGGAGGTCGCAACGAACCTGTCGTGTTCCGTTTCGGCGGTGAAAAGTCTGATCCACCGCGCCACCGTCACCCTGCGACATGAGATGCAGGAGGATCAGGAGGATAAGGATTAGTCATGCGGCGCTGTCGAGCGGTGAGCAGGGACTTGGTTGGCTGGATTGACGGCGAACTCTCGCCCGCGCGCAG
>JBHHYR010000231.1:0-6014 GCA_046757585.1 Binatia bacterium | reverse complement strand
ATACTGACCGGCTCGCAGCCGGATGGACGCGCCTTTGCCGACGATGTCGACCGCGAGCAGTTCACCACTCGCCTTGCCGGGCTGGCGAGCGACGCGCAACCGCAGTGTTGGCGTGGGCGCTGCTCCCCAATCACTTTCATCTCTTGCTTCGCACAACCGCGGTACCGCTTTCCGACCTGATGCGCTGTCTCAACACCGGTTACGCCGGCTGTTTCAATCGCAGGCACAGACGCAGCGGCTACCTCTTTTACAACCGCTTCAAGTCCATCCTGGTCGAGGAGGAACCGTACCTGCTCGAGCTGGTTCGCTACATCCATCTAAACCCGATCCGCGCGGCCATCGTGGCTGGCGTCGGGCAGTTGGACGACTACCCCTGGACGGGCCACGCCGCACTGGTTGGGCACCTCCAACGCCCCTGGCAAGCGACGGCAGCCGTGTTGGCGCTTTTCGCGCGTCGGGAGCCGCAAGCCCGTGAGGCGTACCGCCGATTTGTTGAAGCAGGGGCTGGAGACCGAAGGCGGCCTGAGCTGACTGGGGGTGGATTGCGCCGCAGCCGCTGCGGCTGGCTCACCCGCTTCGACAACGTTCGCGGTCGCGATCTCTGGGCCTTCGATGAGCGAGTATTGGGGTCGAGCGACTTCGTGCGCCAAGTGCTTGCCGAAACCGGACACGGCGGCGTCTGCAGGCTGCTACCGCAGTCGCCGCAGGGCCAAGTGATTCTCGCGCAGGTGATGCGCAGGGTCGGTGCAGTGTGCGGGACCACGCCCGACGAGATCGCGAGCACCTCGCACCGGCCTGCGGCGGTTGCAGGACGCGCACTCGTGTCCTACGTGGGCGTCGTCCATCTCGGCCTCTCATCGAATGCGGTGGCCCGCTTGCTCGGCGTTACACGATACTCCGTTCGGCGGGCGCTGAATCGATCCGATCAAGCGTTCGCGGCGCTGGGCTGTAAGCCCGAGCAACTCATTGCCTGAATCGCGCCGCTTGCTGTGCACTGGCGGCGCTCAGTGCGGTTCGGGATTCGCCACAAAAGCACCATCGTCCCTCGGTTTGATTCGCAAAATTGATCGGAACGGCGACCGGGATGCCGTTTGACGGCTACACACACCCGTGTGTATGCTGAGAACTATATGAGAGGTACCGCAACCATGCAACGACGCATCAACGTCTCGCTCTCCGAAGAGGCCGTCCGGCTCCTCGACCGGATGGCGCCCAAAGGCGATCGGAGCCGCTTCCTCGACGAACTCGTGAAGCGAACGGCTCGTGATCGTGCTGCCATCCGCGCCCGCCTCAAAGAGGGCTACATCAAGCGCGCCCAGCGCGACCGAGAAGTCGCAGCGGAGTGGGACCCATTGGCTGACGAAGTATGGCGCCGCGACGTCCGTCGGTAGGCTACCCCAAACGGGGCGACGTCTATCTGGTTCGCTTCGACCCCCCCGAAGGCGCCGAAATTTCCAAAACGCGGCGGGCCGTCATCATTCAGAACGACGTCGGGAACCGCTTTAGCGACCTCACAACCGCCGCGCCCATCACGTCGAAGTACGACACGGAACTCTACCCCACTGAGGTCCTGGTGACGGCACCAGAAGGCGGTCTCAAGACTGACTCCGTTGTCCTGCTCAACCAAATCCGTGCCGTCGACAAACGGCGGCTCGTGCGCCGCCTTGGTGCTCTGGGCCCGTCTACTATGTCACTTGTGAATGAGGCCCTTGCGATCAGCGTTAGTCTCACCGCCGTCTGACCTCCCGGTGACGCCTTGCATTGGCCCCTGGTCTACTACTTCCGAGAATCTTCGCGTGGCGCGCGAATTTCAGTCTCGTCATTCCCGCGGAGGCGGGAATCCAGATGCGGCGGCGTGGATTCCCGCTGGAAGATTGCGGGAATGACGGCGGGGGAGGGCGGAGTGGATTCCCGCCCCACGCTCTCGCGGGGGCAGGCTTTGAAGACAGCTGGCATGACGGAACACGGATCATGGGTTGGGTTGCGGGCGTCAGCCCGCGCTATGAAGCTAAGACACGGAAAGGGAACTGAGAAGCGGAGAGGGGACCCTCTTCGCCGCCGACTCCGCCTCCCTTTGCCGGCAGGGCGGCGCTCTCGCACTGAGGCGGACTATTGTTCGCAGCCGGCGCGCCGGGGCACGCTGTGCGCAATGAATCGCTTCGGGGCCCGGTCTTGGCGGAAGAGTCCCCAGAAGGGCTCCCACGGTGTGGCAAATGTCCGCTTGAACGGCTGGTCGAACCCTTCGAAATAGGCGAAGCATGCCCGGCTTTTCGCAAGCGCCGTGAAGTAGGCTCCCTGATTCGCCTCGGTCGCTGCCGGGTCGCCCCCGGTGGGCCAGCCGGTCTCTTTGAAGAATACCGCCTTCGCCGTGCGAGCACTCAGGCGCCGGTAGCGCTCCTCGGTGAAGGCGACGCCCGCGGCGGGCACGCGGATTCCGTTGTTGAACGGGTGCGTGATCGGAAACAGCCAGTCTCCGTTGCTCATTAGAAAGTCGGCGCACGCACCGGCGAGAAGATAGTCCTCGATCTGTTCCGAGGTGGTCACGGGCTTGCCGGTGGCGCTGCGAATCTCACGCATTGTGGCGGTGAGTGTCTGGCGACTGTACGACGCGCCCCCACAACCGATGAGGCCCTCATTGCCAATCCCATAGGCATCCACATACGGAGCCGCTGCTTTGGCGTGCGGGACCTCTTCGGCACGCTGCGCCTCGTTGAACAAGAAGAGCCCCATGATGACCCCCCGGAAGCCGACTTCTCTGGCGATACGGGGGATCTGCCACAAGCTGCAGCTGGCGGTAAACGTGATCATGCCGTCGAACCCGCGCGCCCGCGCCGCCTGCAGATCGGCGCGCATGCTCGCCTCGGTGGGCGTACCGGCGGGGCAGCCGAGATTCGGGTTGTAGCTGGTGGGTGCATACGCCAGCCACGCCAGCGTTCTGAGCTTCGCGTCGAACGTGAACGCGCAGCCGCGCAGAGCGGTGTTTACGGCTGTCACCAGTTCGTCCACGGTGACGACACCATCGGCACCGGTATCGAACGCACGGCACTGGCCGACGGGCGTCGTGCCGAGCGCGATGTTCACACCGACCACCAGCTCGTCGATGGTCACCCGGCCGTCACCGCTGCAGTCGCCGGCGCAGCAACCGCTCCGCGCCTCCGCCGCCACTGCGCACAGCTGGAACAACAGGATTACACACAGGTGCCGACGCGTCACATGTCTCCGCCTTCTATCCGGCCGGTTCAGGATATCATCTGCGGCGAGCGTGTTGCACCTGCCGGCTTGCTGCGGTGCTTGCCCGGCCTGTGCCGCGTGCTTGGCCGGACGGTAGGACGGCGCGGTGCACCGGGACCATGCGCCCGGTCAGAATGTCGAGGTATACCTCCTCGAAGTGCAATGTTCCGCAGCGCCAAGCGTAGAACGCTCCCAGCATGCCCGCCGCGACGGCGGCATTGGTGAAGAGCAACTGCGGCGCGCTGGCCATTGCTGCGGCGCACCCTTGTGCGCCGGGCACCCGATCGGCGGGACGCGCGATCTCGGGGTGGAACCGACTCAAGGGATTGGTCAGGTTGCGGCCTGCGGCGCGCACGTACACCTGCACGTTGCCGAACGTCCCCGTCTTGCCGTCTTCGACGCCGTCGTTGCCGCCTGAAAACAACGCCACCTCTCGCAGCCGGGCGCAACACCGTTCGACGATGCGCCGTGTCGCATGATTATCCGGCTGGCAGAAGACGACGTCGCCCTCGCCGAGCAGCTCCGCGGCATTGCGCGAGGTCAGGTAGCGAGGGACCGGCAGGAGCGTGACGCGACCGGGGTACAGCACGGACATTTCCTCAGCCAGTACCACCGCCTTGGGCCCGGGCCGCGTGAAAATCATGCGCTCGCGGTTGCGCTCTTCGAACGTATCTCCGTCGATTGCGATCACAGTCGCGCGTGACCGGAGGGAGTGCAGGAACGGCACGAGCAGGCGCAGCAGCAGACCGCCGATGCCGCCTAAGCCGACTAGGACGTAGCGTTGCGGAGGCTCACCGGTGCCCCTTACTCTCCTCATTCTGGTCCTCCGTGTCAGCTGCAGCCCGCGTACCTGCCGGCGTACCCGGCATTGGCAGCGTCGTGCGTGCCCGCACGCCACGCACCTCTCCCTCTCGCCGAATGCACGCCATCCAATCGGCACGCGCTGCGCGGTGCGGCACCGCCCAGGGTGCCAGCACGCCGGAGGGTACGACGCGAAAGCGGACGCCGTTGGCGACGAACGACACCGCGACCGACAGCTCCGGGGAGTCAAAATCGCCGAAGACGATATGCAGACCGTCTTCGTAATGTTCATCGGCGCAGTCGACGCCACTGGCGTACGCGGGCAGATCGGCGTGGCTGTGGATGGTGCCGAAACGGACAAACCCCGCTGGCCGTGGCACGGCCCCGTATTCCACCGCGTGCCTGGCGCGCCAGCGTCCGTCGCGGAGCTGGCCAGGGAGCACTTGGACTGGTACGGCGATGCGGAACTCTCGCGTCGCGCTGCGATAGAAGAGGAGCACGACCGCCTCGCCGCCGTGCCGGTGGTAGACCTCGGCAAAGAAGGCCAGCACCTCCTCCACCTCGCGACGCGGCAAGCGCGGGCATTTCAGGAACAGCTGCTCGCTTTCCGGCAGCAGCCCTGGGATCGGCCCCGTTGCGCCTGTGACGGCACGGTAGATGGGCGTGTCACGTACCTGGAAGATGCCGTTCTCCGCGACCACGTAATAGATGCTTGCCCTGGCTTCGACGCCAGGGGCGGTCTTGAGGACGACCGGAAACTTCATGAGCGCGCCTTCCGGGGGCCGGCGCCCGCTCGGGTCACTGCGCCCGCCAAGTCCGTGGCCGTGCGCACCGCCAGTCGCGGCACGACTTCGTCTAGCATGGCCGTCAGTTCCGCCGTCGCCGTCGTGCCCGCCGGCTTCCACGGCACCTCGAGGGCAAACCGCTGATCGCACCGTGTCGCTGCCTGCCACGCTTCGAGCGTGGCGACGCGCGCATCGAGGCCACGAGTACTCGAGAAGTAGGAATTGCCCTCATGCACCTCACTGGAACGGTTCCACCCCGCGGTGAAGACGTGATCGACGATGGCACCCACCTTGTTGGACCACGACAGGCGACTGACGTCGCGCATATTCGCGAGACAGACCCAACAGCGCTGGCCGTATCCCTGCGCGACGTTGTACAGATTGGGCAGCAGAAGTTCCTCGTCCTCCCCCAAAGGCGCGCGACGATAGTAGAGCTGCTGGAACCCCGTCAGGGCGCCCCGGCGGAAGACGAGCAGCAGCTCCACGTAGGGAAACGCGATGAAGTACTGCGTGTAGCGCGCGCCGCGCCCGAAGGCAGCTCGCGACCCCTCCACAAGCCAGCGCACGCTGCGCGCGTGAGGGGGAACCTCGACGACCATTGCGGTCGCATCGCCGCGTTCGTACCACAGGCGAACGTCCCTCGGCAGGATGCCGCAGCTTGGCCCGCGCTGGGTACTGCGCACAAGTTCCTGCATCACCGCAGGAAGCGGCGCAGCCACCAGCGTCCGGCTACCCTGGCGGAGCGTGACGCGCTCGGCCACGATGTGAATCTCGGGGTCCGGCATTACGAGTGACCACCCTTCTCGCCGCCTTCACGAGAAAACTCGAGTGTGTCTCCGGCAGTCAGGCGGTGGCCCGGCCGCACGAGCGTGCCGTTGACCAGCGGGCGGGCGTACGCTGGGATGTTATACGGGTGTTGCAAAAGGGCCCGGATGTCCCCGACAGTCATCCCGGCCGCCGCCATGTTCTCGACGATCGGTCCCCAAATGACCTGGACGCCCGCGGGCGCAGCCGGTCTCTCCTCCGGAACCGTTGGTATCGGCGCGCGCGGGGGCGGTGCCTGCAACACAACGTCTTCCTCTTGCCGGCGCCGACGAAGTCTTTCCATAAGCAATCCTCCTCTCCGTTCAATTGCTTCGAAAATGGCTCGGAACAGTCCCACTGACCAGCTAACAAGGCCCATTGGATCCCCGTCAC
>JBHHYR010000230.1:0-6056 GCA_046757585.1 Binatia bacterium | reverse complement strand
GAGGGCGAGGGGAGGGAAAGAACCCCCTCTCCTTTTCTCCCCTTGGTAAGGGGAGAAGGAAAGAGGGGTCGCAATCCGAAATTCGAAATCCGAAATGCTTCTCCCTCTGTCGATCGTTGTCAAAAGGGGAAGCAACGATGACGGCCGGATGGTATATTCGGAACGAGGTTTAGGGGCGCCTTTTTTGGGAGACGAGATGAAGACAGGACGCGCGAAGGGGGAAGGGGCGACACCCTCCCAGCTGTGTGACCACGTTGATTGCGATGAAATCGGGCCGGAGCGGATCTTTCACTACTACAACGCCGCCGTTGGCCTGCGCGCCGTCTTGGTCATCGATGTGGCGTCGTTTGGTGTGAGCGCCGGCGGAGTTCGCGCGGCACCGGATTTATCCGTTCGCGAAATCGCGCGGCTCGCGCGGGCGATGTCGTACAAGTTCACACTCTTGGACCTGCCCTGCGGCGGGGCAAAGGCCGGGATTTGGCTGGCGCCACGTGACCCAGCCCGGCACGCGATCGTCGCGGCGTTTCTGGAGGCCATTCGCCCTCTGACCGCGGCGCACGCATATCTGCCCGGCGCCGACTTGGGCACGTCGGCGGAGGATTTCGCGGGCCTCGAAGCCGAGGCCGGCGCAATCCATCGCATGGGTCGAGAAAGCGCGGACGGCCTCCCTCTCGAGGAACAGCTGACGGGCTTCGGCGTGGTTGTCGCCGCGAAAACGGCATGCCAGTTGTCGGGCCGATCGCTGGTCGGATCCTCGGTGGCGATCGAAGGCTTCGGCAAGGTCGGCGCCGGAGCGGCACGATTCTTTCGCCGCGAAGGAGCGCGGGTAGTCGCTGTCTCCACCATACATGGCGCGATCTTCGATCCGGCAGGCCTCGACGTGGATGAACTCCTCGAGATGCGCCGCAAGGTGGGAGACGCTCTGGTCAACGAACACCCGCGCGCCCAACATCTCTCACGGGAAGCCCTGTTCGAACTTCCCGTTGACGTGCTCGTACCGGGCGCGAGACCGGACGTGATCAACGACAAGAACGTGAAGAAGATTAGGGCGGGCCTCATCGTTCCAGCGGCGAATATCCCCTATGCGAACGACGCGCCTCGCCAGTTGCACGACCGCGGTGTCACAGCCCTCCCGGACTTCGTCACCAACACGGGCGGTGTCCTGTCGGGAGCTGCGGCGCTTCAGAATCTCGCGGCCGCCGAATCCTTCGCTCTTGTGGAGCAGAAGATCGACTCTCTGGTGCGGGCGGTCTTCAGCGCCGGCAGCCACGGCGGCGGTCCGTACGAGGCAGCCGCAGCACTGGCTCGCGAACGGCTGCGTGAAGCCACCCAACAAGGTGGGCGCTGACGCTAGCAGCCCGTTGAAAAACAGGGCCCCTACTGCGGGTGGCTATTTTCCGCCAGCTCTGCGTTGCCGAATCCTCAACAAAATCACCCGATTTGCCTCCGGTTCGGCGCCTTGATCTGACGCAAAATCGCTTACCCTCGCTACGGTGCCTGTTTTTCAACGGACTGCTAGGGGGGCCGGGTGTTGGCGGCAGGCGTGTTGACTGTCTTCATGGACTCAGTACTGCTGATCAGTGCATCCCCTCACCCTGACCCTCTCCCGGGGGGCGAGGGGAAAGGAAGCCCCCCTCCTCCTTTCTCCCGTTGGTAGGGGGAGAATGCAAAAGGGGTCGAAATCAAACACTCCACTTTCCCTTGGGCCCCTTTCGCAAGGGAAAGAAGCCACCCCCTGGTTTGAGGGTTTTCGACAGGCTGCGACAGGGGCGGGCTCTGAGCCGTGAAACGGGGAATCTCACGTGGTGCGATCGGAGGCTAAGTTGACAGGGAGCGCGAACGGGGTAAGAAGTGGAATTGCCCGAACACTCGAACAGGCGCCCGCTCGAGGGCTGTGAACTCGAGGGTGTTTGCGTGCGGGCGGGAGACTCGAAACCGAAGGAGCTACCACATGGAAAGTGCCGTGAAGCTTGTCGATGCCGACGGGCATGTCCTCGAACCGATGACGCTGTGGGACCGGTTCCTGAGTCCCGCTGCCAAGCAGTTCAAGCCTCAGGTGGTTCGGAACGATTGGGGGCTCGACACGGTGTTCGTCGACTCGCAAGAGATCGTCACGGCGCCGCTTGGGCTCCTCGGAACACCCGGCAGCCGCATGGACGAGACCGATCCGGCCAAGAAGATCCCGTGGGAGCAGGCGCAGCCGGGGGGCTTCGATCCGCGCAGACGGCTCGCCGACATGGATATGGAGGGTATCGATGTGGCCGTGCTCTATCCGAGTTTGGGCTTGAATTTCTGGGCCGTGGAAAATCCGGTCGCGGCGGTGGCACTGGCGCGCGCGTACAACGACTGGCTGGCCGAGTACTGTGCGGCCGACCGCCGCCGTCTCGTGGGCGCAGCCATGCTCCCGTTTCAAGACGCCGGCGCCGCGGCCACCGAGCTGCGCCGAGCCGTCAACGATCTCGGCTTCCACGCCGCGTTCGTGCGGCCCAACCCGTGTTGCGGGCGCCACATCGGCGATCCCGCCTTCGAGCCGGTGTGGGCAGCTGCCGAGGAGCTCGGGGTAACCATCGGGGTGCACGAAGGGAGCTCCAATACCATCCCCACACTGGGCACCGATCGGTATTTCAATCCGCTGCTCCTGCACGCCATGTCCCACGCTTTCGAGCAGATGCTGGCGTGCGGTACGCTGATCGTCACCGGCGTCATGGAGCGGCATCCGGATTTGCACTTTGCGTTTCTCGAGGCGGGCGGCGGCTGGGGTCCGTACTGGTTGTGGCGCCTCGATGAACAAGTGCGCGGCTTCGGTCGCTACGCCTCCGAGATGAAGTTGATGCCGAGCGAATATTTCCAGCGCCAGTGCTGGATCGCCTTCGAGGCGGACGAAGACGCCATGCCCGCCCTGCTGCCCTTCTTGGGCGAGGCACGTGTGGTCTGGGGCTCGGACTACCCGCATCATGACGCGACCTTTCCGGGCGCCGTCAAGAAACTCGAGACGCTCATCCGTCCGCTGCCCGCGGCGGCACGTGATCGGATCCTGCACGCAAACGCTTGCGCGCTGTACCGTCTGGCCCCGAATGGCGCAACGAGGGCCCAGTCGTGACGCCCCGCAGTGCCGCCGACGCCGCACAGGCCTACTTCGCAGCCGTCAATGCCCGGGATGCGGCGGCCATGCGGGAAGTCTTCGCCCCGCAGGGGGAGCTCGTCACTCCTGCCGGTCGCGTGGTCGGCCCCGACCAGATCGCGGCGTTCTACACGCGGCAAGCCTTCGCCGCCGAGGACCTCGAGGCGCATCCGGGACCGTTGCTCGTCGACGGCAACCGTGTGGCGGTGGAAATCGAGCTGCACATGCACGGCCAGCGCACCCGCGTGGCTGATTTCTTCGAGGTGCGCGACGGTCTGATTCAGCGTCTGGCAGTCTATCTCGCCGGCCCGGCGTAGCCGGGGGTGCGAGGCTGTCAGCCCAGCAGCGCGGGCGCCAGCTCGCGCCACTGGCGCATCGGTAGTGCCCGCGGGTCGGGATCAAGGACCTGGATACACACGTGGTTGGCGCCCGCGTCATGGTGGGCGCGGACCCGCTTGACGACCGCGTCAATATCACCCCAGACGACGATGGCATCGACGAGACGGTTACTACCACCGCTGGCAAGGTCGTCATCGGTGAAGCCGAGGCGTTTGAGGTTGTTGATGTAATTGGGCAAGCCAAGGTAGGTTGCCATGTGCCCGCGCGCAATCTCGCGCGCCCGCGCGGGGTCGGTTTCGAGCACCACAGCTTGCTCCGGCAGCAGCAGTGGCCCGTCGCCCAGAAGACTGCGCGCGTACGCTGTATGCTCGGGAGGCACGAAGTAGGGGTGGGAGCCGGCGGTGCGCTGGGCGGCAAGCGCGAGCATCTTCGGCGCGAGCGCCGCAATGACTCGTACCGGCGGCACAGCCGGCGCGCAGGCCATGAACGGCGCGGCGTCCATCGTATCCAGATACCGCCGCATCGCGGTCAGCGGTTTCCCGTAGGAGTGCCCCCGCATACTGACCAGCGGGGCGTGGCTGACACCGATGCCGAGCAGAAAACGATCCGGGAACGCCTCGGCAAGTGTCCGCTGCGCTGCCGCCATCGCCATGGCGTCGCGCACCCAGATGTTGGCGATGCCCGTAGCAATAACAGCGCGCCGGGTACCCGCCAGCAAGAGGGCGGCGTGGGTAAACGCCTCACGCCCGAGGGCCTCCGGGATCCAGATTGCTCCGTAGCCCAGCTGCTCGATTTCGGCCGCCGCTTCCTGGGCCTTGGCCGCTGGTTGCATGTCGAGTGCAAAGGTCCAGATGCCCACACGACCGACGTCCACCATGGTCAGCTCCTTCCGTTGTCACGCAGATAGACCATACCGCCTCAGATCGCCAGCACCGCGGGGAAGGCGTACACGACCGGGAGGTAACGGTCAGCGCCGGCACCCCAGCCGGCATCACGCCGCAAGCCACGCGCGGAAGAACTTTTCCAGGCCGCGCTGTGCTGCGTCCATCATCCGCCGCACAGCGAGGAGGCGCTGGAGCCCGCTGGCCGCATTGGCGGCCACGCCGCCCCCCGGTGCGAGTGGCTTGTGCGCGCTGCGCCGCAGGGCGAGGAACCGACTGGAATCGGGCAATTCGTCATCGGCGGTATCGAGGATCGCGCGGACCGCGGCAAACGACACGTGTTGCTCCGCGGCGCAGGCAGCGATCGGGGCACCTTCCATCTCGACGGCCACACTGCCGCACGCTGCGGCCGCACGTTTTGCCGCAGCGGTCGCCAGGACCACGCGGCTGGACAGCAACGGACCAACGACGGTGCGCAGTGCGGCGCGTTCGGCAGCCGCGCAAATCCGCGCCCGCCACGCCGCGTCGGTTTCGAACGACGGCTCGCCCGGCTTTCCACGCAGGGTCGTCGCGACGGCCAGATCACCCGGCGTCAAGTCGGCAGCGAGGCCGCCAGCACAGCCGGTGGACAGGAAAAGCGTGAAACCGCTCACCTGGCCGACGGCCCGGGCTGCGGCTTTTGCATACCGCGGTCCCATGCCCGTGCGCACGAGCCAGATCTCCCGCCCCGGCGCGGTACCGCGCCACACGGTAAAGCCGGCGACCCGCTCGCGGCTGGTCTGGTGCAGCTGGCGTACGATGGGCCGGCACTCCCAGCGCAACGCCGCAAAGACCGCGATGCGCTCCAGCGCCTACTCCTTCCGACCCGCCACCACGGCCGGCGCGGGTCGACGTCGCTGCCCTAGAACGTCTTGCGCGCCACGAGCCATATCACGGCTCCCGCGAGGGCGTAGGCGACCACCCCTTCCACCACACTGCAGCCGCCAACGAACAGAGAGACCGCGACGACGAGGATCGTGCTGATGACCGCAACGGTCTGCTCAATGCGGGTTTCGCGGGCTCGCGCCCGCTGGGCATGTTTTCGGACATCAGCGCCGCAGGCGGGGCAGTGCGGGGCAGATTGGGGAACCAGCCGCGCCGCACAACTCGGGCAGGTGATCTGTGACCGGATCGGCATACGCCCGCGGGTTCAGAAGAATCGCACGTGAAACGGCAGGACGGCCCAGATGCGCTCGCCGGAGACGAACTGCAGCCACGGGAACAAGGCCGTCAACCGGCTCTGCGGGGGACTCAAGCTGAACGAGAGCTTCCACAACCGTTTCGGTTTGGGATAGCGTTCCACCGCGACCAACTCCTCCACCCCGAGTCCGGCAAGCACCTTGGCTTGGTTGACGGCCTGTTCGATTCCGCCGAGCTGGTCGATCAGGCCGCGTTGCAGTGCCTGGCGACCAGTCCACACGCGTCCTTGCGCGGCGGTTGCCACGGTGTCGCGGCTGAGCTGTCGGCCCTGCGCCACTTTCTCGAGAAAGTCGCGGTAGAAGAACTCCGCCTCCGTTTGCAAGCGCTGGCGTTCCTCGTTTCCAAGCGGCACGTAGTCGGAATACAGGCTGGCGTGGCGGCCACGGGCCACCACTTGCTTGGTCACGCCGAGATGATCGTACAGCCCGCGCAGCAGCGCTTTGCCGGCCAGCACCCCGATCGATCCGGTGATCGTG
>JBHHYR010000229.1:0-6088 GCA_046757585.1 Binatia bacterium | reverse complement strand
ACCGTTCATGGTAAGCGGCGGCACGTTTCTGATGACCACACAGGCTTCCCGCACCCGCTCGCCGGTCGCGATTCTCTTCTTCACCGTCTTCATCGACCTACTCGGATTCGGCATCGTCTTACCGTTGCTGCCCTACTATGCGCACCAGTTTCAGGCTTCCGGCATGACAGCGGGGGCACTGATCGCGGTGTACTCGGCGATGCAATTCATCTGTGCACCGCTGTGGGGACGCTTGTCCGACCGGATCGGCCGGCGCCCGGTCCTGTTGATCAGTCTGGCCGGATCGACCTCATCTTACCTGCTCTTCGCGCTCGCCAACGGCATCGGGCTCTTGTTCGTGTCGCGGATCCTTGCTGGTGTGGCCGGGGCGACCGTTCCGGTCGCACAGGCGTTCATCGCAGACAGGACCAGCGAAAAGGAGCGGGCTCGGGGCATGGGGATGATCGGTGCGGCGTTCGGTTTGGGCTTCGTCTTCGGGCCGGTCATTGGCGGCCTGCTGGCGCCGTACGGCCACTTCGCGCCCGGTCTGGCTGCCACGGCAATCTGCGCCGTCAACCTCCTGGCAGCGATCTGGCGCCTGCCCGAGTCCTTGGCCCCCGCACACCGTCACACGAGCCCGGCGTCCCACCCGGTGGTGCGGATCCGAGCAGCACTCCGCCAGCCCCAGCTCGCTACGCTGCTGCTCTTGCTTGCCGCGGTCGTGTTTTCCTTCTCGACGGTCGAGACCACCCTATCTCTGTTGTGCGCCAAGGCGTATCGGATGAGTGCGGCACACATCTACTGGTTGTTCGGCTACATGGGTGTGATGACTGCCCTCATGCAGGGTGGGCTGATCGGCCGCCTCTCTCGCCGGTTCGAGGAGAGTACCCTGGTAACCGTGGGTGCGGCACTGTTCAGCGTTGGACTGGCCACCGCACCGTTTACCCCACCGCTGGCCCCACTGCTGCTGTCGCTCGGTGCGATTGCGTTCGGGCAAGGCATCACCTCCCCGGTACTCTCAAGTCTGATTTCGAAATCGAGCCGGCCTGCGGAGCATGGCGGGGTGCTTGGTGTCTCGCAGTCCTTGGGGAGTCTGGCGCGGATCCTCGGTCCGCTCTGGGGCGGCGTTCTGTTCGATTACGGGGGGCCAGCGGGTCCGTACGTCACGACCGCCGTGTTGATGCTGCTGGCCACCGGCGTGGCGCTCTCTTTGCGGCGCAGCATCGAGTCTGGGGTTGACGAGGTGCCCGCGATTCACCACCCGCCTGTCTCGTGACCCCGGCAGCGGGAAGGCTGCGCGTCGCGTGTGGCCCGAGGGGTGGGGCAGGCGCCCAGTGAAGCAGGGCGCCGTGCGCTTCACCGCACTTGCTAGGCGCGCGATTTTTCGTTGCTGCGGACGAGGCGGATTACCTCTTCTGCGGTGGTCGCGCTACGCAAACTTTCTCGCACGCGCGGGGACTGCAGCAGGAGTGACAGTGCCGACAGGAAGTTCAGGTGTGCATCCGTGAGGGCGGGGGACGACAGAACGAGGGCGACAACCGAAATGGGTAGGCCCGCCGCCACATGATAGACGCCACCCGACGAGACTGCCATGGCTAAGAGCATGCCCGTAATGCCATCGAGCCGGGCGTGCGGGATACTGACGCCGATGTCCACCATCGCTGTGCTGGCCATCTCCTCGCGCTCGCGGATCCGCTCGACTGCCGGTTGGGCCAGCGGCTGCGGCAACTGCCCACACGAGACCAAACGGTCGACGAGGCCACGGATGCATGCATCGAAGCTCGCCCACGCTGGTCGGACCACGATCGCACTGCTAGCCAGCGTATCGCCGACCCGCATCAAGCCGCCTCCGCACTGGTGACCAGCGTTGGGCCGGTGGCTGGAAGGCACCCCGGAGCGGCCTGCAGCTTGCGATCCATCCAACTCACATTCTGGCTTATTCGTGGCGCACATCGCAAACCCACCCGCACGGTCGCCTCGGCCTGCCAGCGCGGTACCGTCCGGCTGCGCGCTCTTTTGCCATAGGCAGGGCCTGGCGCTACAATCGCGGGGAAATGTTTACCACGTTCCGCCAGCCGCCGAAGCGGGGGCGGCCGATCAGCGCCATCGAAGATGCGATCGCCGACATAAAGGCGGGGAAGATGGTCATCCTGATGGATGACGAGCACCGAGAGAACGAAGGTGATCTCTGCATGGCGGCAGAGAAAGTGACCCCTGATGCCATCAACTTCATGGCGAAGTACGGACGGGGTCTCATTTGCCTCTCCCTCACGGAGAACCGGATCCGCGAGCTGGGGCTCGGGATGATGGTGAGAGAAAACCGGGCACCCTTGGGTACCGCCTTCACCGTGTCCATCGACGCGCGCCGCGGCATTACCAGCGGCATCTCTGCCGCGGACCGGGCAACCACGATGCGAGTGGCGGTCAACGATCACACCCGGCCGGACGATCTGGTGGTCCCGGGCCACGTGTTCCCGCTGCGCGCGCGCCGCGGTGGGGTGCTCGTCCGCACGGGCCAGACGGAAGGGTCGGTCGACCTCGCCCGCCTCGCCGGCTTGAAGCCCGCAGGTGTCATCTGCGAAATCATGAAGGATGACGGCACCATGGCCCGGCTGCCGGACATCGAACGGTTTGCCGCCACCCAAGGTCTGAAAATCTGTACCGTGGCCGACCTGGTCCAGTATCGCTTGCGCTGCGACTCGCTGGTACACCGCGTGGCCGAAGCGACCTTGAACAGCCGCTACGGCGGCCTCTTTCGTGTTTTCGTCTACCATACGGACGTCGACGACGGCGAGCATCTTGTCCTGGTCAAGGGCGTGATCAATCCTGACGAGCCCGTCCTGGTGCGGGCGCACGCCGAATTCGCGCCCGGCGACGTGTTTCGGATGACCGAGCGCAACACGGCGGCGCTGCTGCACCAAGCCATGCGCGTCATCGCTCGGGAAGGGAAGGGCGTTGTCCTCTACTTGCGGCGCGAGGGTCACGGTGCGGAAATCCTGGAGTCCGCACCGCGGCGGTCCTTGCGCCACGCGACACCGGTGCCAAGTACGGACCCGACGACGCGCCAGCGAGACTTCCGCGAGTACGGGATCGGGGCGCAGATCTTACGCGACGTCGGCGTCGGCAAGATTCGCCTGTTGAGCAATTCGCCACGCAACCTCGTGAGCCTGCCTGGCTACGGGTTGGAGATTCTCGCATGTGTGCCGCTGGCGCTGCCGCGGGCCAAGGCGGCCCCACGGCCGCGAGCCGTCGCGCCGCGCCGTCACAAGCTGCGGGGCCGGTGAGGCTCCGCCTGCACGAAAGCCCCGGGTAACACGGCGGCTCCCTGACAATGAACACTGCCTGGTTCATGTGGTCGTCCTTGTTCTCACTGATCGGCCTCGCGGTCTTCGTGTACGGCCGCCGCCAGCGTCGCGGTGCACCGACGCTCGTGGGAGCTGGGCTGATGGTCTACCCGTATTTCGTCTCCAGCACGCTTGCACTGGTCGGCATTGGCGCCGGTCTGGTCTGCGGACTTGTCCTTGCCAGCCGGCTTGAAGACAGGCTCTGAGCTGGTCAATGCCACTCGGTGATCTTTCCCGGCCGGTAGGGCAGGCACGACTGGCCGCGGGCCGCTACGCCACCGCGTCACTGGGCTGGGATGACGAACGACACGTTGGCGCTTTGCTGGCACGGGCCTTCGTGGACGACCCACTCGTCATCGCCATCTGTCATGCTCCTGCGGCCGCGCGCCGCAGCCGTATGGAGTGGGGTTTCCGTGTCGCGGTCCGGAACCACTATCTCGCAGCTCAGCCGGCCTGGACCCTCGCCGACTCGAGCGCGTGCCCCCTCGGCGTCGCTTTGGTGACGAGCTCGCCTCCTGTGCGTCAGAAGGGTCCCTCCGATCCCGTGTTCGTGCTTCGCGCCTTCCTGCACGTGCGCCCCCACACGGCACTGCGGGGGCTGAAGGCGGCGCGGGTGATCGCCTCGCAGGCGCCGACGGTCCCGTTCACCTACCTGCGGACTCTGGGTGTCGATCCTGCCTTCCAGGGACGTGGTCTGGGGTCACAGCTCGTGGAGCAGGTCGTGCGTGCGGCGTCACCGTTACTGCCGATCTATCTCGAAACGGCGAACGAGCGGAACCTATCCTTCTACGCGCGGCACGGCTTCGCCTGCATCGGGGAATTCCGTTGCCTCGGGGTTCCCGTCTGGCGCATGCTGCGAGCCGCGACCGACGCGACGCCGCGCTGACTCCTAGTCGCTCGGCGGTCGAAACGGCCGGCGCCGCCAAAGTTGCAGGGAATAAGGAGCTTACATGCAGTTCGGCTTGAGTATGCCCATTGTGCAGCAGCTGCCCGGGCGGGCACAGGCGTGGGAGCTGCGCGCCGGTGGGCCGGAGCTGCTGGTCGTGGCACGTGAAGCGGAGCGGCTCGGCTTCAGCCACCTCTCCGCCTGTGACCACGTGGCAATCCCGCGTACTGCCGCACCGGCGGCGGGGACGGTGTGGTACGATCCCGCCGTGACCCTCAGTTTCGTCGCCGCTGCGACGACACGCATCCGCCTGCTGTCACACGTGATCGTCTTACCCTACCGCCACCCATTAGTTCTGGCCAAGGCGTTCGCCACCCTCGATCATTTATCCGACGGCCGCGTCATTTTCGGCGCCGGCTGCGGCCATCTGAGGCCG
This sequence comes from Binatia bacterium, assembly GCA_046757585.1. GTDB lineage: Bacteria > Desulfobacterota > Binatia > HRBIN30 > HRBIN30 > JBHHYR01. The sequence continues at coordinate 1,443 of JBHHYR010000229.1, read as the reverse complement.
GAATTTCGCAGTCTCGGCGTCAACTACACGCAGCGTGGCCGGCTGAGCGACGAGTCCCTGCAAGCGATTCAACGGGTGTGGGAGAATGAAACCGCGACGTTCAGCGGCACATTCATCCGCTTCCACGACGTCACCATCGCGCCGCGCCCACGCCAGCACCCGCGGCCTCCCATATGGGTCGGCGGCAACTCTCGCGCTGCGGTGCGCCGGGCGGCGCGTTATGCCGACGGTTGGATTCCCTGGTTGGTCACGCCCGCACGGTTCGCCAAGGGAGTGCAGTACGCTCGGCAGCTGCGCGAACAGGGCGGCCAGCAGACGCCGCTGCAATACGTCGCGCCCTTGAGCGTCGGCGTCGATGACCGGCCAGGGGCGATACGTGCACGCATCGAAACCTGGGTCGAGGCAGGGGCCACATCCTTTCACGTCGGGTTCGTGCACACGAGCCTGGATCACCTGCGCGAACGTATGGCGCTGTTTGCGGATACCGTTCTGCGCCCGGCACGCTAAAAACCAAGACCGGCCCCCGCCTCCAGTGGCGACGCGCTGGCCCGCTCCTTGCCCGGACGCCACGTTTTCGGTACAGAGTGCGGGGACGTGTGACGACCGCGTGGGGCTGTAGCTCAGTTGGGAGAGCGCCTGAATGGCATTCAGGAGGTCGACGGTTCGACTCCGTTCAGCTCCACTGTTACCCCCTTTGCCTCCGGCCCGCGCAGCTGTGACCTGAGGAGCGCCGGCCTGGCGTGCGTCTGCCTGCCCGTACGCAGCGTTTTCGTTTGACAAATAGAGCGTCTCCGTTAGAGATTAAAGCTTCGGCACTGCCGAATCCTGCGTGGGGATGCCAGCGGCGCGCGGCGCGGCCGATGCCGGCGAGTGTTAGGAGAGATTTGCATGAGACGAGGGCTCTTCCGTTCAATGCTGTTCGTTGCGGGCTGCGTGCCGCTGTTGGTGCGCGGCGCGTGCTTCGGACAGATCGTGTTCATCCCGGGTCCGCAGCGTACCGTACCGACGGGTCCCCAATTCGCTGCTGTTGCCGACTTCGACGGGGACGGCATACAAGACGCGGTCGTAAGCAATTCCACCGCGCGCAAGGTGAGCGTGCTCTTCGGTTCTAGCGAGGGGGTCTTCCGTTCTGCGGTAGACATTCCGGTCGGCCGCTCCCCCCGGGGCGTTACGACGGGCGACTTCAACCTTGATCTGAAACAAGACATCGCGGTTGTTGACCCGTCTCTCAACCGCGTTTTCCTGCTCTTGGGTAACGGCGATGGTACTTTCCTCAGTGGTGGAGGCTTCCGTGTTGATCGTCGCGGGCCACAAGCGGTCGCCACCGGAAACTTTGATGAGCAGAACGGGCCTGATCTGGTCACCGCGAACGGTTTCGCCAACACGATCACGACACTGCTCAACCTAGGCGGCAACAGAGGCTTCCGCATACAGCCAAACCTC
>JBHHYR010000228.1:0-6156 GCA_046757585.1 Binatia bacterium | reverse complement strand
ACCCTACGCGAGTCCCTCGTCGACACCTTCACCGCCCCGTGTCGCTTTCTTACAAATTCGAAATCCGCAATTCGAAATTCGAAATCGCAAGATCTCTGGGCTCTGCGGCATGTGTCCTTTGAGGTGCAGCGTGGGGAAGTGGTCGGCATCATTGGGCGCAACGGGGCGGGCAAGTCTACCCTCCTGAAGATCTTGTCTCGCATCACGGAACCCACCGAAGGTCGTGTAGAGATCCATGGGCGAGTGGGCTCGCTGCTCGAGGTTGGGACCGGTTTTCATGCGGAGCTCACGGGACGGGAAAACATCTACCTGAACGGTGCGATTCTCGGGATGAAGAAGGCAGAGATCGATCGGAAGTTCGACGAAATTGTTGCCTTTGCCGAGATCGAGCAGTTCATCGACACGCCCGTCAAGCACTACTCGAGCGGCATGTACGTGCGGCTCGCCTTCGGCGTCGCGGCGCATTTGGACCCGGAGATCCTTCTCGTTGACGAGGTGCTGGCTGTTGGCGACGCCCAGTTCCAGAACAAGTGCATTGGCAAGATGAGTGACGTGGCCAAAGGCGGACGGACAGTGCTGTTCGTGAGTCACAACATGGCTGCGATGCAGCGGCTCTGCACATCCGCACTCCTGATGGACAAGGGGGCCGTGGTTGCATCCGGTGCCCCGCGCACGATTGCGGCCACCTATCTCGGGGGCGAGCAGCGGTCGACGTTTATTGCCGGCAGCCGCAGCGGCAAACCACAAGTGCTAGCCGTTGACGTACGGGATGTGTACGGCGCCCCGCTAAACAGGCCCCTGACCACGGAGCCTTTCGCCATTCACATCAGATATGTGCTTCCGGAACATACACCTGGCATACGGATTGGCGTTGGGTTTCTATCACCGGAAGGCCTCCCGCTTTTTACCAGCGGCGCGCGTGACGCCGAAGTTGCGGTCCCGGTGGCAGCGGGGGAATACGAAGCCCGGGTGAGCCTGCCCGGAAACGTGTTGCTGGCCGGGGACTTCCACCTCGCCGTCTGCATTTGGAGTCACGGCGAAATCTTCGACTTGCGCGAGCCTGCCCTATCATTTTCGGTCCTCCCGGGAGCGTCGTTGCTGTATCAAGAGGGTCAACAGCGTAAAGGCTTCGTGCACGTTCAATGCGGTTGGTCGATCGAATCATCGCCCCCAGCTCCGTTGAACGAGAAAGCGCGGCGGGAACGCCAAAACCTCGGGGCACCCAATCCGTCCTGATGCGCAAGCACCTGCGACATGCCCTTCGAGTTGCCCGGGATATCGTCCTCGGACCACCGGATTCGAGCGTGATTGAGCAGCTGATCAAGCACGACCAGCGCTGGAGCACGTTCCTCCACGCAGTCGATTATGTGAACTATGAGTCCGTACCCGGTGACATCATGGAGTTTGGTGTCTTCGCAGGATGCAGCCTGGCGTTGTTGGCCAAGGCATACTCCTTTGACAACAAAGGGATGACACGTCGCATCATTGGGTTTGATTCGTTCGAGGGCCTCCCGATTTCGGAGGAGAAGCACCCGCGCTGGCGCCCGGGCGATTGTCGGACCAATCATGCATGGCACCCCCTGCTGGAGATCAATGGGCCGGTCATGCCGCAAGTGACCATTGACCTCTTCAAAGCGTGCCAGCTGCCAGCGCCGTTGATCGAGGTCGGACCGTTCCACGCCACCCTGCCGTGTCTGGTGCCGGCGAAGTACCCAGCCGTAGCGTTGCTGCACGTCGATTGTGACTTGTACGAGTCGACGCGCGACGTGCTCCAGGGGATCGCGCCTGCACTCCAAGACGGATCACTGGTTCTCTTCGACGACTGGTTCCATTACAAAGGCAACCCCAACAGGGGAGAAGCAGCGGCCTTTCGCGAATTCTTGCAGGTGCATCCCGAGTGGGAGGCCGTGCACTACCGCTCATTTGGGACGTTCTGCAACTCGTTTATCCTCCACCGGAAATGAAAATCGTTCACATCGGCCCCCCGCCCGCGCGCCTCGGGGGACCAGCCGGGTATCTTGCTGAACTGCGGCAGGCCTCGATCGGTTGCGGCCTCGATGGGCATCAGGTCCTGTTTCCGCCGCCCGCGCCAGGCGTGTCCGTTCCAGAGAGACCGCAGGGCAGGCGACTGAAGTGGGTCGAGACGCGGCTGCGCCGGTTGCGGCGAACCCTGTACGGTGCTCCCCATTTCTATCGGCCGAGTGAGGTGGAAATCAGGAAACTCGGCGGTGTCATGCACCGCAGAATGCTGCGGGTTGCTGCGGCGACCATCGCCGATGCCGGCGACAGCATAAAACTGGGCTTGGAGAGCGGCCCGGCAGACGTGCTGTTCACGCACGAGATGTTCTGTGCCGAACGCGTTCTCAAGTGTCGCACCCCACGCCAGCAAGTTTGGCTGATGATTCACAGTCCGATGCCTCAGGCTCTCTACTTTGCTTGGAGCTGGGGGGTTCCCGAATGGGATTGGCGTGAGATCCTCAAGCTCCCGGATGTGCAGACCTGGATCGATCGGGAGTTGGATATATGCGCCCGGGTTGACCGCATCATTCTTCCTTGCCAGAACGCCGCGGATGAACTGGTTCGTGCGGAGCCGCGGTTCGCAGCAGTGCTATCCAAAGGAACTTACCTCTTAACCGGTGCGGCCGCGCCGCCCGCAAAGGATCCGGCCGCGAGCCCGGTGAGGTTGCGCCGTCACTGGCATCTCCCGGTGAACGAGCCCGTTGGTCTCTATCTGGGCAATACGCAGCCGTATCGCGGCTTCGATATTCTGCTCCGCACGCTGGCTCTGCTGCCGGGCCGGCGACGGCTGCCCGGGGTGGTTGCCGGCGCGGGGCCGTCCGTCGAGTGCGGGCGCTGGGTCGGGTCGCCGACGTGGCTGGACTCCTACGCGCAGTGGACTTTGTCGTCAATGTGAATCGCTTCAGTTTGCTCGACCTCTCGACCATTGAAGCGACCCAGGCGGGCAAGCCGCTGCTGCTGCACGCAGTAGGCGGCAACAAGAGGTTCCATGAGCTGGGAGCGGGATGCCTCATGCTGCCTGATATCGAACCGCACACCGTTGCCGCCGGTCTACGCGACATGTTCTCGCTGCCTGCACAGCGACGGCGGGCGTTGGCTCGCGCTTCCAGAGGGTGCTACGAAACGTACCTGACACCCGGACACTTCTGGGAAAGGCACAGCCGGCTGTACGACGAGGCCAGCGCCAGCATGCGGCGCAGTGGTGCCGCGTGACGGACGACGTTGAAACCCTGATCGTAGGGGCGGGACCGACTGGCCTGGGGGCAGCGTGGCGTCTGGCCCAACTCGGCTGCGAGGATTGGTATCTTTGCGAGGCGGAAGCCACAGCGGGAGGGCTGGCTAGTTCAGTCACGGACGAGCACGGGTTCACCTGGGATCTGGGCGGGCACGTGCAGTTCAGCCACTATGCGTGCTTCGATGAACTGATGGACGAACTGCTCGGTCCAGGCGGCTGGCTATACCACGAACGGCAGTCATGGGTGTGGATCCGCAACACCTTCGTGCCCTATCCGTTTCAGCTCAACCTGCACCGCTTGCCAGCTGCCGAGCGCGATGAGTGCCTCCGCGGCCTGATGCAGGTGACGAACAACGGCTGCCGCAAGGTGGCACCGAACTTTGGCAGCTGGATCGATGCCACTCTGGGAGCGGGCATCGGCAGCATCTTCTTGCGACCCTACAATCTGAAGGTCTGGGCGTACCCGCTGGAGGAGTTGAGTTGGAGTTGGGTCGGTGACCGCGTTGCCAGCGTTGATCTCGCGCGGGTGCTCGACAACATCCGTCACCAACGTGACGACGTGTCTTGGGGACCGAATAATCGGTTTCGGTTCCCGGTGCGCGGCGGGACCGGAGCAACGTGGCGTGCCCTTGCGGAGCGCCTCGGGCAGTCGCATCCCGAACGCCTCCGCATGCGGCACCGATTGGGACGCCTCGACACATCGAGGCGGATGGCGTACTTCGCCAACGAGCGCTCAATCCGCTACCAGCGGATGCTCAGCACCATTCCCCTTGATGACCTTATCCGTCTCAGTGACCTCGCTCCGCGACTGGGCCCAGCTCTCACTGACCTCCTGTACTCATCGACGCACATCATCGGTGTCGCCCTGCGGGGCCAGCCGGGCCCGCACCTAGAGGGTAAGTGTTGGATGTACTTTCCTGAGAGCGACTGCCCATTCTACCGCGTAACGGTTTTCTCGCATTACTCCCCCAACAACGTGCCCGATTTTAACCGGTACTGGTCGCTGATAGCCGAGGTGTCGGAATCGCCGGTCCGTCCTGTCCATGCGAGCTCGGTCGTAGAGAACACCATCCAGGGAATGCTGGCGACCTGCCTGATCCCGAGTCGAGACGCGGTACATCACGTATGGCATCGGCGGCTCGAGCACGGCTATCCAACGCCGTCGCTGCACCGAGATCGAGCGCTCGAAGTGATTCTCCCTGCGTTGCAGGCCCGGGGAGTCTGGAGCCGGGGGCGCTTCGGTGCTTGGAAGTACGAGGTGTCGAACCAGGACCATTCTTTCAGCCAAGGTGTTGAACTCGTGGATCACTGGTTGACGGGTGGGCTCGAGGAGACTTTTTGCCACCCGGAGATGGTCAATGGGCGACGGAGCGGCGACGCGGCGGTGCGTTGAGTCTGCTGGCAGTGGGCCTTTCAGCCGTCCGAACCATGTCATCATGATAAGAGCCGGCCTCCAACCATTTCGGCGGGCGGCGGGCGTAGCGAAACGCCGCTTCTTCCCAAGCGCAGAGATATCCGCGTGGCGCTACGCCTGTCGCCGCGCGACCCGGACACCCAGGTTCACCCCCGGCCGGATCCGGCTGATGGACTACGAGCTACGCTATGCGGATCTTCTGACCCTCTGCCCACAATGGAAGGATCTATTCGTGAAGCAATCGCTCCGCTTCGAAGCGCGGCATCCGGCGCCGCGGATCGTGGACTGCGGCGCCAACATCGGATTGGCGACGCTCTACTTCAAGCGGCTGTACCCGCAAGCTCGGATCACGGCGTATGAAGCGGATCCTGCGCTCCACGCCCTTCTGGAAGGGAACCTGCGCGACAACGGTGTCGCTGGCGCAGAAGCACTGCAGGCAGCGGTGTGGACGGACAACGGTACAATCGACTTTTGCTGCGAGGGTGCTGATTCGGGCACGATAGATGCGCTTGCTGGCGATCTGCACGGAGCGACACGGAACGTGCCCTGCGTTCGGCTGCGTGACCTCTTGCAACGCGAGCCGATCGACCTAGTCAAGCTTGACATTGAAGGGGCCGAGCGCGCCGTGCTGGCCGATTGCGCCGACGTGCTGGGCGACGTCAGGGCGATGTTCATCGATGTGCACGAGTTCGACCCGAATCGCCGGAACGGCCCATCGATTCTGCAACTCATCGAGCAGGCGGGGTTCGCTTACGCGCTCGACGACCTGTGCCCCTTACCCTGGCGGCAACCTGTTGCTGGCCCAGACACACCGTTTCACGGTCGTGCACTTTGCTGGGCGCTGTTGGTCCGGGCGTGGAGACCGTGAGCGTACGAGAGGCGAAAGCAAGGGACCATACGGCCCCGAGCGTCGTCTACGTCTTACCCGACAAGATGGGAGGCATGACGAATATCGTGGCTAATCTCCTGGCGTACCGGCGGCCGGACGGCTTCTTCCATTACGCCGTGCTGACGCACAATCGTCTCAGCCGGGACACACCGTTCGGCGAGAACCTGATGGCCGATCGGCAGGCGAGGGTGGAATACACACTGCCGCTGGAGAATCTGCATACTGTGCTCCGGCGCCTCGCCGCCGCGATCCCGACGGGCCCAGGGGTGCTGGTCACGAACGACCTCATCGAGCTGGCGATGCTATGTTGTCACGACCCAGGGCGCACCGTGATCCAAATCCTGCACGGGGACCACGACTACTACTACGACCTCGCGGCGAGGCATGAACAGGTCATCGATGTGTTCATCGCCTACAGCCGCACCATGTATGAGAAGCTGCAACAGCGCATACCTCAGCGCCGTGACTCGATCGTCCACCTGCCATTTGGCATACCCATTCCTCCCAAGGTCCGCCACCCGGTGGGCGGACCGTTACGTCTCGTTTTCGCCGGTCGCATCGAAGATGCGGTTCACCAGCACCAGGTCGCAGCCGCCTTCC
>JBHHYR010000227.1:0-6222 GCA_046757585.1 Binatia bacterium | reverse complement strand
GCTAGGGGGCCGCTGATTCGCTCAGGCCGTACTTCTGGAGGCGATGCCGGAATGAGCGGTAGTTGATGCCGAGCAGTTCTGCCGCCCGTTTCTTGACGCCGCCAGCTTCGGAGAGCGCGCGGAGCAGAATGGTCTTCTCGTACGCAGCCAGATTGTCGTCCAGGTTCTCGGCGCTCGGGCCAGCCGGCACCGGGGGCATCGCCGTCGGCGTGGCGCAGAACGGCGTCGCCTCCACGGAAACTTTGAAACGGTTCAGCACATAGTCAGGAAGGTGCTGTTCGTGCACCGTTTCTCCGTCGCACAACGCCACCGCGTGTTCGATCACGTTTTCAAGCTCGCGGACGTTGCCGGGGTAATCGTACTCCTGCAGCTGCCGCGCAACGGGCACGGCCAGTCGTTGCACATGCTTGCCGTGCAGCTCCGAAAACTGACGTAAGAACCGCCTGGTCAGGAGGGGGATATCTTGCCGTCGTTCGCGCAGCGGCGGTAATTCCATCGTCAGCACGTTCAACCGGTAGAACAGGTCCTCACGGAAGCGCTGGGCTTGCACTTCGGCGGTCAGCTGGTGCTTGGTGGCCGCGATCACGCGGACGTCCACCGTAACGCGGGTATCCGCCCCAACCGGCGTGAAGCTGCGTTCTTGAAGCACCCGGAGGAGCTTCACTTGCAAGGCCAGCGGGAGATCACCGATCTCGTCGAGGAAAATCGTTCCCCCGTCCGCCGTGCGAAACAGGCCGTGACGCGCTGCGACCGCGCCGGTGAACGCCCCTCTCACGTGCCCGAAGAGCTCACTTTCGATGAGCGTGGCAGGAATGGCGGCGCAGTTGACGGCAACGAACGGCCGGTCGCGCCGCGCGCTGTGAGCGTGTACCGCACGGGCAGCCACCTCCTTGCCCGTGCCGCTCTCACCCGTGATCAGCAGAGTGGCATCGGTCTTGGCCACCTTCCTGATGAGGCCGTGCAGCTCGCGGATCACCGGGCTGCAGCCGATCAGGCCGTCGGCTGGCGAGGCTTCGGGGCCGTCCGTGAAATCCTCAGCGATGATTTCGTCCTCCGTCCCACTTTGCAGCCGTTGCTCCAGGCGCCGCAACATACTGATATCTTGAAGAATATACAGTGCTCCGATCGGGTTCTGGTAGGTATCTCGGACCGACACGGCCGAACATCTAAGTGTCATCTCTTGACCCTCGCGACCGCGGTGCGTGAACTCCGTCGGTACACCACCGTTCGACGACTGCAAGAACTGGAGGCGACCGGATCCAGAGAGCCGGAGGGGCGCAAACACCGCGCCAACGTCCTTGCCGAGCGCATCGGGCGACGGGACGCCTGCCAACTCTTCGGCCGTTCGATTCAGCGAAATGACGCGGCCGTCGGTATCCGTGGTAATCAGAGCGCTGCCAATGTTTCGCGCCAAGGCCTCGTGGAGCGAAGCGAGCCGGTCGTGTTCGGCTTCCCGCGCTTCTAGCAGGCGTTCCGCGTCGTGCAACCGACGCACCAAGGAACCGGCAAGTAGCGCAATCAAGAAGAAGGTCGCATTCGTCGTGGCAAAGCGCAACGCAAGTTGCAGATCCGGTGGAGGGGGGTGAAACGGGTAATCAGGTCGAGCCACCAGGCTGCCGTCGAGCAGGGCAACCAAGGTAGCGTACGCGAGCGAGGAACCCGCCGCTGCCGCGATGGCGCCCCGTGTGGACAACAGCACCGCTGCGTTGATCACCACGAGGCTGTACAAGAACCCGAAAGGACTGTCGCCGCCCCCGGTGATGAAGATCACGCCGGTAGTCAAGATGATGTCGAAGGACAGCTGGACGCCGGCAAAGAGCCGCAGCCTGTTCACGCGCATCAGAAGTACAGCGGACACGATGGTCACCGCGTACGTGACCGCAATGGTGAATACCAGGATGCTGAGTGAAACCGCGTACCGGTGCTGCGCACTGCCTAGGTACACGAAGGCCAAGGCACCGAGGAAGAACGACGCGACTGTGACACGGAAGAAGAGAAACCACTTCAGCCGGCTTCGTAACCGTTCTGCTTCTGCGTCGACGTGGTTGGTCACAGGAATCAGGACAGCACAGATCCAAGCTTGAAGATCGGGAGGTACATGGAGACGACCAGACCTCCAATCACCACGCCCAGGAAGAGGATGACCAGCGGCTCCATGAGAGACGTCAGATTCGACACGGCATTGTCGACCTCATCCTCGTAGAAGTCCGCGATCTTCTGCAGCATGGCATCGAGGGCCCCCGTCGTTTCGCCAACGGCGATCATTTGACACACCATGGGTGGAAAGACCTTGCTTTCGGTGAGTGGCTCGGCAATCGTCCGTCCCTCGCTGATGCTGACGCGAGTCGCCAGCACTGCACGCTCGACAACCTTGTTTCCCGCCGTCCGGGCGGTAATCGCAAGGGCGTCGAGAATCGGAACGCCCGACGAAACGAGAGTGCTCAGCGTTCGCGTAAAGCGGGCAACCGCGGCTTTGCGGATGAGATCTCCGAAAACCGGCAGCTGCAGAAACCCATGATCGAACGCCAATCTACCCGACTCGGTGCGGTAGAGCTGGCGCGACACGACGCCGAGGAGCACAACTGCTCCGACCATGTAGTAGAAGTAGGCAATGGTGAAATTGCTCAAATTGATCACAAACTGGGTTGGTACAGGCAGCGCCTGTCCAAAGCTGGAAAATAGTTCGGCAAACACCGGAATCACAAAGACCAGGAGAATCGCCGTGACGCCAACGGCCACCGTCACGATCGTCGTGGGGTAGATCATGGCCCCCTTGATTTTCGCTCTGAGTTTCATGGCCTTTTCCATATAGGCCGCCAGCCGATGCAGAATGCTGTCCAGGATCCCGGCGACTTCACCCGCGGCAACCATGTTCACGAAGAGATCGTCGAACAGCTTGGGATGCTTCCGCAGAGCATCCGTGAAGGTCGAACCGGCCTCGACTTCGTCCTTTAGCTGTCGGATCACGCCGCGCAGCTTCTTGTTTGGCGACTGCGTTGCCAAGACATCGAGGCTCTGCACGATCGGCAACCCGGCATCGATCATGGTCCCCAGCTGCCGCGTAAAGATGACGATGTCGCGCTGCTTGATGGACTCGCCGAAGCCGGGAATCGTCAGTTCGCGGTCGAGCCCCTTGCCGCGCTCTCTGATCTTGGCGGGTATGGGCTGAATGCGCTGGGACCGTAGCCGCACCAGCACCGCATCACGCGATGGTGCTTCCATCTCGCCCGCCAAAGTTTCCCCGCGCGGCGAGACACCCTGCCAATGAAAAAGCGCCATTTTTTCACCTCACTTCTGCTCTGCGGAAGTGCGCAATGCGGTGAAATCGCGTCACTTCTCAGCTTCCTTGCCGAGAGGTGAAGCACGTCACGTGCCAGGTGGGCTAGCGATGCGTTAGACCCTGCTTTGCGCCCAGCATCGTACGAACTTCGGCTGGCTCGGTGGCGTGCCCCAGCGCCTCTTCGTACGAGATCAGCCGGCGCTGGTACAGGTCCACGAGGGATTGCGACATGGTTTGCATCCCAAACTTCACTTGCCCCACCTGCAATTGGGAGTAGATCTGATGGATCTTTTCTTCACGGATCAAGTTTCGAATAGCCGGATTGGGAAGCATCACCTCCACTGCCAGCACGCGCCCGTGCCCTTCTAGACGCGGGATCAACTGCTGAGAAATCACGCCCTGCAGCACAAGCGAGAGTTGTGCACGAATCTGCGGCTGCTGGTTCGCCGGGAAGATGTCAATCACCCGGTTGATCGTCTGTACAGCCGAGTTAGTGTGCAAAGTTGAAAACACCAAGTGCCCGGTTTCTGCCACTGTCAGTGCCGACGCGACTGTTTCCAGGTCCCGCATTTCCCCAATCAGCACGATGTCGGGATCTTGGCGCAGCACATGTTTCAGTGCCTCGCCGAACGTGTGCGTATCGGCGTACACCTCCCGCTGGTTCACGAGGCACCTGCGATGCTGGTGGACAAACTCGATCGGATCCTCCACCGTAACGATGTGGTCGTGACGCTCCCGATTGATCCGGTCGATCATCGACGCGAGCGTCGTGGATTTGCCACTCCCGGTCGGACCCGTCACCAAGACCAGGCCACGGGGCAACTTCGTGAGTTCGCCCACCACCGGCGGCAGCCCGAGATCTGCAAGGCCTCGGACCTCGAACGGGATCAGACGAAACGCCCCTCCGACCGCACCCTTTTGCAGAAAGAGATTCCCCCGGAACCGGCTCACGCTTCGAATGCCAAACGAGAAGTCCAGTTCCCTCTGCTCCTCGAACCGCCGCCGCTGGCTGTCGGTGAGGAGGCTGTAACACAGATTCTTGGTCTCATCGGCCGACAGGGGCGGGAACGGAAGCGCAACGAGGTGACCGTCGACCCGCATCAAGGGCGGACTCCCAGCAGCGATGTGCAGGTCCGTCGCCCCGCGCCGTACAACCAGGTCAAGAAAGCTCTGGATGCTCAGCGGCGCTACGGGCTGCGTGTCTTCAACTGCCGCTGCACCCAGTTCATCCGCCATCATGACCACCCATTCGCACCGCTCGCAACGTCATACCTGTACACCTCTACTGCACATATGAATCAATGTCAATACATCATACTAGTCTGGCATGGTGACACGAACCACTTCGCCGATCGTTGTCATGCCATCTCGCAGCTTGCTCAACCCGCTCTGCCGTAGAGTCTTCATGCCCAGGCCCACCGCGCAGCGCTTGATCTCCGACGCCGATGCACCATTGAGCACCAGATCGCGGAGCTCTTCGCTCATGGGCATCACTTCGTACAGGGCAATGCGGCCTCGATACCCGCTGCCACCACACTGCCCGCAGCCGGTCCCCTGAAAACAGGTAAACGAGCCCGCTTCTTGCCGTGTTACGCCGATATCCAGCAGCGCCTGGGGTGGTAACTCCACGGGTGCGCGGCAATTGCTGCAAATGAGCCGCGCGAGTCTCTGCGCCAAGATGAGATTCACGGAGGATGCCACCAGAAACGGCTCGACGCCCATGTTCAACAGGCGGTTAATCGTCGACGGCGCATCGTTCGTATGCAGGGTGCTGAGCACCAAGTGGCCGGTCAAGGCAGCTTTAATCGCAATCTCGGCGGTCTCGAAATCGCGCACCTCACCGACCATGATGATGTCCGGATCCTGGCGCAGGAAAGAACGCAACGCCCCTGCGAAGTTGAGGCCGATTTCTTCGTGAATCTGCACCTGGTTGATGCCGACGAGATTGAATTCGACCGGGTCCTCCGCAGTCGAAATGTTCGACCCCACCTTGTTGAGCTCCGACAGGGCCGAGTACAAGGTCGTCGTCTTGCCACTGCCAGTAGGCCCAGTGACCAGTACCATGCCGAAGGGCTTGTAGATCGCGTCCTTGAAGTCTTTGAGTGCAGCTTCTTCAAAGCCGAGTTTGGTCATATCAAGCTGCAGGTTCGACTTGTCAAGCAAGCGCAGAACGATTTTCTCGCCAAAGATCGTCGGCAGAACCGAGACACGGAAATCCATTTCCTGCCCTCGCCCGAGCTTCAACTTGATCCGGCCGTCTTGCGGCAGGCGGCGCTCAGCGATGTCGAGCGACGCCATCACCTTGAGCCGCGACGTCATGGCGTTCTTCAACTTGACCGGCGGCCGCATGATTTCCTCCAGCACACCGTCGACCCGAAATCGCACCCGCACCATGCGCTCGAACGGCTCGAGGTGAATGTCGCTTGCGCGCCGCTTGATCGCACTCGTCAGAATCGCGTTCACCAGCCTGACCACGGGTGCGTCTTCCGTGGCTCGTTCGAGCTCTTTGAGGTCGACCTCCTCTTCCTGGTCCACGAGCTCCACATCCTCGCCCTCAAGCTCCGTGAGAACTTCGTCGTAGTTTCCGGCATCCTCTTCGTAGTGTTGCTCGATCGCGGCGCTGATCGACGATACGCATGCGACCGCAACCTTCACGTCATAGCCCGTGAGAAACTTGACCTCGTTGATCGCAACCAGGTTAGACGGATCGGACATGGCAACCGTGAGCGAAGAACCGCTCAGGTTGATCGGGATCAAATGATGGCGCTGTACCAACGTAGCAGGGATCAAGCGTAACACCTCGGCCGGCAGCTTGATTGCGGAGGGATCGACCAGCGAAAGATGGTACTCCTTCTGCAGGCAGCCAGCGAGGTCCGTTTCGTTCAAGAACCCGAGCTTGACGAGGACCGTGCTCAGGGCCGCTCGGCCGCCGTCCTCTGCCG
>JBHHYR010000226.1:0-6277 GCA_046757585.1 Binatia bacterium | reverse complement strand
TCAAAGGGGGAAGCTCACCCGCTGAACCGGCAGTGTCCAGAAGGCCAAGATGTGGGTAAAGATCAGTTTGACAAAAGGGGGATTGAGGGGGATTTTGCGATGCGCCATCAAATCCTCCCGTACCCTCCTTTGCGGAAGGAGGGAGAGCCGCGCGGCATACGTCAGCGGAATGCTGAACCGCTGCCCTTAGTTTCGGAGGGCGGAGCGGAGCTCGCGGGCGAGGACGTCGACGGTGCCGCGTGTACCGCCGGCCAGTTTCTGCCGCCATTCGCCGTCCGTCTCGAAGCGCAGATCGCCGATGTATTCGCCCCACAGCGAGATAACGTGCGCGATCGCCGCCGCCTCCAGCGGCTCGCCGCCTGCCTTCCGGATGGCTGCGAGGACATCGGGCACGACCCGCAAGAAGGCTCGCAAGGCCATGGCTGTCTTGATGCTGTAACGCTTGCCGTGCCAGGCTTTCGGAAACACTTTGGCAATTTGCTTGAAATAGTTCAGGAAGAAGCGCGTTGCGTGCTCGCGGAAGTGCTCGGCTTGCTTGCCGCCGAACGCATCGAGGGCCGCCATCACGCCCTTGAGCTCCTCGGCCAGCGGCGCTTGGGCCACGCGTCCGTGGCCGACACCGAAGAGCTTGATCTCACCGTGTAGCGGTGAGCTGCTGTCTTCGGACAAGGTACGGATGATGTCATGACTCATCGCCAACCCGCTGTCGGGATACAAGCGGCGCCCCGAGAGACTGATCAGATGCGAAGGGTTCAACTTGGTATGCTTGGCGTTGATGGTGACGAACAACTCGACCACTTGATCCGGGGCGAGCCGGTCGAAGACCACGGCCGGCACTTGTACATCCTCGGCTGGGTGCTCCTCGGACAGTTGGTGCAGGGCGAGCAGGCGGTGCTGGCCGTCCAGTGCTCGCAGGGCGCCTTCCTCCGGCGGCAGCTGCAAGACGCCCAGGATCCTGTGCGAGCTGATGGGGACGAAATCCAGACGGCGGTCCGAGACTAGCAAGACCGCGCCTGGAATCGCCGGCAGGTTGCCGGCCTCGGAGCACTGCAGGTAGTAGTCCATCAGCTCGGCGATCTTCCTTTGGATCACGGGCCGCTGATAGGCCTCGGCGCTGTGCGCGATCTTTTGCTCGAGCACGTTCCAATTGATCTTGCCGGCCCTGCCGGCCTTGACCGGACGCTTGCCGTGGGTGCCGCCGGTCCCACTGTAACTGAGTACCTCGAAGCGTACGAGCTTTTGCACGTCGCGTACGCCGAGGATGGCCTGGTAGAAGTAAACGCCAAACTGGTGCAACCGCATCGCCGGCACTGTAATCATTGCCCTGTCCCCTCTCTGCAGCCCGCTTGCAAGCAGTGGCGCGAATCTAATTGGCGCACTGGTGCACGGTCAACACCCCGAGCGCTTGGCGCGCGCGCCCGCTGGGCTCGAGGCGGCATCCGTATGCCGCGTCAACGGATCGCGTCTTCACCCGTGATGTCCCGGCCGATGATCAATGTATGCATGTCATACGTTCCCTCGTAGGTGTTGACCGTCTCCAGGTTGAGCATGTGCCGGATCACGGGGTACTCATTGACGATGCCGTTCGCGCCGAGGATGTCTCGTGCCAGACGGGCGATCTCCAAGGCACGGCCGACGTTGTTGCGTTTTGCCAGGGAGATTTGCTCCGGCCGCACCCGGCCGCGGTCCTTCAACTGGCCGAGGCGCAGCGCCAGGAGCTGCCCCTTGGTGATTTCCGTGATCATGTACACCAGCTTCTGCTGCACCAGCTGGTAGCCGGCCAGGGGCCGGTCGAACTGGCGCCGCGCCTTCGCGTAGTCGAGCGCGGTGTGGTAGCAGGCCATCGCCGCACCGAGCGCACCCCAGACGATGCCGTAGCGCGCTTGGCTCAAGCAGGAGAAGGGGCCCTTCAGGCCCCTGACGCCGGGTAGCATGTTCTCCCGGGGCACACGCACGTCATCCAGCACCAGCTCGGAGGTAATCGAGGCACGGAGCGAAAACTTGCCCTTGATGTCACGCGTGGTGTACCCGGGCGTGCCCTTTTCCACCAGAAAACCGCGGATGCCGTCGGCTGCCTTCGCCCATACAATGGCGACGTCGGCGATGCTGCCGTTGGTGATCCAACGCTTGACCCCCGAGATGATGAACTGATTGCCGTCAGCGCGGGCGCGCGTTTCCATACCGCCCGGGTCGGAGCCGTGGTCCGGTTCGGTGAGCCCGAAGCAGCCAATCGCCCTACCGGTTGCCATCGCCGGCAGCCAGCGTTGCCTCTGAGCTTCCGAGCCGAACGCGTGAATGGGGTGCATGCACAGGGAACCTTGCACTGATACCATGGAACGCAGGCCGCTGTCGCCACGTTCCAACTCCTGGCAGATGAGTCCGTACGAGATGTCATTCAACCCGGCGCAGCCGTAACCGTGCAGGTTCGCCCCGAAGAGACCGAGCTCGGCCATAGGTGCAATCAGGTGCCGAGGGAATTCCTCGCGAGTGTGGTGTGCCTCGATCGCCGGCAGCGCTTCCCGCTCGACGAAGTCACGGACTGTCGTGCGGATCATGCGTTCTTCATCAGTGAGCAGATCGTCCAGGTCATAGTAATCCACACCTGCGAATGACGTCATTGGGACATTCCCTCCCTGCTCGCGCATGTTACGCTGAGCGCACTAGCAGCGGCAAGGCGGCCCGCGCGGATGAGGCTGACACTCGGCGTTAACCGCTAGGAGCGGTTCGGAGCATCGCTGAAGGCGCCGCTGTAGGCATTAGAATCAGTACCGCCGTATTGACATTCCCATCAGTGGGGCTAACTATGCGGGCCGTGCACATCGAGACCCTTAAGGTCTTTTGTGACGTGGTCGAAACCGGCAGCTTTTCGATGGCTGCCTCGCAGAACTTCATTACGCAGTCTGCCGTGAGCCAGCAGCTACGTAGCCTTGAGGTGAAGTATCATTGTAAGCTGCTCGAACGCGGGCGGGCAGGGGCGAAGCCGACGCCAGCCGGCGAGATCCTGTACCGTGTTAGCCTGGAAATCTTGGAAAAATACCGTGATATCGACACGCTGCTGCAAGAATGCGCCAAGGTGGTGAGCGGCACCCTGCGCGTGGCCATTGTCTACAGCGTCGGCCTGCACGAGATGCCGCCCTACATGAAGGAATACCTGCGCGCATATCCGCAGGTGAACGTGCACTTGGAGTACGCGCGCCCGAACAAGATCTATGAGGACGCCGTTGCTGGCCGCGTCGATCTTGGAATCGTCGCGTATCCCGCCAAACATCCCAAGATTACGGTGATTCCGTTCCGCGAAGACCGCCTGGTGGTGGTATGCCCGCCCGGCCATGCCCTGTCGAATTTGCAAAAAGTCACCCTCGACCGTCTCGATGGTGAGCCGTTCGTAGGATACGAGCGCGACATTTCCACGCGCAAGGCGGTTGATGAACTCTTGAACGACCGCGGCGTGACGGTGCGCTACGTTGCGGAATATGACAATATCGAAACGATCAAGCGCGCCGTGGAAATAGGCCAGGGAATTTCCATCATCCCCCTCGCCGCGGTGCAGCATGAACTGGAGCACGGTAGCATAAAGGTTGTCCAGCTGTCCGACGAAACCCTGCTCCGGCCGCTCGGGATCATTTACAAGAAAGGCCGGCGCCTGTCACCGGCCGCGGTGAAGTTCATCGAGGTCCTGGGGCGGGAAGACTTACTGGAACTGCGCGAGAAGTAGGGGTGTTCACCGGGCGGCTTGTGTCCCCGGGGGGAGGGGCTTGACTTCCAATTGAAAATGAGTTTCATAATCCCTGGGACGATGTGCAGACGCTTCTTCGCTCTCGTGAGCCTGCAGCTTGCCGCCACTACGATGGCAGCGCTGACCGCCAGCGCACTACTGCCCACAGCCGTGGTGCCTGCTGCATCCCGAGAGGAAACACGCCGCCTGCTGACGATGCTCGCAGCAATCGGCGAGGAATATCGCGAGGGGGTGCGGGATGGGAGCGTGGTGCGGCCTGTCGAGCTGGAAGAGGCCAAGAGTTTTCTGGCGGAGGCCGAAGCGCGCCTCCGCGACGTCGCCACGCACCTGCCGCCGCCGGCAAGCGATGAAGATCTCGCCCCGCTGTTCGAGGAAATCGCCGCGGCCATGGATGCCAAGGCGCCACTGGAAACCGTGTCGGCGGGACTCGCCGCGGTGCGGGAGCGTGTGGTCGCGCTGACGGGAGTGAGCGCGCGCGTATACCCGCCGGCGGCACCGTCGGTGGCCCGTGGCCGCGTGCTGTTCGGTCAGTATTGTGCGAAGTGTCACGGCGTGCGAGGCGACGGAAAGGGGCCAGACGCCGCCGGCTTGCATCCGCCACCCGCAAACTTCACCGACGCACAGTTCATGCGGGGCGAGACGCCATACGACTTCTACCATGTTGTGAGTCTCGGTAAGCGCCGTACGGCAATGCCCGCCTGGGACGGCGCCCTGTCGGTGCAGGACCGGTGGGACGTGGTGAGCTTCGTGTGGACGCTGGCACCCGGGGCGGCGGGACTCGTTGAGGGGCAGGGGGTGTACCTGGCGCACTGCGCCAGTTGTCACGGTGCGACCGGTAATGGTCTCGACGCGCGCTTTGCGCGGATCCTCTCAAAGCCTCCGCCGGACATGAGTCGGCCGCAAGCGCTGGCACGCCAGACCGACGCCGAGCTGTTTGCCGCCGCGACACACGGCGTGGCGGGCACCGCCATGCCCCCGTTCGACAGGGTTCTGGGGGCGGACGAACGCTGGAAAGCCGTCGCGTTCATGCGCGTGCTGTCGCTGGGAGGACCAGAAACGGTTCCGAGCTCTGGCGGCCGCAGCGGGGTGAAGAGCAAGCGCGTCGCCGGGCCGAGCGTAGCCGATGCGGCACTACGTGAGAGCGCCGGACTGCTGGATGCGGCTGTGGCGGCCTATGGCCGCGAGCCAGGCCAGGCAGCCAACGCTGCGGCCGATGCTTATTTCCAGTTCGAGCCGGTCGAGCAACAGCTCGGTGCGATTGATCCGGGCCTGAAGTCGCGCGTCGAGACGGGTTTTCTCCACTTGCGCCAGAAGCTGCGCGGCCCTGGCAACGGGACGGAAGTACGGGCGCTCGCGGCGGCCATCCACGCGGACTTGGATGCCGTACGAATCGCTCTGCAGCCGCGTCCCAGTCCGTACGGGCTGTTCGTCCAGTCCGCAACGATCATCCTGCGCGAGGGCTTTGAGATCGTCCTCGTCATCGGTGCGCTGCTTGCCTACGTGGTCAAGACGGGCAATCGGGCCATGCGGCGCTCCATCTACAGCGGGACCGTGATCGGTGTGGGGGCCAGCATCGCAACGGCCTTCGTGATGGAGGCCCTGCTGCAGCTGCACCCCGGTTCATCTGACGCCCTCGAAGGCGTCACCATGATGCTTGCCGCGGTGGTCCTATTTTGGGTGAGCTACTGGCTGACGTCCAAGGCCGAAGCCGACCGCTGGCAGCGGTACATTCGGGGCAAGGTGCAGACGGCTCTGAGCGGCGGACGCAGTATTGCGCTAGCAGGTGTGGCCTTCCTGGCAGTATACCGCGAGGGGTTCGAAATGGTGCTCTTCTATCAGGCGTTGTACGCAAGCGCGCCTGGAGGAGCGGTGACCGTGAGCGCCGGTTGCCTCGCCGGCGGGATGGCGCTGGCGGTTGTGTACGCGCTGTTCCGGCACTTCCAGGTGCGGATCCCCGTTGGGCGCTTTTTCTTCGTCACCGGTCTGTTGCTCTACGGCATGGCGGCCATCTTTGCTGGTCAAGGTATGCACGAGCTGCAGGAGGCAGGCATCATTCGCCTCACGCCGGTATCGGGCGTTCCGGTGCTTCCGTTGCTCGGGATCTATCCTGCCGCTGAATCACTGCTGCTGCAGACCGTGTTCGTCGTGCTGCTCCTGTATGCCACGTTCGTCACGCTGCGGCGGGCGCATCAAGCAGCCGAGCGGGGACGTGCGGACGACGTATCGTCCGCCGTGCGTGCGCTGCAAAGTGCGATTGACGCGCTGCGGCAGGACCTCGCAGCATCGCGGAGCGGTGGGAGCCCGCTGGCGGCTAGCCTTGGCGCCCGGGTCGAGGGAGTGCTCGTGCGGGTTGAGGAGCTTGCGAGCCGTGTCCAGCCGAGCGCCCCGGTGCCAACGCCGACGAACGGTGAGGCGGTAGCGCACCGGCGGGCGAGCCTAAGGCGCCGAACGCGCCCTGCGGTGCATCGTGGAGACCGTGCGCCGACCTAGATTCCCTGTCCTGAGAGTTCTCGGGCCGGCTGCCGTGGCGGTGGCTGGCGC
>JBHHYR010000225.1:0-6282 GCA_046757585.1 Binatia bacterium | reverse complement strand
CACCTTGCGGCGGCCGATGAACCTGCCCTCGGCGTTCTTTCCGGCTGGCCGCGCGCTGGGGGTTGCAGGAGGGTTGCCGGCGCTGCCTACTCCCGACCCTGAGCCGTCCACCATAGCCCGTCCCAAGGCGCCGGCGTAGCTACAGCTTGACGAAGGCCCCGTCCACGTTGAAGCGGTCGGGCCCGTAAATGATGCCGGTATCAACGACCAGGTTTCCGTCGACGTCGAGCTGGATGCGAAGACGATCTAAGGGGCGGGGAGCGGGGCCGGCAAAATTGACGCCATCGCTGTGATATTCACTGCCATGGCAGGGACATTTGAAGATTCGGAGGTCTCCGAACCAATTGACGGTACAACCGAGGTGGGCACAACGCGCCGAAAGCGCGTAGACGCGGTCCCGCTCCCGCACGACGAAAAACCGTTGCGTGGACTTCCACCGTTGATCAACGAAAACGACGCCATAGGCGTCGGCACTGCCGCTGCTGACAAAAGCCTCTGGAGTCCCGATGCGAAAGGTGCTTGGGGGCCTGAACACGACTCGAGGGAAGAAGAAGCTGACGGTCTCCAACGTCCCGGTTCCAAGCACCGCCACGAAGGTTCCCCACCCAGCCAACGTGAGGCCCCGTGAGAGGAAATCCCGTCGCGTCGCCTCGGGCAGCCGTGGGAAAACACTTGAATATTCCATCTCGCCCTACCTATCGTTCGGTAGGGAAGGTGGGGATGACCTAGGTCATCAACTGGGCTGATGATGCGCAGAAACGGGAAACGGCCGGGCGCAGATTCCCAAGTGTGCGACGGGCAAGGCGCGCGGGACCGCCCGGGACGGTGCTGGTGCAACGGTACAGATGCTGCTGTATGATTACTGCGTCATGCCTGCGCCGCCTGCCGTCGATTTTGCAGTCGCACCGTTCCTCGTCATCTGGGAAACGACCCAGGCATGCGACCTGGCGTGCACCCACTGCCGTGCTTCCGCGCAGCCCTTGCGTCACCCGGCCGAGCTGACCACTGACGAGGGCAAACGCCTCCTTAGCGAGACCGCCGCAATGGGTACGCCGGTGTTCATCCTGAGCGGCGGCGACCCCGTGAAACGCCCCGACCTCTGCGTGCTCATCCGGCACGGCAAGGCAGTTGGGCTTCGGATGGGCACCATCCCGGCTGCCGCAGACTCCTTGACAGAGGATCTTGTCCACCAGCTCAAGGATGCCGGGCTGGATCAGCTGGCGCTGAGTCTCGACTTTCCGCGCGCTGAGTTGCATGACGCCTTTCGAGGCGTTCCGGGGGCCTTCGACAAGACCATGGCGGCCGCCCAGTGGGCACACCGTTCGGGTCTGCCCTTGCAGATCAACAGCACGCTCTGTGGCCGCTCCGCACCATTCTTGCGGGAAATGGCGGCGCTCGTCGAACGCCTCGGAGTCGTGTTCTGGGAAGTGTTCTTCCTCGTGCCGGTGGGACGTGGCGAAGCGTTGGGTGGACTCACACCCGAGCAGTGCGAGGAACTGTTCGCAATTCTCTATCGGGTGCAGAAGCGGTCACGGTTCATCGTCAAAGTCACGGAAGCTCCCCATTACCGCCGTTACGTGGCGCAGCACGAGGCGCGCGGCGGCGGAAGAGCCCCGGCGCACCCGGGTATACTGCCGCGCCTCCTGCAGCGTTCGGAAGGGCCGGGGCACACAGTCGGGCTTGCGCGGCGTGGCGTGAACGCCGGCAACGGCTTTGCGTTCGTGTCGCACACGGGCGATGTCTTCCCGAGCGGTTTCTTGCCACTGTGTGCGGGCAATGTACGATCACAAGAGCTGGCGGAAATCTACCGCCACTCCCCGTTGTTCCGCGCGCTACGTGATGCTGACGCCCTGCTCGGCCGTTGCGGGCGCTGTGAGTACCGCACCATCTGCGGCGGCTCACGTTCCCGCGCCTACGCCTTGACGCGAAATCACCTCGCCACCGATCCGTGGTGCGGGTACGAGCCAGCGCAGCCCGCCTCGGCTGCGTGATGATCCGACGGATGGCGACCGCGCGGCATACGGCGCTGCGTGTGATCGAGCCGCAGACGCAAGCCGCAGCCGGGCACGCTCGCCCGCGTGCAGAGTTTCAGCGCATCGCCCTTGTTGGCAATCCAAACGTGGGCAAGAGCGTCATCTTCGGCGCACTGACGGGCCGGTACGCGACGGTCAGCAACTACCCGGGCACAACGGTCGAGGTCACGCGCGGCGCCTTACGCCGCGCGCCCAGTGTCGAGCTGATCGATACCCCCGGGATTAACGGCCTGACACCGAACTCGGAAGACGAACGGGTAACCCGCGACATTCTGCTGGCGGGCGTCGACAGCGTCATCCAGGTCGCGGACGCCAAGAATCTGCAACGTGCTCTTGTCGTTTCCTTGCAGCTCGCGGAGGCCGGCCTCCCGTTCGTACTGGTTCTCAACATGATGGACGAAGCCGCCGACTGGGGACTCAGCATTGACGCTGCTGAGTTGTCCGCCCACCTGGGCGTCCCTGTGGCGCCAACAGTCGCGGTCAGCGGTCAAGGGCTAGGAGCCCTGGCGGACGCGGTACGGGCCGCTGCCGTCAGTCATGTGCGCGTGCGCTATCCGGCAGCAGTGGAACGCGCACTGCTGCGCGTCGAACGGTTGCTCACCGGGCTCGTCATCCAGCCGCGCTGGCTCGCTCTGATGTGTTTGGCGGGCGACGAGACGGTGCGGCCGTGGTTGAAGGGGCATGTTGCACCGGTGGGGTTGACGACCCTTGAAGATGCGCACCGCGATCTGCAGCAACGGCTCGGTGGCGAGGTGAGCTACGTACTGAGTCGGGCACGCCTGCGAGCTGCCGAGCAACTGGCACGGACAGTGACGCGATCTGTCGGGAGAGGGAGACCGGCTACAACCGGTCCGCATCCGCACCCGCAGTGGCACTGGACCGCACTCGGAGTGGGTGCGCTCACGGCAGGCCTCGTGTTGCTGGCAGGGGATTTCGGGTTGCCGTCGCTTGCCACGGATCCGTGGGTACGGGTGTCGGGCTGGCTCGGCATCGCCGCCGCCGCCCTTGCAGCCGACCGCTATCCGGAGATGCGCGCAGCGCTGGGACGCTGGGCCAGCCGGCGCGGCTCTGCGCTCGCTGTTCTGTTCGTCGTGCTCTACGTCATCTACCGGTTTGTGGGGGTGTTTGCAGCGGGCACTGGCGTCGACTTCCTCGAAGCACACGTCTTCGGGAAATACATCAACCCGACCATCACTACGGGCGTAGACGGCCTCGTGGCCACCGTTGCACCAGCGGCAGGACCCGCAGCTTACGCGGTCCACCTGCTCCGTGATCTGCTCGTCGGACCGTACGGCTTGATCACGGTCGCGCTCACTTACGCCTTCGCCATTATCTTCCCCATCGTGACCGCCTTTTTTCTGGCCTTCTCGGTCCTGGAGGATTCGGGCTATCTACCGCGGCTCGCCGTGGTCGTGAACCGAGCGTTCCGCGGCATGGGCCTCAACGGCAAGGCTGTCTTGCCGATGGTGCTCGGACTTGGTTGCGATACCATGGCAACCCTGACCGCGCGGATCATGGAAACGCGTAAGGAGCGCGTGCTGGTGACCCTCCTCTTGGCACTCGGCGTGCCGTGTTCGGCACAGCTGGGCGTGATTCTCGGCTTGTTCGGCGCCTTGCCGCTGTGGGCACCGGTCGTCTGGGCCGGTGTGGTAGTGGGGGTATTGTTCACCGTCGGTTTCCTCGCGGCGCGGCTATTGCCCGGGGAACGCTCCGACCTGATCCTCGAGATTCCGCCAATCCGACGCCCGCACCTGGGCAACATCGTGGTGAAGACCCTCGGCCGTCTGGAGTGGTACGTGAAGGAAGCGGTACCCATCTTCGTGCTCGGGACCTTCGTCCTGTTCGTGCTCGACGCCGCTGGTCTATTGAGTCGCATCGTTCACGCCAGTGAGCCTGCTGTTGTGGGGATATTGAACCTGCCGCCGCAGGCTGCAGAGGCTTTCCTGGTCGGCTTCTTCCGGCGCGACTACGGGGCCGCGGGGATCTACGCCATGTTCCACCATGGGCTGCTGGCACCGGTGCAGGCGGTCGTCGCGCTGGTGACGATTACCCTGTTCGTGCCGTGCGTGGCGAACTTCTTCGTGATCGTGAAGGAGTACGGGTTACGGATGGCCCTGGCCATCACCGCCTTCATCTTTCCGTTCGCGTTTCTCGTCGGCGGCGCGGTCAACCTGGCGTTACGCGCCGGAGGCCTGCAATGACCTCGTGTCCAACTCGCCGCACGTGTCAGCCACCCCCGCGCAGCTCGCCCCAGCCAGACACATGACCTCAGCGCACCAGCAGATCACCTGCCCCCTGTGTGGCAATCGCTACACCGAGGAGGAAGGCCGCACCTGTCATGCGGGATGCCCGTTCGCACGCGGCTGCCAACTCCTCGGTTGTCCCCGCTGCGGATATGAAGTGCCGGCCCACACACGGCTGACCCGCTGGCTATCGCGCTGGCTCGGGCAGACAGCCTCCTGAATCGGGACCGCACGGGCGCATGCTCCGGCCGCCAGGGTTTACGCCGCCCGCGTGTGTGAGGTACCGGCCATCACGAACATCAGCGCGGGGAGGACGAGCAGGTCGGCGACAAGGGCGCCGGCAATTGCGATGGCCGACACGAGGCCGAAGCTCGCCACGCTCCGCCACGGAGAAAGAATCAGCGCCGCGAAGCCGATGGTAAGTGCCACAGACGTCGTCACCACCGGCTGTCCTACTCGCCGAATAGTGGTGCGCACCGCCAGGTCAAGCGGCTGTCCGGCGCGGCGCGAGCAGCGGATGTGATGGAGGAGATGGATGATATCGTCAACGGCAATCCCCAACACCACCGCCGCCACCATGGCGCTGCCAATGTCGAGCGGAAGGTTCATCCACCCCATAACGCCGAGGGTCACAACGACTGGCAGGGCGGTCGGAAAGAGTGCCAGCGCGGTCCACGTGATGGAGCGTAGGTACAGCGCCAGCAGCGCGGCCACGGCCGCCGCTGCCGCTGCGAAACTCCGCAGCTGCGTGGTCCGGATCGCGTCGAGCATGTCGCTAACCAAAGCCAGGGGGCCCGTTGCCGTCCCCCGCCAGCCAGGTGGCAGCGCGTGGAGGTAGCGGCGCACCTGCGCCATCACTCTACGCAGTACGTCCTGTGGCAGTTTCTCGGAGGCGATCGAAATGCGGACGTGTCGGTGCGCCGCGTCAACCCAGCGCGACAGGCGCCCGCTACCCATCTCGCTCGCGAGTCCCAGGAGGGCGGCGTTTTCCTCCGCGTCCGCCGCCGCGCCGTCGCCGCCGGCGGCCTCGCCGAAGGCTAGGCGTCGCGTCTGCGCGAGGAGATCGAGCACCGTGTGTGCTTTGCCCAGTGGAGCGATGCCCGAGAGGTCGTGCGCGATGCGGCCGATGCCGGCGAGCGTTGCGGGCGCCTCGAGCGCGGCATCCGGCGGGAGCTGCAAGTCGACCTCGAGCGCATCAGGTTTGCGCAGGTGCCGGCTGGCGAAATGCGCCCACCGGACCACCCGGCTCTGTGTCCCGTACAGCTCCTCGAAGCTGGAGTCCACGCGCAGGCGAGCCATACCCAGGCTGCAAACGATGCCCAGCACGACGGAGCACGCTAGGATGACCTGCCGGCGGTTGTCCGCAAAGGTGACTAGGCGCGCGAGGCCGCGCTCCCACACGGCTGAGGCACGGGACACGTAGATCCGCTCCGGTTGCACACGCAACAGTAACAGCGGCAGGAAACTAAACGAGAGCACGAGGGCGAACATGACACCGATGGCCGCAATGATTCCGTAATCCACGAAGCTGCGGAGATCCGCGGTTGCGAACGAGAGGAAGCCCGCCGCCGTGGTCAGAGAAGTCATCACACAGGGAGTGCCGACGTCGGCGCTCACGCGTTCGAGCGCTGCCCGTCGCTCGCCAATGCCCCGGGGAGGGTGTGCGGCGCATTCGTGCGCGTAGCTTGATATGAGGTGAATGCCGTCACACACGCCGATCACAAGAATCAGCGGGGCGAGGGTTTGGCTGAGACTGTTCTGCGCCCAGCCGATCCAGCCGAGCGCGCCCAGGGTCCACAGCACAGCAACGCCAACCGTGAGCAGAGCGGCGGCCGCAACGGTGACGGAACGAAAGAGCGCAAAGAGTGTAAGGCCCACCAGCGCGACCATTACAGGGACGATACGGAGCGTGGCACTGTTCAACTCCTCACCTGCTACTACGAACTCCACGGGGCCGCCGACCCGGTAGAAGTGAACACCGTCGGCTTCGAAGCCGACGGTGTTCA
>JBHHYR010000224.1:0-6431 GCA_046757585.1 Binatia bacterium | reverse complement strand
GGTAAACGCCCGAGCGAATCCCGCTCATCGTCGTCCCCGGTGGGAACCTTGAGGCCGACGAAGGGGGCAAACCGGCGGGTCTGGCTCGGTTCGTCCCACTGGCCAACGGTGTAGCGGGCAAGGAAGGTGGAATCTCCGAGGCCGGCATCTCCCTGGGTGCGCCGACCCCTCGGGGTGGTCACTTCGAGCGCCTTATCGAGGTAGGGAAACACCCCGAACAGGGCGAGCTTCGGCGTCACGCCGTAGACGCCCACGCTGGGTACCGCCCAAACGGTCAGGTCCCGATCCATGGGGCTGGGGTCGCCGCTGGACCGGATGAGCTTTGCTTGGCCGCGGAAGATGAACTCACCCTTGAAGACCGGAAGCGCCGTGTTGGTCGTAATGGGACCAGCACCCGCACGGGTGGCGGTCAGCACGCCGATCAACGTCAGCGCGACGCTGAGTGGCGCCGTCCCCCTCGGCGAGCTCTTCACCGCGTCTTTCACCATGCGCTCACTCCTACTTCACGATGCCTACGCCTGTGGCACGTCGGCTGTCCGCTAGAGCCGAATGAACCACAAGGTGGCAGCGAACGCGGTCGAGACCCACACGACCAGCCGTGTCGCGCGCCGCCCGTGGCCGCGCCAGATGAGGTAGTGGGCCCGACCCAGGACCAGGACGGAGACAGCCAGGAACAGCGGCATGAGCCCGACGGTCAGCTGCCGTGCCACTCCGACCCCTGCGGCCCCCAGGGCAGCCAACAGTGCCGGAGCAATGCAACACCACGGCAGTGAGAACGCCGCCCCCAGCGCACCGAAGGTTCGTGCTCCCTCTCGCTTTGCGTCAGTGTTCATGCGTTGCGCTTCCTTTCTCTCCGCCGCGCAGTTCCTCTCGGTAGTCATGCAGCACGTCTGCTGCGGCGCCGAGGCAGCGCGGCGCGCTCCGCCCGTAACTCAGGGGTGCGCCCTTTTGCGCCGCCTGCTCCGGAAAGCGCGCCGAGGATGGGACACTCGCTCATGGGCCGGTGTTCATCGCACGCAGCGACGAGTTGGCGGAGCACGCTGCGCATCCGCCGCAGGGCGCGTATCTTCTCCTCAATATCGGCAAGCTTCGCCTGTGCAGGGCTCTTCACCGCCCGGCAGCTTGCCGCGGCGCCGTCAACGCGCAGGGACAAGAGCTCGCCGATCTCTCGCAGAGAAAAGCCCAGCTGTTTCGCCCGCTGGATGAACACGAGGCGGTCAATGGCTGCTGCCGAATACTGGCGATACCCGGACGGCCGCCGAGTCGGCTGCTCGATGAGGCCTTGCCGTTCGTAAAAGCGGATGGTCTCGACACCCACTCCCGCTTGCTTGGCCACTTGTCCGATGCTCAGTGGTTTCATGGCACCTCCTCCCAGCGGTGTGGAGCCTAGCAGCCGTACCGTACTACAGAGTCAAGCCCCCGCCGAAAAAAAGTTGCGCCAACGGCCTCAGAGCCCGTTCGCGCATCGGAAAGCCACGCCGGGCACGAGCGGCGAGCGCCTATCATGCAGGCTCGCGTGCTTGCCGCTGGCGTCTGTGCTAGGAAGTCGTACTGTGATGATCGGTCGAATCCTCCTTGTGGCCGCCTTCTCTTTTGCCTCGATTGTCCCGCCACTGTGCGGGACGCTGTGCGCTGGAGAGGTCGAGCAGGGGCTCTCGCATACGCACCAGGCCGCCCGCGAAATGCCAACTCACCCTGCGTGGCACAGACAGGGCAAGGCGAGCGCGGTATCCGCAACGGGCGAAGAGAGGCACCAGGAGAACGAAACGTGTTGTTGCTTCTCGGCGGATCTCTCCGCAAGACTGGCTGAGACTTCCGCCCTCGGCGGGTTCTCGCCTGTGCGGGTGATGGTACCGGCAGTGACTGCCAAAGCCCGGGCCCGGTGCGGTCGCTCCGCCGCGGCACTCCCGAGGCTCCTCAATTCACCTTTCCTCGAAGACAATCCCCCCCTTCTGATTTGATCTCTTGAAGCAGGAGGCTGCCCCCTCGGTGGGTCCGCTTTCGGGTGCAACCGGGGGGCACAGGTGTGGCCAGAGCGGTTGTCTCCGGCCGCAGCGCGCCTGTGCGTCCCTTCGTTCAGCACAGAGGGGAGCGCAAGCCGCAGAATTGGATACGTAATGATTGGGAGGATAACATCATGCGAAAGCCTCTCAGGCGGGGCCTCATCGCCGTTGGTGTGGCCCTCAGTGTCGCTGTCGGGACAGGGGTGTGGCTGCAAATCCGTCATGGCTTTAGTGCCCGCGACGAGCCGACGGCGTTGGAGGCAGCGGTCGCGAGCCGCCTGCGGCATCTGTCGGTCCCGTACGCCACACGCGCGGCCAAGAACCCGATCCCCGCAACACCGGAAGTGCTCGCCGAGGCGCGCGCACACTTTGCCGACCACTGCGCCATGTGCCACGCCAACGACGGAAGTGGCGACACGACCATTGGCCGGAATCTTTATCCGAAGGCCCCCGACATGCGCCGTGCGCGCACGCAGTCTCTGTCCGATGGGGAGCTCTTCTACATCATTCACAACGGGATTCGCCTGACCGGGATGCCCGCCTGGGGAAGTGGCCGACCGGAGGAAGATACGGCGAGCTGGAAACTCGTCCATTTCATTCGGCACCTCCCCGCGCTTACGGCGGAAGAAATCGAAGAGATGCGGGCGCTCAACCCGAAAGGACCGCACGACCGGCAAGAGGAAGCAGAAATACGGGCGTTCCTCTCCGGTGAAGCTTCCGCGCCTGCAGCACAACACTCACATGACTCACACGACGATTAGGAGGAAGAAGCATGTTCATACGCTCAGTCGTATTTTCGCTGATTGGAACGCTGGTTCTCGGCGCGACAGCCTTCGCGCACGGGAACGAGACGCACGTGATGGGCACAATCACTGCACTCGATACGTCGCAGATGACGGTGAAGACGAGAGACAACACGTCCCTGACTATCAGGCTGAGCCGACACACCATCTACCGCGACGCCAGCGGCAAGCGCACGGATGCGCGCCCCACCGCCGGGAGCCGGGTGGTGGTCGACGTGACCGGACGCCCGGGCGAGTTCGAGGCGACCGAAATCCGATTCTCAGTGAAACCAGGAAAGAGCCACGCGGATCAGCGCCTGGAGTCGCATGAGCACTAGCGGTTGACGTGAATGACCGGGGCCCGTGACGCTTGCAATGACAGGTGCCGCGCCGAGCAACCCGCATCGCCCCATCGAGTCATCCTACTACTTTTCGAACCTCTTCCACCGGCCCGCTATGGACCATTCTGCCCTCTTTCTGCATCACCACGACTCGAGTGCCGACGTCGAAGGCCTCCCCTCGATCATGCGTGACGTACAGAAGCGTAAAGCCGAATGTGTTCTGAAGTCTGACAACCTCCCCGCGGAGTCGGATGTTGAGTTCCAGGTCGAGATTCGAGAGGGGCTCATCCATGAGTAGCACCTTTGGACGAAGTACCAACGCCCGAGCAAGGGCCACGCGCTGCTGTTGGCCGCCGGATAGCTGCGCCGGCTTCGCATTCGTGTAGTGTTGCATCTGCATGAGGGCTAAAATTTCATGAATCCGTTGCTCCCTTTCTCTTTTCGCAACTCTTTTCGCGACCAAACCAAACGCCACATTCCCGTGCACCGTCAGATGTGGCCAGAGCGCCAAGTCTTGGAACACCATGCCCACGTTGCGCTCCTCTGGCTGTTTCACGATCCACCCATGCTCAGCCACCGTTTCACCGTCGATCGTGATGCTTCCTGAGTCGGGAGAAATGAACCCAGCAACCAGTCGGAGTAGTGTGGATTTGCCAGAGCCGGACGGACCAAGAATGACCAGCCGCTCACCTGCCGCGATCTCCAGCGAAAAGTCGTATACCGCCGTGTGTCCGCTGTATCTTTTTGTGACCGCGCGAAACGTGATCATGATGATCAAGCAGCTTGCCCTGCTGCCATTCTGAACGTCACCCAGCCGACTCCGAGGGGCAGGAGCGTTGCTGCAATCATGATGAGACACAGCGCGGAAATGAGTTCCGGCGAGCCGTTCGCCATGAGCGTGAAAATGCGGACAGGAAACGTCTCATGGCCTGCTGGATACACCATCATGGTGATGCCCATGTCTCGCAGACAGAAGATGTAGCCGACCAGCCA
Organism: Binatia bacterium; assembly: GCA_046757585.1. Classification (GTDB taxonomy): domain Bacteria; phylum Desulfobacterota; class Binatia; order HRBIN30; family HRBIN30; genus JBHHYR01. The sequence goes on along the minus strand of JBHHYR010000224.1, from coordinate 2,312 downwards.
ACCGGCGACGAGCCCGCGTTTCGCCAACGGCGCCACAATTCCCCCCATGCGCCGAACCCATCGGGCACCTACCACCTGGGCGGCTTCCTCCATCGACGGAGGAATCTGGGCCAGTGTCGATACCGTGATGCGGCTGGTCAGAGCCGTGTATTTGGCAAGATACCCCAGGACGATGATCGCGGCTGTCCCATAAATGAAGTTCGTGCCCGGCCTGTTCCACAGGCTGATCAGTCCGATACCCGTCACTGTGCTTGGCAGGGCAAACAGGAAGACAGTCAATGAATCAACGCTGCGCCAGAACGGCAATGCCCGGGTATGGATCAAGTAGCCCGACAGGAACCCAATCGCAGTGAGGAGGGTGGCTCCGACGATACCATACGTAAGGCTGCGGAGGAGGCTGCCGCCCGCCTGGTTCAACGCTTCGGCGTAGGCCGAGAGGGAGGCGGACTGGATGAGAAGGACCAGCAGCGGCCCAACCACAACGATGAAACAGAGGAGCCCCACCAGAGCGAACAGTCCCCTGCGTAACGGGCCGAGGGCGACGAGAGGGCTTCTTTCACCGTGAGGGGCAGCCTGCAACTGATAGGTCTTTTCTCGCAGGAAGATCCGTTCCGCGCCAAGCACCAAGAACGTGATGACAGCCAGGGGAATCGCGGTGGCTGTGGCGGCACCAAAGTTATAAAAGGCCGAAAACTGCGTGAAACTTTCGAGGGGAAAAACATCGTAACGGAGGAAGGTCGGCACACCGAATTCCCCAAAGGAAAGCAGGAACACCAGCATGGCGGCTAACAGCACGCCAGGAAGAATGAGCGGAATCGTAATTCCCTTGAGTACGCCGAACCATCGAGTCATCAACTGACCCGCCTCTTCAAGACGCGGATTGACGGTCTTCAAATAGGTCATCGTGAGCAGCATCACGATCGGCAAGAACGTCGAAGAGAGCACCAGTACGCACCCTGGCAGGCCGAACAGCCAGCCTGACGTTACCTTTGCCACCGCCGGGTCCAGAACACGAGCCAGGAGCCCATCTGGCCCCAGCAGGCCAAACCATGAGACCGCGGTGATGTACGGCGGCACTAACAGAGGAATGGTGAAAAGCACCAGAAACAGCCGCCGAAGTGGCAAGTCCGTCTTCGCCAATAGGACGCCGAGCGGCAGCCCGATGGCGATGGTCAACAGGGTTGTCAGGGTGGACAAAGCTAAGCTGTGCCCCATCAGGGTCCACTCGTGCCTGGAGGTCAAGAGCCCCTGGTACGACGCAAGGCTGAGGTGACCATTGACCATCACGCTCTTGAGGAACGTCGCCAGGATGGGCAGGAGCCCGGCCACCACCAGGAAAACGGTGACAACGGCGAGGGTGATTCGCTTCGCCATTAGAGCCCCGTCCACTTCTTGAGGAAAGGCTGAATCTCCATCATCTTCCCGGCAACTTCGGCGTAATGCACCCCCATGACGTGGATCTTGGCGAGAGGCTTCACATCCGCAGGTGTCTCGACACCGGGATGCAGGGGAATCTGGGCGCAATCGGCGAACGCGAGCTTCCGCTCTGTCGCTTCAGAGAGCAAGTCATCTATGAGCTTCCTGGCGTTGTCGGGGTGCGGGGCGCCTTTGATGAGGACCGCGGCGTTGGGCACAATCAATGCCCCGATCTCATTCTCGCCCTGGTCCGGGTAGATCATTTCAACGGGCTTGCCCTGTCTGACCCGATTGACCACATCGTCGCTGTCGACGAGACTGAATTCGAACTGCCCGGAGGCCACAAAATCTGCACTCTCGCCATTGTTCGTCGAGAGCGAAACGTCGTTTCTCCTCATGTCCATCATGAACGCCTTGGCAGCGTCATCTCCCCAGAGGGTGAACAACGCTGCGATCTCGGCCGTCGTCGTTCCGAAGAGAGGGTTGGCAATCACCGCCTTCGCCTTCCAACGAGGATCTGTGTAGGCGAGGACGGAATGAGGTCTGTGTTCCACTTTCTTGTTGACAACCAACACTCTGGCCCTGGCGGAAAATCCTGTCCAGTAGCCTTCGGGATCCTTAAAGGCGTCGGGGATATATCGAGCATGCGGAGAAAAATACGCCGTCGAAATCCCTTTCTGCTTCAGGACCTCGGCTCGGATGGGTTCATTCGCCCAGTAGACATCGGCCTGAGGGTTGTCCTTTTCTGCGATCAAACGGTTCATCGCGCCCGTGCTTTTCGCTTCCTCGGTATCGTAAACCGCTTTGACGGTGATGCCGGTCTCCTCCTCGAAATCCCTCAGTATAGGCTGCGAAAAGACCTGATCCTCACTGACGTAAACAACGACTGTCTGCTT
>JBHHYR010000223.1:0-6492 GCA_046757585.1 Binatia bacterium | reverse complement strand
GGGGCCCTGTTTTTCAACGGGCTGCTAGGGTACGGTCAAACCTGCTGATCCCCGGGACGACGTGATGATGCGAGATGCGGCGAGCGCTCCTACTTTCCCCGTTTACCGGTCTCCCCCACATGCTGCAGATGCGAAGACTTGACGGCAAGGTTGCCTTGATCACAGGCGCGGCGTCGGGCATCGGGCGTGCCGCAGCGGTCCTGTTCGCGCGCGAGGGTGCGCACGTGGTTCTGGCCGATATCCAGGATGACGAGGGACGGGCCACGGCCGGTGACCTCGTCGCCAGCGGGAACGAGGCTGTGTTCGTGCATGCCGACGTGAGCCGGGCAGATGACGCGCACGCTATGGTAGCCGCCGCAGTGACCCGCTTCGGCCGTCTGGACGTGCTCTTCAACAACGCGGGCGTGGGCAAGCACATTCCGTTCATGCAGTTGACCGAAGGGGAGTGGGATCGCATCGTGGACATCAATCTGCGCGGGGTCTTTCTTGGCTGCCGTTACGGCGTGCCGGCCCTGAAGCGGGCGGGCGGCGGCGCCATCCTCAATACCGCGTCGCAGTCGGGCTTGCAGGGGCATACGAACAACCAAGCCTACTGCGCCGCCAAGGCCGGCGTTATCAACTTCACCCGCTCGCTGGCGCGCGAGCTGGCAGCGGACAACATCCGTGTCAACGCGATCTGTCCCGGCGGCACTGATACGCCGATTCTACGCCAGTACATTCCGGCGGGGGAGTCGCCGGATTACGTGGCACGGACAATTGCCCCGCGCACGCCATTCGGCCGTCTGGCTAGGCCGGAAGAGGTCGCGGCGGCGGCACTGTTTCTCGTTTCCGACGAGGCATCCTTCGTCAGCGGCGTCGCCCTCCCCGTCGACGGCGCCGCCACGGCGTGATGGCGCAACGCCCTTCCGGCCTTGTAGCCCCGGCTGCGGTCCGCTGAGATCGCACGCGTACGCCCGTCGCGGGTCGGCCCGGCGATTCCGGACTTGACATGCAGCCAACAGCCCGGGCATATGCCCTACCGCCAACACGATGGCTGTGCTCAATAAGGTAGCGGATTGCGCCGCCGCCGCGATCGCCGACATTCCCGACGGCGCCAGTATTCTCCTCGGCGGTTTTGGCGTGATTCAGGGATGGCCGTTCAGTCTGATCAAGGGGCTCCACGACCGCGGCACGCGCGGGCTAACGATCATTTGTAACACACCTGGTGTCGGGCCGACCTCGCCGCAGATCCTCGCCGAGAACGGCCAGATCCGGAAGCTGATCGCCAGCTTCGCCGCCTACCCGACGCGGCCAACGCCGGTCGAGACGGCGATCAAAGCAGGCACGATCGAGTTGGAGCTGGTACCGCAAGGCACTCTGGTCGAGCGCGTGCGGGCAGGTGGCGCGGGGCTCCCGGCCTTCTTCACGCCCACCGGCGTGGGCACAGATGCCGCCCAGGGCAAGGAAGAACGCACCTTCGACGGCCAGCGGTATGTCTTGGAAGCCGCCATCCGCGCCGACTTTGCGATCATCCGTGCCGCCACCGCTGATCGGTATGGGAATGTTGTCTACCGCCGTGGTTCGCGGAACTTCAATCCGCTCTTCGCCACCGGCGCGCGGACGACGATCGTCGAGGTGGATCGGATTGTCGAGCCGGGTGAGATCGATCCCGAGACCGTCGTCACACCACACATCTTCGTCGACCGGGTGGTCCTGAACGAACATCCGCTCGACTTGCCGGCGATCCGCGAGCTGTCACGCCGCTACGGCAAGCAGTGGCGTCTGGAAGCGCGCCAGGCAGCAGGAGGGCCCGAGGGACTGCCGCCCGAACTGATGGCACGAAAGGCCGCTGTGCTCTTACGCCCGGGCGAATACGTGAACCTGGGTCTGGGCATTCCGACCCTGGTGTCGAATTTCATCGATCCGGAACGCAACATCACGTTGCATTCGGAAAACGGCATGCTGGGCTTTGGACCGCTGGCCGGGACCGATGACGAGGACGTGGACCTGTACAACGCCAGCGGGCAGCTCGTCAGCCAGCTGCCTGGAGCGAGCTACTTCCACAGCTGCGACGCCTTCGCCATGGCGCGCAGCGGCCGGGTCAGTACGGTCGTCCTCGGCGGCTTTCAGGTGTCGGAGAAAGGCGATCTTGCCAACTGGAACGTGCCACACACGGGCGTGGGCGGTATCGGCGGCGCCATGGACCTCGCTGCCGGTGGCGCCCGCATCTTGGTGGTCATGTTTCACTTGACGCGCCACGGCGAACCGAAGCTGTTGCGGCAATGCACTTACCCGCTCACGGCCAGACGTTGTGTTTCCACCGTGATCACGGATCTGGCGGTCATCGATATCGACGCCGACGGGCTGCTGCTACGCGAACTGGCACCAGGCATCAGCGTCGCGGACGTCCGCCGCGCAACCGCTGCCCCCCTACGCCTTGCGAACGACCTGCATGAGATGGACTTCGCGTGAGCAACGGACAGCCTCGGCGTTCAGTGGATGCCACCGCCCATCTGCAGGGTGTAGGGATCAACGTGCAGGCTTCGGATCGCGGCCTCCCACATGCGGTCCGCAGGGGTACTGAAAATGAGTTCGTGCGAGGCCTCGGCCGTCAGCCAAGCTGAAGCCGCCAGCTCGGCTTCGAGCTGCCCACCGCCCCAGCCCGCGTAGCCCAAGAACAGCCGGTGATCGACCCGACCGTCTGGATCTCCTTCAATGAGTTGGCGCAGGGCATCGGCGGAAGCGGACAGGTACAAACCGTGGCCGACGCTGATGGACTCACTGGTGCCGGGATCATACCCGAACAGCAGCCAGCCGCGCTCGGGTTCCACCGGCCCTCCCACCCAGATATCGAGACCGCTGTCACGCTTGGGCGGCGGGTCGAGGGCCACGAGGCTCGAGGCCAGGGCATCGGTTGGCTGGTTGACCACGAGACCCATCGCGCCTTCCTTCCCATGCTTGCACAGGAGCACCACCGAACGCGCAAAATTCGGATCCATCATCTGCGGCATGGCCAGCAACAATGTCGGGGCCAGGGAATCATCACCCATAAGCGTCCTGCTCCGTCTACCCGCTACCGCCCGGCGGCAACGGCTCCTCGGGTTCAGATTCTCACGGCCCGCTGCAGCTGTGTCAATGCCCTCGCAGCTTGACATGTCAGAGATCATGCGCGAGTGGCGCGAATGCCCCCGCTTCTGGCCAATGACCAGCCTGTGGTATGCAGTAGCGATGCATCCTCGAGAGCACCATCCGAGCAAGGGAGGTCACCATGCTGTACCTGCATGAAACGCATGAAATCGCCGGCGGCAAGATGGAGGAGTTTGAGACAGCGCTCCGCGAGCTGTGGATTCCACTCATCGAGCAGTCCGGTGCCAGGCTGCTGTGGTTCTGGCACCATACACACGGCACGGGACCGAGCTATCAGGCCGTCTCCATCACCGCGGTGCGGGACTGGCAAGCGTGGGGTGAGCTTGTGAGCCGGTCGAGGACCGACGCCGCGTGGCGAAGCTGGTACACTCGCGCCTGGCAATACCGGCGCGAGGTGACTGCCAAGCTGCTCCTGCCCACATCCTGGTCGCCCCTGCAAGATGTCGATCTCGGTGCTCACAGCACGACACACGATGCGCCCCCTTCACTGTACCTTCATGACACCGGGTGGCCATACACCGGCAAGCTCGATGCCTACGTCGACGCGTTAGGCGGTATTTTCCACCCGGCGACGAGCGGGGCACAGATGATCGCTGTGGAAGCTTGCTGGACCGTGTGTCCCGGCACTGGCCGCTTTCACGAAGTCGTCTTGCTGCAGAAGATTCTCAACTGGGACGCCTTCTCACATCTGCTCACCAGCGGTGAACCTCCCTCCCGCCCGGGTGACTGGATGCAAGAAGGGTTGAAGTACCGTGACCGCTGGGAGAGCAAGCTGCTGCGACCAGTGTCATGGTCACCACTCAGGTGAGGTGGCAAGGCGCCCGCCTGTGCCACGGGAGGGCCGCACGCCCGGATGGCGATTCACAGCGAACTCACCCGCGAGATCGACGGGGGCCCATCGGGACCCGACATTGGCGCGTTCTTCGATGTCGATCGGACGCTCATCGCGAGCTTCTCGGCCCTCGAGTTTCTCCGTGACGGAGTCTGGAGCGGCCTGGTACGTCCCGGCGAGTTTGCTGACGCCGTAGTCACCGCGACGCGCTTCCAGCTCGGCCAGATCGGCTTCTCAGGCTTCGTGGCGGGGACCGCGGGCATACTCCGGGGCCGTTCGGAGCAGGAGTTTGCAGCGGCGGGAGAGCGCATCTTTACCGAGCGCCTCGCCACTGCGATCTACCCGGAATCACGGGCACTCGTCGACGCACACCGCCGCAAGGGACACACGCTGGCGCTCGTGTCGGCTGCTACACGGTATCAGATCGATCCGCTGGCCCGCGATCTGGGGATTCCACACGTGCTTGCCACTCGCCTCCAGGTCCGGCAGGGTCGCTTTACCGGCAAACTGCTCCGGCCAACCTGCTACGGGATGGGGAAGGCACGGGCCGCGCGCGCGCTTGCCGCCGCACACGCGCTCGATCTGTCACGCAGCTATTTCTATACGGATAGCGACGAGGATCTACCGCTGCTCGACATCGTGGGCTACCCGCGGCCGACCAACCCGAACCGGCGCCTGGCCAGAATCGCTGCCGCACATGGCTGGCCGACGCGGCGCTTCACCAGCCGCGGCACCCCAGGTACCACTGAAATTCTTCGCACCACCCTGGCCCTGGGTAGTCTCCTCCCGTCGTTTCTGCTTGCCCTGCCAGCCGCGGCGCTTACGGGCAGTTGGCGCCGAGCTGTCGGCATCGCCACCACGACCTGGGGCGAGCTGGGCACGGCGCTCGCCGGCGTGGACCTGCAGGTGCGCGGCGAGCAGCACCTGTGGTCGCACCGCCCTGCCGTGTTCATCTTCAATCACCAGAGCGGCATAGACGTGCTCCTGCTCTGCAAGCTGCTGCGCCGGGATACGGTTGGCATTGCCAAGCAAGAAATGCGTCGCAACCCGATTCTCGGGCCGGCATTTGCCTTGGCCGGAACGGTGTTCATCGATCGGTTTGATCATGACAAGGCCGTTCAGGCACTCGAGCCTGCCCTGGAAGCGTTACGGCAGGGACGCTCGGTGGCCATCGCACCCGAGGGCACCCGCAGCCCCACACCGCGCGTCAGACGTTTCAAGAAAGGGGCGTTCCACCTGGCAATGGCTGCGAAAGTTCCCATCGTCCCGATCGTCTTCCGCAACGCCCTTGATGCGCTCCCCAAGCACGCGTTTGTGATCCGACCTGCCACCGTCGAAGTCGTCGTGCACGCGCCGATTTCCACTGACACCTGGACGCGGCAAGATCTCGATCAGCGAATCGCTGCCATCCATCGCCTGTTCACCGATACGTTGAACACGTGACCCCGTGCGGTCGGCCCAATTCCACGCCGGAACCGTCTTGCCCCCCTTGCGTCATGCGCCTCACTTGTGGCTTGTGTACCACCATGCGCAACTACGTGAAGCGTTGATCCAATCCGGGAGGAGGAGCTGAGCGTGAAGGATCTGTTTGCCGTTGCAGGCAAGACTGTGCTGGTCACCGGCGGGTCGCGCGGAATCGGCCTGATGATCGCGCGCGGTTTCGTGAAATCAGGCGCGAAAGTCTACATTTCCTCGCGCAAGCACGACGTTTGCGGCGCCGTCGCTGCGGAGCTGTCGAGGGCAGGCACCTGCATCGCCCTCCCCGCCGATCTCTCCACTGAAGCCGGGGTCAAGCAGCTGGCCGGCGAAGTGGGGCGCAGCGAATCGGTGTTGCATGTCCTAGTCAACAACGCCGGCGCCAACTGGGGGGCCCCACTCATGGAGTATCCGGATACGGCGTGGGACAAGGTCCTGGCACTCAACGTCAAGGCCATCTTTTTCCTGACACGAGCGCTGGTGCCACTGTTGGAGCAGGGCGCGCAGGCGCGTGATCCGGCGCGCGTGATCAACATTGGGTCCATCGACGGGCTCAAAGTGCCGCTCCTGGAGACGTATGCCTACTCGGCCAGCAAGGCGGCCGTGCACCACCTGACGCGTGTGCTCGCGCGGGCTCTGGCCCCACGGCGCATCACGGTGAACGCCGTGGCTCCCGGACCGTTCGAAAGCAAGATGATGGCTGCCACACTGGAACGGTTCAAAGACGCCATCGTCGCCTCCTGCCCGCTTGGGCGTATTGGTGAACCCGACGACATGGCGGGGGTGGCAATTTATCTGGCCTCACGCGCCGGCGCCTATCTGACTGGCGCGGTGATTCCCGTGGACGGCGGAATCTCGACGTGCACCTGAAGGGCGGCGATGCCCCGCCCGCTCGTTGTACCCCACCGTCGAAGCCGAGTGGGCAACATATTGCGCCCTTCCGCGTACGGAACAAGAGCTCGCCGGCGGGGTCCCTCATCGTGAACGCTTGGATTGCCCGCGATAACGTCTAGCATGCCCGGGACAATGCTCAACGTGATTCTGGTACGCCACGGCCT
>JBHHYR010000222.1:0-6503 GCA_046757585.1 Binatia bacterium | reverse complement strand
GGTGTTGCTACCGGCATCATGAACGCGCAACTCGCCGCGATGGCCGCGGGCACCCACCATGGAGCTATCCGCAGAAACGCATAGGCTGACAGGGCGGAGACGATGAAGGTGATATCGGCAAGATGGTCGAATGTCCGGCCCGCGCTACTGGCGCTGCCCCAACGCCGGGCCAACCGTCCATCAACGACATCACTGACGGCAATGACACCGAACACCGTGCCTGCCCACACTCCCAGGCTCGGCGAGCCGGCAGACTGGCACACCAACCAAACGAATACAGGCGTGAGCAGTACTCGCATGGCCGTCAGCAGATCGGCCGCATGCCGCCGCAAAGGACGCTGCATGCGAAGCAGTCTACCGTTTGTTCCAGCTCGCAGCCAGCAGCCTGGCCTCACAAGGATCCGGGCCGCGTCCATCGCTCTCCCCCGGGAGTCGTAGGGCAGTCGCTGGCGCTCGCCGTTCACGGCAGGTCCGCCCTGCCGGGGTCCGCCTCAGTGTCCTGCTTGGAGGTCGGCGCGAATCTGCCCCGCCAGCTGCCGCAGTGCCTCCCGCTTGGCGGTCAGCCGCGGCAACGCCGCTTGCAAGTTACGGCCCTCGGCGCGGGCAGCGTCGACTTCGCGCACGAGAGCCTCATATCTGTCCAGGAAGACGGTGAACTCCCGATACGACTCCCGGCCGCGGTCGCAGCTAAACTGCCGCAGAAACTGGCGCCCGCGCTTCGCGGGGTAGAAGTACTCCGCCATGTCCTCCGCCGCCGGTCCCCGCCCAGCCTCTACCACGGCGCAGAGCTTGGCCGCCATCTGTGTCAGCACATCGAGGTGTACGGCCATGATCGTACCGTAGCTCCGCCACAGACACCCGGTAGTCGCGAACACGAGCGCCAGTACGAGCACGCAGCACCGTGCAGCCAGCGGGCAGCAGCTCCAAGCTCGGTTGCACGGCTCAGCGTTCGCTAGGCTTTCCCTCTCACCTCTTCCTTGCAGCCATCCAGGGTGCATAGTACTTATCCGGCAGAGGGAAGTGGCGTGCGGGGACTGCTCATTCGCTGGGTGACCACGGCGTGCGCGCTGTGGCTCACCAGTGTCGTTGTAGAAGGCATCGTCGCCGATGGGATCGCGCCCTTGTTCTTTGCCGCCCTCGTTCTGGGGATCCTCAACGCCCTCTTACGCCCACTAGTGCTGGTCGTCACCTTCCCGATCAACCTGCTCACGCTCGGGCTGTTCACGTTTGTGATCAACGGCGCCATGCTCAAGCTCACCGGCGAGGTGGTCCGCGGTTTCGCCGTGCACGGGTTCTGGTCGGCGGTCATTGGCGCTCTGCTCCTGAGCCTCATCAGTTTCGTCCTCAACCTTTTCATCAGCGACACCGGACGTATCGAGTACATATATGTGAAGCGGATTCAACGGATATGACGTCGAGGAGCACAGTTGCGGTGCCACGGTGCGCAGGCGCGACGGAGGAACCGTCGGGAGTTCGGGGCGCAGCGAGGGAAATCTCGTGCGCTCTGTTAGTTCTGCAGCCGAGGCCTCGCGCCGCATGGCCCCTGGGCAAAGAGGCCTAGCCTATGGATTTGGAGACGCTCTACACGCTCACGGGCAAGGCGGTCACGGAGAAAGTCGGCAAGGTGCAGGAAGGGGAACGGTTGAAGATCGAGTTCCGGGGCAAGACTGCTCAGGACTCACCCATCAAGGGGAAGGCACACGGCACCACCTGGATTCTCGTCGGGTCCGTGGGACCGAGCACGACCAACGCCGTCCAGGAAATCATGACACCGGCTGGCGAGCGGCTTGTGGTTGAGCTGCGAGGGTACGCCCACGGTTGCAATGGTGAGGGGATGGAGATCCGTACGTGCGGCATCATCCGCAGCAGCGCCGCCAGTTTCGCCCACCTGAACGGCCGGATTGCGCTGGTGATCCAGAGGATCACCAAAGACGATGCCACTGCTGTCGACGCGTATCAGTTCTGAGCAGCATAGCGGACGAGGCTCTGTGCTCATTCACAGCCGGCAGCTCGGCGCACGGCCCGGATAACGTCCTCGCGCGAAATGATGCCGAGCAGCCGGCCGCCGCTGAGAACGGGAAAACTCTTGGTGCGCATGTCGACCATGTTCTGCAGCACGCGGGTCAGCGGCAGGTCCGGTGCCACTGTCGTCACGTCACGCTGCATGATGTCTGCGACACGGCGCTGCATCAGGGCTTCGTAGTGCGGCACCACGGACTCGGGAGTGAACACGAAATTGCGCAGGAAGTCGAATTTGGTGACGATTCCCTCGATGTGGTCGTCGCGCACCACCGGAAAACTGTTGTAGTCGTAACGTTCGAAGAGCTGCTCGAGCTCGCTGGCCGTCGCGTCGGGCGACACGGTGGTCACCGGACGTGTCATGGCGTCACTCACCGTCATCCCAAGGAAACCGCGCATCGTCCCGCCCAGGGGGTCCGACCGTAGCACAAAAGACGGCCGAGCGCAGTCACGCTGTCAGAGCGTCGCCCGCTTCTGAATCTGCTGGCTACATCTTGTCCTTGAAGAGCTCGCTCTGATTCTTGATCGCCGGCGCGGGATAGCTCGCTCCCCAGCACACGCCGCCGTCGCTCTTGATGAGTTGCACGGTCACGGTCGTATCCTGGTTTAAGTAGGTTGCGCCCACCGGTCCTGGCAAGGGCAGGTTCGCTCCCTTCCCTATGATAATGACCTTGGCCGGCCCGCCGGGGATGGCCCCTTTCTTGAGAATGATCTTCAGAAGCCCATCAGCGGTGAGGTCCGTATTGCGGTACTTGAAGCCCTTGGGATTGGCGGCGCGCCCGAGTTGTTTCCAGCACGGCTTGTTGTTCGCGCAGGTCCCCCCAGCCGGCACCCCAGCGCTCATCACGAGGCTGGGCGCGTCCGCGGACTCGTCGTACACGCACAGGGAATAGCTGCTGAGGTTTCCCACCGGATCGCCGAGCTCCGCGAAGCTTGTGACCGGACCTTTGAGCCACTTCCAGATGAGTCGATCTTTGCTGCCACCCGGCTTGTCCTTCAGCACCAGGATCGACTTCGATGGTGTACGGCAACCGCTCTGCGGTGTCGCCGGACAGGCCGGCGGCGGTGCAACAGTGGGCGTTGGTGTCACCGTGGGCGTGAGCGTGACCGTTGGTGTTACGGTGCGAGTGGCCGTCGGGGTGCCGGGGAGCAGGAGTGTCCAGCCGATATCCTCGAACAGCGCCTCGGTCAGTTTCTGCATGTGCGTCGGAGTATCAAACGGCTCCATCAACTCGTCAGGCGTCAGGGACGTATCGAAGTGGGACACTGACGATCCCGGCTGCTGAGGGTTCGGCGCAAACATGAGCACCGCATCGCCGACCTTGCCCGCCGACAGCACGCTGCTAGCCGCCCTGACGTTTGCTCCTACAAAGAGCAGATTCCCCGTATTGATGCTCGCGGCTACCCGTTCCGCATCGGTCATAGCAGGGTAGAGCTTCCCGGTGGTGTTATCTTCCAAATTCAGCATGAACGTGTCGTCAAACCCCATGAATTTCGCTCCGGTAGACAAGTCCACCACCGTCAGAAACCCTAGACCGTGTGCGAGTTCGTGCAGTAGGGTCGGGAGAAGATCCAGCTGGTCGGGCGGCGGATTGCCATCGAACCCGTAATACCAGCCGCTGATGCCCGGCAAGCATCCCTTGTCAATCCTACTGTTAAACCCCGCGCCGATGTCACTGCTGGAGCCACCTGAAACATCAACTCCCGCTATGCTGTTAGCGGTTGCTTGCGCGAACCACGTATTCGCAACGGGGGCATTGGGGAAGTCCCGCACACAGTTATTCGGGCCGGCACCACCAAGAACGGCGCCCACGTTCGGCTGCGCGACACCCACCGCCGGGTAACCGACAAGAAGCGCCCCGGTAACCACGAGGCTCACCGCAAGCACCGGCCACTGCCAGCGGACAATCACTGTCGTTTCCATCCTGCGCCTCCCGCGGGGCTCGTAATCAGCAGGGCTGCTTGGGTTTCGTCCTACGTGGCGTGGCAAGGCCGTCCTGCCCAGCGCCCACTACCCAGTTACGGTATCACGCTGCCGAGGCCGGTTGTCAACGAGGAATTGCACCAGACGGCTTTGGTCTCCTTCGCGCCGGGCGAAGGCGACGTTGGCGAAGTCTCTCTATTGATGCCCTTCCTCTGATGCCCTTCCTCCCCGGTTGCCAATGGCCCGTGATTCTTGTAGCCACAGTAGTCTACCTGCACGAGCCATGCGTCCTGACAGATGGCCGAACTGAGCAAGACCTACGACCCTGCTGCCGTTGAAGACCGGTGGTACGCGGTGTGGGAGGAACGGGGGTACTTCTGCGCCGATGAAACCCGGCCGGGGCCGCGGTTTTCCATGGTGATTCCGCCTCCCAACGTCACCGGCATGCTGACGATGGGGCACGTCCTCAACAACACGCTCCAGGACGTCCTGGTGCGGTTCAAGCGGATGGACGGCTACGTCACGCTGTGGCTGCCTGGCACCGATCATGCCGGGATCGCCACGCAAAACGTCGTCGAGAAGCAACTCGCCGCTGAGGGTACGAGCCGTCATACGCTCGGCCGCCAGCAATTCGAACAGCGTGTGTGGGCCTGGAAGGAGCGCTACGGAAGCACGATCCTCCAGCAGCTCAAGAAGCTTGGGTCCTCCTGCGATTGGCGACGCGAACGCTTCACCATGGACCCGGGTCTCTCCCAAGCAGTGCGTGAAGTGTTCGTGCGTCTCTATGAGAAGGGACTCATCTATCGCGGCCAGCGAATCATTCATTGGTGCACCCGCTGCCATACCGCACTTTCCGACGAGGAGGCCATCACCAGCGACGGTGGCGAAAGCAGCCACCTGTGGCACATCCGCTACCCGGCGGAGGATGGCAGCCCTGGGGTGGTCGTCGCGACAACGCGCCCCGAGACGATGCTGGGCGACACGGGGGTGGCGGTGCATCCGAACGATGAACGGTACCGGACTCTCATCGGCACGCGAGTCATCTTGCCACTGATGGACCGGCCGATCCCGGTCGTCGCCGACACGTTGGTGGATCCCGCCTTCGGAACCGGCGCCGTGAAGATCACGCCCGCCCATGACGCCAACGACTTCGAGATGGCGCAACGGCACGGCTTGCCGCCGCTGGTCATCATGACGACTGAGGGGCACATCAATGACAATGGCGGGCGCTACGCTGGCCTCGATCGCTTCGCGGCGCGCACGCAGGTCGTCGCCGACCTCGAGGCACGCGGTCTCCTGGTCAAGGCCGAGCCCTACCGGGTCCCCGTGCGTCGCTGCGAGCGCTGCAACACTGTCATCGAGCCCTATCTCTCGGAGCAGTGGTTCGTCCGCATGCAGCCGCTGGCGCGGCCTGCCATCGCAGCGGTGCGCAACGGCAGCCTGCGCCTCTATCCCGAGCGCTGGGTGGGCGTCTATTTGCACTGGACGGAAAACATCCGCGATTGGTGCATCAGCCGCCAGCTCTGGTGGGAGCATCGCATCCCGGTCTGGTACTGCGACGCGTGCAGCCAGCCGACGGTAGCGCGCACCGATCCCACCCAGTGTGCACACTGCGGCAGCGGCAACATCCGCCAGGATTCCGATGTCCTCGATACATGGTTCAGCTCCTGGCTGTGGCCGTTCTCGACGATGGGCTGGCCGAACGACACGCCAACCCTACGCCGCTTCTATCCGACGGACACGCTGATCACCGCCGCCGACATCATCTTCTTCTGGGTCGCGCGCATGGTGATGGCTGGGTACGAGTTCATGGACGAACGGCCGTTCAGCGAGGTCTGCTTCAACAGCATCGTGCGCGATTTGAAGGGGCGGAAGATGTCCAAGTCGCTCGGCAACTCACCGGATCCTCTGGACATCATCGCCAGGTACGGCGCCGATGCCTTGCGCTTCACCATCGTCTCGCTCGCTCCGGCGGGGGAAGACGTGCGCTACGCCGCGGAAAAAACCGATCTCGGCCGCCACTTCGCGAACAAGCTCTGGAATGCCGCGCGTTTCGTGCTGATGAACGCGGACGGCGAGGACCAAGCGGAAGGGACACTGGCGATTGACTCTCCGGACGGGGACGAGCTGGCGCTTCCCGAGCGTTGGATCCTCTCGCGCCTGCAGGCGGTCATCGACGACGTCCGCAACGCCTTGACCACCTACCGTTTCAATGACGCGGCGCTCGTATTATATCAGTTCATCTGGCACGAGTACTGTGACTGGTACGTCGAGCTCAGCAAAATTGCCCTGTACGGGCCCGACCGCACGAGTAAACGCCGCGTGCAGGCCGTGTTGGTACATACGCTGGAACGAGCGCTGCGGTTGCTACACCCCTTCATGCCGTTCGTCACCGAAGAGATCTGGCAGGTGTTGCCCGGAGCCAAGCCGGCCGGCAGCATCATGATCGCGTCCTATCCGCGCGCCGAGGCGGCGCGCCGGGATGCCACCGCGGAAGGCGCTGTCCAGCACCTCATCGAGGTCGTGCGCAGCGTCCGCAACATCCGTTCCGAACTCGGCA
>JBHHYR010000221.1:0-6510 GCA_046757585.1 Binatia bacterium | reverse complement strand
GCCGCAGCGCGCGATTGCAGCCCCAGCAGCACGCAGAGCCCTCCGCCGACTTCCACAGCGATCGCGGCCCAAACCAGCACCGACGCGGCCGGTATGTGATGTTGGGTCATGTCCGCTACCGTTGCGCTCAACCCACCGATCTTGTTGACCCCGGCGAGAATAAATATCAACGATAATAAGATACGACCGACCAGCGCTGTTGCGGCCATGGGGACCCTCCCTTCGTTGCAAGCCCAAGGTGCCGAAGTTTGCCGCGGCATCGTGGCGGTTGCAAGCGGTGCCGCGGCGAGCAGCCGCCAGCGAGCTGGCGAGAACGCCTCAGCGTACCCGTAGCGGCAGCCCGCTGGGTGGGCGCCGCCCGCGAGGAGGTGCCGTCGCGTTAGCGTCCTTCGAACACCGGCGCCCGCTTTTGCCGGAAGGCTCGGATCGCTTCCGCGTGGTCGCGGGTGCGGTACAGGTAGTCGAGGGTGAACCCTTCGTACCGCACTTGCGCCTCGAATGTCTCGTACAGGCCCTGATAGAGTGCCTGCCGCGTCAAGCGCAGCGCCAGGGGGGCGCACTGCATGATCTCGCGCGCAAGCGCTTGCACCGTCTCCCGGAGCTCACTGCCGGGCACGACCCGATTGACCAAGCCGGCCCGCTCGCAGTCCACCGCCGGATACTGCTTGCCGGTGAACATGAACTCGCATGCGCGTCCCAGACCGATCAGACGCGGCAGCAGAAAGGTCGATCCGAGTTCGGCCATGACCCCCATGCGCGGAAACAGGAAGCCGAGCTTCGCCTCCTCGGCAGCGACGCGGATATCGCAGAGCAACGTCATGGTACAGCCCACCCCAAGCGCATAACCGTTGATCGCCGCGATGATCGGCTTCGACAGGCTGCGCATCAGCATCGGGAACTCTTCAACCCGGGCCGGGCCGGGCGCAGTCGGACTGGTGCCTGCCTCGCCCGCCCGCGTGCCACCACCCGCCGCGACTTGCGCCGCAAAGAAATCCAGGTCCGCGCCGGCGCAAAACGCGCGGCCGGCTCCAGTGAGCACGGCGACGCGCACGGCCGGATCACGATCAATGTCGCGGAAGGCGTCAGCCATCTCTGCACCCATCGCCGGGGTCCACGCGTTCAAGCGCTGCGGCCGGTTCAACGTGACCGTCCCAATCCCCTCTTGCTTGTCCAATGCGATCGCTTCGTATGCCATGGGCTGTGCCTCCTGGTCGCGTGCCGTTTGGACATTACTGAACGCGCGGTCGCGCGGTCAACTCAGGCCGTGCGTGCGAGCCGGCCGCCGAGGCGCGCGCGAGGGACGGGCGGCCCGCCGTTGCCGGCAGGAGGCCGGCGGCACAGGCCACGGCGAGCTGGCCTTCCGCGGGGCAGCACGCTATGGGAAGGACGATATGCTGTGCGCCGGAGGTGCTCGTACCGTGCCGCGCGTCGCGTGTGACTCGCTAGTGGCACTGCGCGGCGTCACCGCTGACGGCACGGTCCTGTTCGCGAAGAACAGCGATCGGCCGGCACACGAGTGCCAACCCTTGTTGCAGGTGCCCCGGCAAGTGCACGGCACAGGCTCTCACGTGCGGTGTACCTACATCGAGATTCCGCAGGTGCGCGAGACCGCGCGCCTGATCGGCTCACGCCCGTTCTGGTCGTGGGGCTTGGAGCACGGTCTCAATGAGCATGGCGTGGCGATCGGCAACCATACGGTGTTCACTAAAGACACGCTAGGCGCCGTAGGACTCACCGGCATGGACCTGGTTCGTCTGGGCCTCGAGCGCAGCGCCACGGCGGAGCAGGCCGTCCGGGTCATGACCGGGCTCATTGCAACGCACGGACAGGGCGGCTCGGGCTATCACGACAAGGATTGGCCGTACCACAATTCTTTTCTGATCGCGGATCGACAGGCCGCCTTTGTCCTGGAAACCTCGGATCGCTACTGGGCGCTGCGGCACGTGGATGGCGCTGCCAGTGTGTCGAACCACTTGAGCATCGGGGACGACTGGGACGAGATCTCCACCGGTGCAATGGCGCACGCCATTGCCGCGGGCTGGTGGCGGGCGGCGAGTGACGAGCGCTTCGACTTTGCCGCAGCCTACCGCGACACCAGCGTCGCACCCGAAGCCATATCCAGCGGCCGGCTCCGGCGTACCCGGGCGCTGCTGGACGAGCGCAAGGGCATGATCAGCGTTGCGTTGCTGCGGGCCGCCTTGCGCGACCATTACGGACAGGTCGAGCCGGGTTACAACTGCACGCCCGCGGACCCGCAGTACTTCAGTGTGTGCATGCACGCCGAGCCAGTTGGAACGACCACGGCCAGCCTCATCGCGCGCATTCCACCTCGCAGTGATGGACCACTCACCTACTGGGCCAGCCTCGGTGCACCCTGCGTTGGCGCGTTCATTCCCTTGTACGTTGATGGCGACCTGCCTGCCGTGCTGAGTCGGGGAGGCGAGCGCCCAGCGGACGACTCGCCGTGGTGGATGTTCAGGCGACTGCTGGTGCAGGTCGAGCAGGATTGGGCTCGACGTGCCCCGCACGTGCGCCAGCGGCTCGATCAGTTCGAGGCGGATGTCGCGAAACGCATGCAGGCGGTGGACACTGCCTCGAGCCCGGCTGCTGCACGCGCGGCGTTCATGGAGGCCACGGTCGCTGAGCTGCTGACACACGTCCGCTGCCTCACCGCCGAGTGGGCAGGGGCGGAGGGTGCCGGAGAGGACGGACAGGAGAAGAGGGTCCAATGAGCGCCCGCAGGGTTGGGTTGTACTGGATCTGCTTCGGCGTGCTCACGGCGTATTACGTGATTGTGCTGCGCGAACCCGCTGGGCAGGCAGCCGCGCACTTGACACGTGCAGCGTTCCTCGACGTTTCCGAGGATCGGATTGACGGCTTGGAGTTGCGCCGCGGCGAGGCACGCCTGCGCTGCCGGCGGATAGCAGGCCGGTGGCAGGTGGTGGAACCCGCTGGCAGTACGGCCCCCCCGGACCTGGTTGCCGCTCTGGTTGACAACCTCACAAGCCTTCCCAACGTCGAGGTGGTGGCTGAGAACGGGGAGAACCTGGCGCAATTTGGCCTCGATCCACCGGTGTCCCAGCTCGTCCTTAGCGCCCGGCGCAGGCGTCCCATCACCGTGCGCCTCGGTAGCCGGAATCCAGCAGGGACCGCCGTGTATGCCCAGCGCGATGACAGTGCGCGGGTATTTCTGATCGGTTTGAGCATTCGCTACTACGAGGACCTTCTCTTCGAAGCAGTGCGCCCGCGCCGGACTACCTGACGCCCCTCAGCACAGTGGTCCGTCCTTCAGCGTTTGTCCGCCGTCCTCCACCGCCGCCTTCGTCGTTCGAATTGCCGCTTCGCCTTTGCCGGCTCCCTCCTCATGGTTTCCCCCTCACGCCTCCCGTCTTCCCTCCTCGGCTTGACAAACGGGGACGTACCGGATCTAAAGCAGCGTCCGCCACATTCGAGCCGCATCGGAAAAGAGGCATGACAACATGACGAAATGGATCGGGTTCGCTTGCGTCCTGGGCCTTGCCGCCTCGCTGCATACGTGTCAGCCGGGGCAGTCCAGCGGCCCCGTTTCAGACGCCGAGCGCCAGCAGATCGACCAGCGCGTGAAAGACTACTTCAAGAAGGCAGCTAATCTGCCGGCAAACCTTAGCATCAAAGTGACTGATCTGGCACCGTCAGAAGTGCACGGATTGCTCACGGCAAAACTCGAGGTTTCAAACGGAACCAATACGCAGCGGGTCCCGTTTGTGGTGTCGCGCGATGGCCACTTTCTCATTCAAGGCCAGCTGACTGATTTGACCATCGATCCGTACAAGGCGGCGATGGACAAGATCTCGCTGAAGGGTCAGCCAGTGCGGGGCAAGGCCGACGCGCCCATTACGATTGTCGAGTATTCCGATTTCGAGTGCCCGTTCTGCAGCCGCGCATACAAGATGCTCGAAGATCAGTTGCTCAAGGACTATGGCGACCAGGTGCGACTGGTCTTCAAGAACTTTCCCCTCACGAACATTCACCCCTGGGCGCAAAATGCCGCCCTTGCGGGCGAATGTGCGCTGCAGCAAAGCCCGGAGGCGTTCTGGAAGGTGTACGACTTTCTGTTCCAGAATCAGGGCAGCCTCAACGCAGCCAATCTGAAGGAAAAGATTGATGAACAGGCGGAGGCTGCCGGGCTGGATGCGGGCAGGTTCGATAGCTGCTTCGACGACAAGAAGGCGTTGGACGCCGTGAAGGCCGATCAGCAGGAGGCCACCGCGCTTGGCGTCCGTTCGACTCCGACGTTCTTCATCAATGGCCGTAAGGTCGAAGGTGCCATGCCGTACGATACCTTCAAGAAGATCCTTGACCAAGCGTTGAAACCTACCGAGGCGGGTGCGAAGGGCCCCGATACCGGGAGCAGTGCCCAGGCGGATACCGGGACAAAGGGTCCGGGAGAGTGAGCGTGCCCGGCACGTTCCCTGAACCCTAGATGCAACGACAGCCGGTGCGTGCTCCGCTGCGCTTTTTGGTTGACGGACGGTCCTTCAGGATGGTAGCGGAAAGACTGGCTCGGTGACGGGGCTCTGGCGAGGAACTGCATGGTGCGACGGCTTGCGGCGGTTAGCGTTCAACTTATCCCGGTCCTCCTGTACGTGGCAGTGACGGCAGGTTGTGGTGGCAATGCCTCCTCGACCTTCAAGGAGCCGCCGCCGCCTCCGCCGCCCGGGCCGGCGGTCAGTGGGGTGGTGCTCCTGCCGAACGGCCAGCTCGCGTTGCGTCACAGCTCTCTGGTGGACCGGTTTGCGGCCTTGGCCGTTCGTGTGGCTCATGCCCTCACGGGGAACGTCAAGCGGGTGGGACGCAACGTGGAAGTGCGGCTGACCTTGCGGCGCGGTGATGGCGTTGAGCAGCAGTTCGATGTCGGCGCGCTCACGAACGACCAAGGAGAGTTCATCTTCAACCTCCCCGCCGGTACCACCGAAGATACGTGCCGGTTCTACGTGTCGGTCGGAGATGCCACCGCCGGGACGCTCACACGGGCCTTCGTCTTTAGTACCAGTGAGGCCATTACGGTCGATTTTGCCAGTGAAGCGGTAGTGTCGATGATCTTCGGGCGCATCGCGGCGCAAGGGGCGGACCTCTGTGCCTTTTCACCCGCGGAGATCCGGGACATCGTCAACGACGTTCGCCGCCTCCCTGGGGACGTGTCCGGCTCGAATATTTTCGAGGTGAATCGGAACGCCTTGGTCATCGCAGCAGCTGACGAACCTCTTCAGCGCAAAATCGACGAGGCGGGCGCTCTGCCGACTCCGAAGCCCACCGGGACGCCGCCGCCAACTGTCCCACCAACCGTGACCCCGTCTCCGCGGAACACGCCAACGCGCCTGCCGACTTTTACCCGCGTGCCGACCAGCACGGCAACCAGGACACGGCCGCCTACGGCGACCCGGACGCGGACACCCACCGCTACGCGGACCCGGACACCGACGGCCACTGCGACGAACACGCCACCGCCGACAGCCACGCGTACATTCACACCCGCAGCGACGGCGACGCCGACGGCGACAGCGACGAACACACCGCTGCCACCACAGATCATGATCGGGGGCGCGAGCGGGGCGCCCGGCACGCAGGTTATGGTGCCGATCTCCCTGATGAAGAACGGGCCGGAGCTGGTCACACTGGCGCCACTGGTTTTCCGGTTCGATCCTGCGGTGCTGAGCTTTGACGGCTGCACGAAGAACCCAGCGGTTAGTAGCGGGAAGTCGGTTACCGCCGGTGAGCCCACGCCCGGACGCGTCGGCGTGGTACTCACGGGCGATTTGGTCACGATTCCCGATGGCGAAATTCTGGCCTGCGCTTTTACTATCGATCCCGGGGCAGCAGCCGGTGTCACGACGGTGATGTTCGACTCCGCCACCCTTGCCACGGGTGCCCCCGACTTCACTGAGTTCAGTGGTATCGGTACCGATGCAACGGTGACGATCACCAGCCCGCCGCCGACGGCAACGGCAACCGCAACACCGATGGCAGGGCCGATGCCTCAGATCAGCATCGGCAACGCCAGCGGGGCACCGGGTAGCCAGGTGACGGTACCGATTTCGCTGACGGCGAATGGGCCGACGATCGTGACCATCGCGCCGTTGGTGATCGGGTTTGACGTGAACGTGCTGAGCTTCGACAGTTGCACGAAGAGTGCGGGGGTGCCGAGCGGGAAATCGGTGACGACGGCCACGCCGATCACGGGGCAGGTGAGTATCGCGTTGGCAGGGGATCTGAGCCCGATTGCGGATGGGCAGATTCTGGAGTGCACGTTCACGATTATGGCGGCGGCGCCGGCGGGGGACACGGCGGTGACGTTCGTCTCGGCAGGCCTGGCCGACGACCAGTTCAACGACTTCGACGGGGTGGGCACGGATGGGACAGTGACCGTGACTGGCGGGGGCATGCCGGCCGGGCCGCAGATCACGATTGGCGATGCGAGCGGGGCACCGGGTAGCCAGGTGACGGTACCGATTTCGCTGACGGCGAATGGGC
>JBHHYR010000220.1:0-6613 GCA_046757585.1 Binatia bacterium | reverse complement strand
GATGCCCGCTGTGGTGGGGAGGCAGTCGATCGTTTCGCGCGGCAGCAAGCAAACGAACCGCCGGCCATCGCGAGCCTGCTCTTGCAGGTCCAGAACCTGGTCGAGCCGCTCGATGCCGCGCGCTGCGAGCAGTGCGAGCAGGTGGAAGAACACCTCCACGGTGATGCGGACATCACCCAATGCGCGGTGCCGATCCGTCTGCGGAATCGTGAAATGCGCCGCCAGGGCATCGAGCCCCCGCCGGTGCAGCCCGGGTAGTAGGCGCCGCGCAAGCTTCAGGGTGCAGAGATGGGGATTCGGCAGTGCAGCCCCCCCGTATGCCACCGCCGCCGCGTTCAGAAAGTTCAGGTCGAACCGTGCATTGTGCGCCACCAGCACGTCGGTGCCGAGGAATTCGAGGAAACGCGGCCAGACCTGCGCAATGTGCGGCTGGCCCGCCAGCATGGCGTCGTCGATCCCGGTGAGGTGCGTAATGAACGGCGACAGTCGCACGCGCGGGTGCACGAGCTGCTCGAACTCGTCGGTCACACGGCCGCCGCGGACCCGTGCGGCACCGATTTCGATGATTCCGTTCGCGCTCCCTGCCAGCCCCGTGGTCTCGATGTCAACGACCACGAATGCGGTGTCGTGTAGCGGACGCGCCAGCGTCTCATGCTGCTGTGCGCGCCACTTTCCCTCCCGCTGTCGCCAGATGAAGCGCGGATCACACGCGAGCAGTCCCTGGAGAAAGCGTGGCCCGAAGTCGGGATCGCCACCCGACTGCGTGAAGACGAGATCGACCAGCTCCCGTGGCGACGCTCCATCCGGCCGCTCGAGCAAGTAGTCGTACAGTTTCCGCCGCACGCCTGCAGGTGTACCGCAGCGTGCCACAGAAGGCGAGCAGGCGACGAGCTCCGTCCCGTTCGCGTGCCGGCGTAGCGGCGCGACCGCCCTGTTGCCGGGTCGCTACGCCACCATCGTTTGCAAGTAGCCTTCGATGAACCGATCGAGGTCGCCATCGAGCACGGCGTCGGCGTTGCCAACCTCGATGCCCGTGCGATGATCCTTCACGAGGCGGTAGGGGTGCAGCACGTACGAGCGAATCTGACTGCCCCACGCGATGTCTTTCTTCGTCTTGTTGAAGTCGGCCATCTTCTCGCGCTGCCGTTCCTTCTCCAACTCGTACAAGCGTGCGCGCAGGATCTTCATCGCCATCGACTTGTTTTTGTGCTGTGAGCGTTCATTCTGACACGCGACGACGATGCCCGTAGGCAGGTGCGTCAGCCGCACAGCGGAATCGGTCTTGTTGACGTGTTGGCCGCCCGCCCCGCTGGAGCGATAGGTATCGACGCGCAGATCCGCATCGTTGATCTCGACGTCGACGTCCTCGTCGACCTCAGGATACACAAACGCGGAGGCGAACGAGGTGTGCCGCCGCGCGTTGGCATCGAACGGGGAAATGCGCACCAGGCGATGAATCCCAGCCTCCGCCTTCAAATAACCGTACGCGTAGGGGCCCTCGACCGTGAAGGTGGCGTTTTTGATGCCAGCGCCTTCGCCGGGTTGGAGGTCGACCAGTTCGGTCTTGAACCCGCGCCGCTCAGCCCAGCGCAGGTACATACGGAGCAGCATCTCGGCCCAGTCCTGTGCTTCGGTGCCGCCGGCACCGGGGTGCAGCGTGACGATGGCGTTGCCGGCGTCATGTTCCCCACCGAGTTTCCGTTGCAGCTCGAGCCGTTGCAGCGCGGCCTCCACGGCGTCAAGCTTCTCAATCGCCTCGGCCGGGGCGTCAGCGTCGCCTTCGTCGGCCAGCTCCGCGAAGACCTTGATGTCGGCCAGTTCCTGCATCTGCTTGCGCCATGCTGCCATAGGCGCAAACAATTCGGCGCGTTCCTTGAGGACCTCCTGCGCGTGCGCCGCGTCTTTCCAGAAGTCAGGCGCAGCGGCCTGGGCGTCGAGCGCCGCGAGGCGCTGCTGGCGGCCGGCGACGTCAAAGATGCCTCCCGAAGGCGTCGAGCCGTTCCTCCACCGCAGCAATGCGCTCTTTCAAAGGTCCGTCATCCATCAGTTCTTATCCCCCACCCGGATCCGGCGCAGGCCTGTCCGAGCCACATGATCACTAATTGTATCCTCCCCACCGCCGCATTTCATCCTCGCGCAGGCCGCGCCTTACGCACGCGACCGGCACCCGAGCGCGTGCCGGAGCTCGCGTTCTCGGGCCATCATCCGGCGGGCGGCGGCCCTGGATCGCACATGATCATAGCCGAGGAGGTGGAGGATCCCGTGGATCAGCAACGTCCGCAGGGCGTCCATCGTGGACACCCGGCAGCGCCGGGCTTGACGCGCCGCAGTTTCCAACGAAATCACCACGTCGCCGAGCATCGTCTGGTCACCGGGAGCGCGCGGACCTTCCCGCATGGCAAAGGCCAGGACATCCGTTGGCTTGTCCTCGCCGCGGTAGGCGCGATTGAGTTGTTGGATTTCCGCGTCACCAACCAGGCTGACCGTGAGCTCAGCGTCCGCCTCGCCGAGCGCGCGTAACAGACGCGCCGCGGCCCCTCCGACGCGGGCGGTCCTCAGACCGCGCGTCTTGCAGCGACACACGACACTGACCGGCATGCACACCCAGGCCGGCGCTCACCGAGGTTGCGCGCCGCCGTTCCGATCTCGTTCACGCTGGGCCTCGCAATGCTCGTAGGCAGAGATGATGTTTTGCACGAGACGGTGGCGCACAACGTCGCGTTCGCTAAACAGGCAAAAGCGAATATCCTCGATACCCGCGAGGATGCGCTGTGCTTCCTTCAACCCGGAGGCCCGGCCGGCCGGCAGGTCGATCTGGGTCACGTCACCGGTGATCACTGCCTTCGACCCGTACCCGAGGCGCGTGAGGAACATCTTCATCTGTTCGCTGGTCGTGTTCTGCGCCTCGTCCAGGATGACGAAAGAATCGTTCAGGGTCCGACCCCGCATGAAAGCCAAGGGCGCCACCTCGATCACGCCACGCTCCAACATTCTCTGCACGCGATCGAAATCCACCATATCATGCAGCGCGTCGTACAACGGGCGCAGATAGGGATTCACCTTTTCCGCCAGGTCGCCGGGCAGGAACCCCAGCCGCTCGCCAGCCTCGACGGCGGGGCGCGCCAGAATCATGCGCGCGAAATTATTCTTCAGCAGCTCGGCCACAGCCATTGCCATCGCCAGATACGTCTTGCCGGTGCCTGCGGGGCCGATCCCGAAGACGATATCGTAGTTGCGAATCGCATCGATGTACGCCTTCTGCGCCACGCTTTTCGGCGTGATGACACGTTTGTGCGCCGAGATGTAGATCGTATCGAGGAAGATCTCGCGCAGGTTGGCGCTGCGATCGCGACTCAGGATGCGGATGGCATAGTCGACGTCACTGCTGTAGACGGGATAGCCCCGTTCGATGACGCCGTAGAGCTGGCTCAGCACGCGACCGGCCAGCTCCCGTTCGACTTGATCACCACCGACCAGCACCGTCGTACCACTAGCAGTGATACGCACTCCGAGCGCGCGCTCGACGGCCTTGAGGTGTTCGTCATGGTGACCGAGCAGGTCTCGGAAGAGCCGATGATCCTGGAACGTCAGTTCGAGGACTTCCTGGTCCGCCGAGGCAGCGGCCTGCGGTTGCTCAGGACACAAGTTGGTAGACGACCTCCAGCGCCTCGCGCAACCTCGCGGGCTCCTTGCCGCCCGCCTGCGCCAGCTCCGGCTTCCCGCCGCCACCCCCGCCGATCAGGGGCGCGAGGCGTTTGATGATGTGCCCGGCGTGATACTTCGGGATCAGGTCGCGCGTCACCGCCGCCAGCAAGAGCGCACGTTCCCCGCGCGTGGTCCCGAGGACCACAACGCCGGAGCGGATTTGCGTGCGCAGGCGATCGGCGAGTTCGCGCAGTCCGCGGTCGTCCACGCCCTCGACTTCCGCGGCCAGCACAGTCAGCCCATCGACCTGCCGAGCTTGCTTCAGCAGCCCGTCACTCTGGGAGCCGGCGAGTTTGTCTTGGAGCTGCTTCAACTGCCGTTCCAGGGCGCGTTCCTGCGCGAGCACGCGCTCGAGCCGCGCCGCGACTTCGTCATCCGGGCCCCGCAGCAACGCGCCGACCTGGCGGAGCACTTGCTCGCGGCTGCGCACCCACTCCAACGCACCCTCCCCGCTCACCGCCTCGATCCGCCGCACGCCTGCGGCAACACCACTTTCGCTCCGCAGCTTCAGCAGGCCAATGTCGCCGGCCCGCGCGACGTGCGTGCCACCACACAGTTCGGCCGAATAGTCGCCGATCCGCACCACGCGCACCCGCGCACCGTACTTGTCGCCAAAGAACGCGAGGGCACCCGCCTCAATCGCCTCATCGAACGCCATCTCCTCGATCTGGACTGCAGTATTCTCCCGGATACGTGCGTTCGCGTCCTCCTCGATCTCCCACATGGCTTCCGCGCTGACCGGCCCCGTGTACGTGAAATCGAACCGCAGGCGCCCGGGTTCGACCAGGGACCCTGCCTGCCGGACCTCCGGACCAAGGTGCTCGCGCAACACGCTGTGCAAGATGTGAGTGGCCGAATGGTTGCGGCGTGCGGCCTCGCGGCGGCTCCGATCGACCCGCAGGCGCACACAGCTGCCCTTGGCGAGGGACCCGCGGATCACCCTGCCGACGTGAACCGTGAGCTCAGGGCGCGGTTTGCGCGCATCGACGACTTCGACGCGCACGCCTCCGGCGGCCTCGATCACACCCCGGTCGCCTACCTGACCGCCAGCCTCGCCGTAGAAGGGTGTCTCGGGGACAATGACCTGTACGCTTTCGCCGGCCTCGACCTCGGCGCGCTCCTCGCCATCGACCAGCAGCGCGGTCACTGGCGCCTCCCCTTCGTAGACGCGGTCGCCGACGAACCGTGATGCGTACGCCCCATGGCGCGCGACCACCTCGGCCGCCGCCTTGCGCCCGTCGCGGGCGCGTTGGCGCTGCGCCTCCATCGCCGTTTCGAAGCCGGCGGCGTCGACCTGGAACCCGTCGGCACGTAGGATGTCTTCCGTCAAGTCGAGCGGGAAGCCAAACGTATCGTAGAGGCGGAAAGCCACGGCCCCCGGCAGCACCCGCACCCCACGCTTCCGCAGCAACGCTTTCTCCTGCTCGAGCAGCGTCAGGCCTTTGTCCAGCGTCTCACCGAAGCGTTCTTCCTCCGCTCGAATGACCTGTGCGATCTGCGCGCGCCGATCAACGATTTCAGGGTACGCGTCACCCATCACCTCCACCACCGTCTGACTGAGCCGCCACAGAAACGGTTCGTCGAGCCCCAGCTGCCTGGCATGGCGGGCCGCGCGGCGCAAAACGCGCCGCAGCACGTAGCCGCGCCCGTCGTTGCTCGGCAGCACGCCGTCCGCAATCAGAAACGTGAGCGCACGCGCATGGTCTGCAATCACACGGAAGGACAGATCATCATCGACACTGGTGCCGTAACGTTTGCCAGCGCGCTCGCCGGTAAAACGGATCAGATCGCGGAAGAGGTCCGTGTCATAGTCAGACCGCACCCCTTGGAGTATGGCAGCGAGGCGCTCGAGGCCGGCGCCCGTATCGACGTGTCTGGCGGGGAGTGGCTCGAGCACGCCCCGCGCGGTCCGATTGTACTGAATGAAAACCAGGTTCCATAACTCGATGAACCGCGCGCAGTTGCCATTGACGCCGCAGACGTGACCCGGCACCGCGCCCCGATCGCAGGCCTGCGGCCCGCGGTCGATGTGAATCTCGGAGCACGGCCCGCACGGTCCGACCTCGCCCATCTCCCAGAAGTTGTCCTTCTCGCCGAAGCGCAGGATGTGGTCGGGCCGAATATCGGTCTCCGTCCGCCAGCAGCGTTCCGCCTCGTCATCGGTCCGGAAGACAGTGGCGAAGAGGCTCCCCTTGGGGAGGTTCCATTCCCGCGTGAGCAGCTCCCATGCCCAGGCGATTGCCTCGCGTTTGTAATAGTCACCGAAGGACCAGTTGCCGAGCATCTCGAAGAAGGTGTGATGATACGTGTCCCGGCCGACCTCTTCGAGGTCGTTATGCTTGCCACTCAGCCGCAGGCACTTCTGCGCATTGACGGCGCGGCTCATCCCCCGCGTTTCGGTACCGACAAAGACGTTCTTGAACTGCACCATTCCCGCGTTGGTAAAGAGGAGGGTGGGATCCTTTTCAGGCACGAGCGGCGCGCTGCGCAGCACTTCATGGCCACGTCTGCGGAAAAAGTCTATGAACGCTGCGCGGATCTCGGAGCCCGTCATGCACAGAAATTAGTAGCAGCCTTCATCCAGAATGGCGAGCACCACGGCATCCGGAAAACCGCGGCGTGCCAGAAAGCGCGCCGCCTTGGCCCCCTCGCCCGGGCGTCGGGATTCGACCGGATACCGCCGTGCCAGGACGCGGCGGGCATGTGCAGTTTCGTCACCAAACGTTGCCCCAATGGCCTCGTCGATCAGCGTGTCGGCCACCGCATCTGCAGCGAGCCGGGCGCGCACGTACTCGCTGCCGCGGCCGTGCCGGAGCGCCTGCTCGGCGGTGGTATAGGCGAAGCGGCGATCATCAAGGTAGTGCAGGCGCTGCAGCCGGCGCACCACCTCCTCGACGGCAGGTGGCGG
>JBHHYR010000219.1:0-6625 GCA_046757585.1 Binatia bacterium | reverse complement strand
CTCGTGCTCTGGAAGTCGGTTGAAGAACGCCCCGCCTGCTTCGGTGCCCGCTGAGAGGGCCGCCGCAGTGCGCCGCGTGGTCTCAGGTTGCTTGCCGTTCTTCATCCGCGGCGTCAAGGGATGAGCCTCACACTTGGCGCCGCACCTTACACGGCGCACTCACGGCAGTCGCGTCGCGCGTCTTCGTGGACCAGCGACAGGGCTTGTCCAGGACGTGAGCCGTAGCGGTAGACGGTGATTCCCTTGAGCCGGAGTTGACGGGCGAGCCGGAACGCGTCGCGCACGGCGGTGCGCGACGCGTCGGGCGGCAGGTTGACAGTCTTTGACACTGCGGCGTCCACGTGCGCTTGGAAAGCTGCCTGCATGCGCAGATGAAACGCAGGGGCGATCTCCAGCGCGACCGGATAACGCCGCCGCAGCCCGGCCGGCAAGGTTTCAAGCTGCCGGATCGACCCGTGCGTCCGGATCCACGCCAGCGCTGCCTCGCCCATGGTCCCGAGCGGCGCGAGTGCTGCCGCAAGCCTCGGGTGCACCTCGGTGAAGCGCCGCCCATCGAGCAAACGCCGCACGACGGCCAGTGCAAAGAAGGGTTCGATGCCACTCGATGTCCCGGCAAGCAGGCTGATCGTTCCCGTGGGTGCGACGCAGGTGACGGCTGCATTGCGCATCGCCCGTACGCCGCGCCGTGCCCATATGCTGTCGCGGAAGGCAGGAAATGATCCGCGCCGCTCGCCAAGCGCTACGGAGGCAGCGTGTGCCTCGGCGGCCAGGAAACTGGCGATCTGGCCACCCAACGCGAGACCCTCGTCGGAATCGTACGCCACACCTATCTGTGCGAACAGATCAGCCAGTCCCATGACGCCGAGCCCGATCTTGCGCGTACGGCGCGTGGCCGCTTCGATTTCAGGGAACGGGTAGCAGGTAGCTTCAATCACGTTGTCCAGGAACACGACCGCATCGCGGATCGCACTGCCCAGTTGCTCCCATGTGACCCCAGCCGGACCCGCAAAAGTTGCGAGGTTGATCGAACCGAGCACGCACGACTCGTACGGAAGCAGCGGCTGTTCACCGCAGGGATTGGTAGCTTCGATCACTCCCAAGGCCGGCGTTGGGTTGTGGCGGTTGATTTCGTCTAGGAAGAGCAGGCCTGGATCGCCCGTGGCCCAGGCGGCTTCCACGATGGCATCGAACAGCGCCGCCGCATCAACCGTGCGCACGATGCCTCCGGTGCGCGGATTGCGGAGGGCAAACGTGCCGCCTGCCTCCAGCGCCGCGAAAAACGCGTCAGTAACCCCTACCGAGAGATTGAAGTTTTCCAGCCGGCCGGGTGTGCACTTCGCGCTGATGAACCCTTCGATGTCCGGGTGATCGATCCGCAGCACGGCCATGTTCGCGCCGCGCCGTCGCCCCCCCTCGCGGATCACGGCAGTCGTGTGGTCGAAGAGGTCCATGAACGAGAGCGGCCCCGACGTGGTCCCGCCGGTTGAATGCACACGATCGGCACGCGGCCGCAGCGCGCTGAACGAAAAGCCGGTTCCCCCTCCGGTCTGGTGTACGCGTGCCATGCGACTCAGGGCGGTGAAGATCGAGTCCAGGTCATCGGCGATCGGTAGCACGAAGCAGGCGTTGAGCTGCCCATCCGGGAGGCCAGCATTCATGAGGGTAGGGGAGTTTGGTAGGAACTCCAGCCGTTCGAGACGCTCGAGAAAGCGAGCCTCCCAGAAGGAAGGATCCTCACCAAACGCCCGGGCGGGTACAGCTACGGCGTGCGCTACCCGTTGCAGCATCGCCGGCGGATCCTCGGCGAGGTGCCCTTGGGCGTCGCGCCGCAGATACCGCTGCTGCAGCACCGTCAGTGCGGCGTCGGAAAACGCCAGGGCACGGCCCAGCGGGGAGCCCTCACCATGCACGCTCTGCCGCCGGCTCATACGGATGCCCCTCCCCTGCACATCAGGACTGATGGTCAGGCGGCCACAGTTCACGCAAGTCGTGTGGCAAGATGCTCTTGACGCCTCCGACCTCTCCCGCGGATATGTGCTCAGCGAGGACCTTGAACACGGCACGGGCCACTTGCTCGGGATCGGGGGCGTGCTCCGACTCGAAGCTGTCCTCAATGCGGCTCAAGAATTCTCGCTTGTGCCGTTTGAGGGGTTTGCCCGCGAGGTGCCAACCCTCGTAGTAGAAGCCGCGAATCAGCATCGGCAGCTGTGCCCCCAGGTGGATCGCTTCTTCTACGGTGAGGCGATCACGCAGCGCCTGCAGCGACGCGCGCAGCGCCAGATAGGCCCTGTGCCGGTCGTCCCACCCCAGCTCTGTCATGATCGCGTTGAGCCAGGCGTGGGTCTTGTGAATCGTGGAGTCGAAAACCTCTAGTCCTGTCATGCTCATGGCAGCCTCTCTTTCCCGCGCGTTGCACGGACCAGGCAATACGCCGGGCATCTGCCAGCTTCGCGCCGCAAATGTCTTGCCACTGAGCGGACGTGGGGAGGCGCATGCCGGGCGGGCAGGACCAGGCGATGCGCTTCTCATATGTGCGAAAGCGGTGGGGCTTGGTTCCCGCCCACATCGCACCCCCGCATTCACGTCCACACGCCCGGAATTTGCACGCCGCAGCGCGGGCAGCGGCCGCTGCGGATGCGATTCGCCAGCAGGTGCGATCCCTGCCGATCGACGATGCGCGCGTGGCAGGCATGGCACCACGTATCCTCCCCCCCTGCGCCTGGTACGTTGCCCTCGTACACGTATCGCAGGCCGGTCTCATAGCCGATCTCTCTGGCTCGGTGCAGGACAGCAAGCGGAGTCGGCGCCGGGTCGAGGAGCTGGTACGCCGGATAAAACTGAGTGACGTGCCACGGAATCTCCGGGCTTACGCTGCAGATGAAATCCGCGATCCGCCGGAGTTCGTGCTCGGAATCGTTATGGCCCGGGATCACCAGCGTCGTGACCTCAATCCAGATTCCCAGTCGCTTGTAAGCGCGAATCGCGTCCAAAACCGGTTGCAGCCGTGCGCCAGTCATGCGCTTGTGCGCCGAGTCGTCGAAGCTCTTCAGATCGATGTTGGCTGCGTTCAGATAGGGTGCGATGAGCGTCAGTGCGTCCCTGGTGATATAGCCGTTGGTGACGAAGACGTTGGCAATGCCTGCGGCCGCGGCCAGTCGTGCGGTGTCGTAGGCGAGCTCGAAGAAAATCGTTGGCTCTGTGTACGTGTACGCAATGCTTTGGCAACTGCTGCGCTGCGCCGCGCGAACGATTTCCCCAGGGCTCACCTCTTCGCCTGGAATCCGGGCAGCCAGGTCGCGCAGCGACAAGCAGAGGACGGAGGGGTCCTCGCCGCCACTTTCCCGAATCAGCGGCAGCTTGCTCTTGGACTGCTGGGAGATGTCGTAGTTCTGGCAGTGCAGGCAGCGAAAATTACAGCCGACCGTGGCAATCGAGTAGGATCGGCTGCCCGGATGGAAGTGGAAGAGCGGCTTTTTCTCGATCGGATCGACATGGCGCCCGATCACCCGGTCGTAGACGAGGGTGTACAGCGTGCCGTCGACGTTGACTCGCACACCACAGGCGCCGCGCCGCCCCGGCGCGATCTTGCAGTACAGCGCACAGAGCGTGCAGAGAAGCCGGCCCCCGGCAACCGGCTGGTAGAACATCGCCTCTTTCATGAGCTTAGGGTGTGGCCAAACGTAACGCCAGAACGGTCCCCGGCGTCGCACCCGCTCGTTTAGGAGACACGGGCTCTGACTTTATCGCCCTGATCGTGGGCATAGCGGCGTCCTCGTGGTCTGGTTTACAAATGGTAGCCCCCGGGGCCCAGCGATGCATAGGGGTGAGCAAAGATTGCGCCGATCGCCCCACTCAGCTATGCGGCGCAAACGTCCGTGGACGACTTCCCGTCGCGTGGAAATTCACTTTACGGGCTACGGTTCGGAAAAGACCTGCCTTCTTGTATCTGACCCACGGACGGGGTGAGAGGGACACGTGTCCGCGCAACGTGAAGATGCCGGCGGGAGGCCGGCCTGCAGGCACCTAGCGCTGTTCCTGTCCGGCCTGGCCGGCGGAGGCGCACAGCGCCGCATGTTGATCCTGGCCCGGGCTTTTGCCGAGCGGGGGCACCGGGTGGATCTCGTCGTAGTCCGGCCGGAAGGACCTTTTCGCTCGGAGGTTTCGTCCCTGGTCCGGCTGGTCGTGCTGGATCCCCGCTGGGGGCATGTACCCCTCCTGGCGACACGCAAGGGCCTGTGGGTCCTGGCCGCTGTGCCGGCGCTTGCCGGGTATCTCCAGCGGGTGCGGCCTGACGTGTTGCTGTCCACGTCGAACCCCGCCAACGTCGCTGCCCTGTGGGCACGGCGGCTGGCGCGCGTGCCCGTGCCCGTCGTGATCAGCGTGAATGTCCACCTCTCGGCGGCGACGGGACCCGGGCAGCGGTTTTGGCGACCCCTGCTGCGGGGGCTGGCGCGCCGCTCATATCCGGCTGCTGATGCGGCGATCGCGATCTCGCGTGGGGTTGCCGTCGATCTGGCGCTGGCGGGTGCCATCCCCGAAGCCCGCATCGCAACAATTCACAACCCGGTGGATGTCGGCGAAATCGAGCGACGAGCACGGGCGCCGCTCCAGCACCCGTGGTTCGGCACGGGCCGCCCGCCTGTGGTGCTGGCGGTGGGCAAGCTCAAGATCCAAAAGGACTACGCGACGCTCCTTCGGGCCTTCGCTCGAGTGCGGGCGGCGCGTCAAGTGCACCTGGTGATCCTCGGGGAAGGTGAGGAGCGCCACCGTCTGGAGCAACTCGCTCGGCGCCTTGGGGTGACGGCGGACGTGGCCCTGCCAGGATTCGTCGACAACCCGTTTGCCTGGATGGCGTGCGCCTCGGTATTCGTGCTGTCCTCCGCGTGGGAGGGCTTCAGCAACGCGCTGGTCGAGGCGCTGGCATGTGGCTGTCCCGTGGTAAGTACCAACTGTCCGAGCGGCCCGGCCGAGATCCTCGACCATGGAGCCTACGGTCCGCTGGTGCCAGTGGGGGACGATGGGGCCTTAGCCGCAGCTGTTCTCTCCGTGCTGCAGCGCCCGATCAGCCCGGATCGCCTCCGTGCGCGGGCTGCGGTGTTTTCCGTGGATGCTGCGGCAGACCGGTACCTGGAAATCCTGCTCGCCGCCTGGCGCGACTCGTGCCGATGCGGTAGCACCGGGCGGGGGCCCAGCGGGGAACGCGGGCGGTCGGCGGATCCGGATTGAGCCCGCGTGCCCATCACTCCGAGCAGGCTCTGGCTGATGGTGCGGTCCCTGGGTGGGGGGGGGATGGAGCGCGTGGTGACGGCGCTGGCGGCCGGGTTCGCCGCGAGAGGCCACCAGACGACGCTACTGGTGGGCGTCGCGGACGGCGCTCTGACGGACGCGGTCACAGAACCGGTTCCTCTGGTTCCCCTCCATGCAGCTTCGCAGCTGCGCGCCCGTGCCTGGGCGTTGGCGGCTGACCCGAGCGGCGCGCCAGCCATGCTGCCGCTGCTGCTCGGTGCGGCGCCACGCATGCTGAGGCACTTACCCGGACTGGTGCACCGCCTGCGAACGGAACGACCGGACGTGCTTTTGACGGCCGGCACACAGTCGAATCTGACGGCTCTGTGGGCCCAGCGGTTTGCGGGTATCACCACCAGGGTGGTGATCAGCGAGCACAACACACTGTCGGCGGTGGCAGCACACGCGAAGCGGCGTTTCCGGCGTGCGTATCCGGTGCTGGCTCGGCGGAACTATGGCCGGGCCGATGCGATTATCGCTGTTTCCAAGGGCGTGGCGGATGACCTGTCGCGCACTGCCGGAATCCCCCGTCAGCGCATCATCACGATCTATAACCCGGTCGTGTCGGCTGAGCTGCTGGCGAAAGCCCGCGCGCCGCTCGATCATCCGTGGCTCACTGCCGGAGCCCCGCCTGTGGTCCTCGGTGTCGGCCGCCTCCACCGGGCGAAGGACTTTCCGAACCTGATTCGCGCGTTCGCACGAGTGCGGGCCGTGCAGCCGGCGCGCCTCGTCATCCTGGGCGACGGCGAGGAACGGGCGAAGATTGAGACCCTCTCGCGCTCGCTCGGGGTTGCTGCCGACGTAGCTCTACCGGGATATGCAGAGAACCCCTTTGCCTGGATGGCACGTGCGTCAGTGTTCGTCCTCTGCTCCACATGGGAAGGGTTCGGTAACGTGCTGGTCGAGGCACTCGCGTGCGGTTGCCCCGTGGTGAGTACGGACTGCCCGCACGGCCCGGCGGAAATTCTGGACGGCGGCACCTTCGGTCCCCTCGTCCCGGTCGGGGATGATCGAGCACTGGCCGACGCGATCCTCGCCGTGCTCCGAAAACCTGTGAGTCCCAACCGGCTCCGGGCGCGCGCGGCGATGTGTGATCGTGACACTAGCGTGAACCGGTACCTGGATGTACTGATTTGAGCAGCGATCCGCTGCGGCCAGCAGCTGCCAAAGATCAGCCGTTTCGGCCACCGATGTCATAGCACGTTGGCCCCTCTCTCGCTTATTAAAAAAAGATTAGCACAGCAGGGAAGCTAAAGGAGGGAACTGGCCGTTTTTGGAGCGGCCCACTGGCCCGCGACTGCTGGCACAGCGGTTGCCGGCAGCTCGGAGTGGGGAGTCG
>JBHHYR010000218.1:0-6646 GCA_046757585.1 Binatia bacterium | reverse complement strand
AGAAAAACCCAGGGTTGTTCGTGGCAGCCGCTGCCGCGCTGCGACAGCGGCTGCGGAACGTCCGGTTCCTGCTCATCGGTGACGGGCCGTTGCGGGCACGAGTGGCCGCCCAGGCTGCCGCCGCTGGCCTGCGCGACTGTTGCGTGTTTACGGGAGAACGCGATGACGTTCCGGAACTGCTGCGGCAGGCCGATCTGTTCTGGCTCACCTCGGATTGGGAGGGTCTGCCGAACGTAGTGCTCGAGGCGATGGCGTCCGGCCTGCCAGTGGTAGCAACTGATGTCGGCGGTGCCCGGGAATTGGTGCGCCCTGGGCAAGACGGTTTTCTGATTGCGCGTGGTGACTGTGACGCGCTGGTCGTGCACTCGGTCGCGCTGCTGACCAACGTGGAGCAGCGGCGGCGGTTCGGTCGCGCCGCCCGTGATCGGGCGCTCACGTTCGCGCCCGAACGGATGGTGACGACGATGCGGGATCTCTACACACGTGCGGCCCGCCAGCGAGCCCCATGAGCGTGCTACCCTTCGTGTCGGTGATGATTCCGGTGCGCAACGAGGCAGCCTCGATCCGCGCCTGCCTGGAGTCGGTGCTGGCGCAGGATTATCCCCCTGATCGCTTCGAGGTCCTGGTCGTCGATGGCGCGTCGACGGATGAGTCGGCACAGGTCGTGGGTCGATATGCACGACGGACCGATCGCGTACGCCTGCTTGAGAATCCGCGGCGGATCGTACCATCCGCGCTCAACATTGCGATCCGCGCAGCGCGTGGAGACATCGTTATGCGCGTCGACGGTCACACGCGTATCGCGCCGGACTACATGCGTGTGGGCGTGGAGACCTTAAAGCGTACGGGGGCTGACAACGTCGGCGGACCGATGCGGCCGGTCGGCGGCGGACTGGTCGGCGACGCGATTGCCTTGGCGACCAGCTCTCGGTTCGGGATCGGCTCGTATTTCCATTTCGGGCGTGCCGAGACTGAGGTCGATACCGTGTACATGGGGATGTACCCGCGCGCCGTGTTCGAACACGCCGGTCTGTTCGACGAAGAGATGGTTCGGAATCAGGATGATGAGTTCAACTATCGCCTGCGCAAGGCAGGCGGCCGGGTCGTGCTCGCACCAGCTATGCACTCGGTCTATCAGAATCGCCAGAGCCTGCGGGCGTTAGCGAAGCAGTTTGCGCAGTATGGCTTCTGGAAGGTGCGCGTTGTGCAGAAGCACCCCCGACAAACGAGTGTCCGGCACTTCATCCCGCCGGCGTTCGTGTTGGCCGGAGTCGGACTACTCATGGCGTCGCCGTGGCTGTGGCAGGCCCGTGCAGCCGCACTGTTGCTGGGGACGACGTATGCCGGCAGCGTGGGAGTTGTCGCAGCGCGGTTGGCCCATACTAACGGCTGGCGGTTTCTCCTGCCAGTAGCGGCGGCGTTCGTGACTTTGCATCTCAGTTGGGGAGCGGGATTCGTACTCGGACTTGGCCGCTTCGCGACACGTTGGTTCCGGAGCGAAACACCGCCACCGCAACTCAGGGTGCCGGCGGAGTTGCACTGGCAAAGACCTGCAGCAGGACCGTGAGCTGCCTCGGCGGCGCACCGCCGGAGCGTAAGAGGAGGCTCTCATGAGGACGCGTGAGAAGTTGACGCCGGAAGAACGGGTAGCCTTGGCGCTGGAGTTGATCAAACGCGAGCGGACCCTGGACGAAATCCGCTCACACTACCGTGTGAGCCATACGACGGCCTACAAGATCCGCAACACGTTTCTCGAGGGCGGCCGAGCGGCCTTGATAGGAGAGCGGGGTATGCGGCATGGACGCGACTTGGAAGCACGGGTCAGCGCATTGGAGGCGCTGTGGGGCGACGGCAACGGTCGCGGC
The DNA here is from genome assembly GCA_046757585.1 of Binatia bacterium. GTDB lineage: Bacteria > Desulfobacterota > Binatia > HRBIN30 > HRBIN30 > JBHHYR01. The sequence goes on along the minus strand of JBHHYR010000218.1, from coordinate 4,781 downwards.
GCGCGTAAGCCTGCGGCGCGCCTCAGAGCCCCGGACAGGACGGCTGGCGTGACGCACGGCCCGAGGCGAGAACGGCAGGCGAGAGAGTAGCGGCAGACGGAGGAGGATATGCAATGTATTTGGTGACTGGCGGTGCCGGGTTTATCGGCTCGAACATCGTCGAAGCGCTAGTGCACCGTGGCGAGCGTGTGCGTGTGCTTGACAACCTGTCCACCGGCAACCTCGCCAATCTCGCGGCGGTGGCGGACCGGGTCGAAGTCGTTGAAGCTGACTTGCGCGATGAAGATGCAGTTCGCCGCGCCGTTGCGGGAGTGACGTACGTCTCGCATCAGGCGGCGCTGCGGTCGGTGCCCCGGTCGATCGATGACCCTCTCAGTACCGACGAGGTGAACACCCACGGAACACTGCGGCTGTTACTGGCTGCTCGAGATTCCGGGACCGTGCGTCGCGTCGTCTATGCGTCTTCATCATCCGTGTATGGTGATTCGCCGGCGCTACCTAAGGTGGAGGATCAGCTTCCGGCGCCCGTTTCTCCTTACGCGGTTGCGAAACTAGCGGCCGAGTATTATTGCCGCATGTTCACCCGCCTGCATGGGCTCGAGACGGTCAGCCTGCGGTACTTCAACGTCTTTGGCCCTCGACAGAGTCCGCAGTCGAAGTATGCCGCCGTCGTGCCGCTGTTCATCCGGGCAGCGCTGGCCGACGAGCCGCTCACCGTCCACGGCGACGGAAAACAGTCTCGAGACTTTACTTATATCGATAATGTCGTCCAAGCCAACCTGCTCGGATTCACCGCGCCCGGCGTGGGTGGAGAGGTCTTCAACATCGCTTGCAACGCCCGCCACTCGGTCCTGGACATCACCCGCGTCATCGAGAAGCTTCTCGGTCGTGCTGTGACGATTGAACATACCCCCCCGCGTGCTGGGGACGTCCGCCACACACAGGCGGCGATCGCCAAAGCTGAGCGCTTCTTGCAGTACCACCCGGCCGTGGGCTTCGAGGAAGGCATGCGCCGGACCATTGATCACCTGCGGGCTGAGCTGCACGGTGTTGCGGTAGCAGGCGCAGCCGCCTTTTCGTGCTCGACGGAAAATTGACTTCGTTGGGATGAGCGATTAGCGTGCGGTATTTGGCGAGACATTCGCAGTGAGCATTCTGGTCAACGAAACGACAAGGGTCCTCACCCAGGGGATCACCGGCGCCACCGGACAATTCCACACCCGGGCCTGCCGGGAGTATGGCACGCGGATGGTCGCAGGGGTAACCCCCGGCAAAGGCGGTGGTGATTTCGAGGGGATACCGGTCTTCGATACCGTGACGCAAGCGGTTCGAGCCACTGGCGCCAACGCCTCGGTCGTCTACGTGCCACCCGCCTTTGCAGCTGATGCCATTATGGAGGCCGCGGACGCCGGGCTGGCGCTCGTCGTCTGCATCACTGAAGGCATTCCGACGCTCGATATGGTCTGCGTAAAGCGGTACCTCGATAGTCATACGACGCGGCTGATTGGCCCGAATTGCCCCGGGATCATCACCCCGGGCCAATGCAAAATAGGCATCATGCCCGGTTACATCCACAAGCCGGGAACGATCGGCGTCGTATCCCGCAGTGGCACGTTGACCTACGAAGCGGTTCATCAACTGACCCAGGTGGGGCTGGGCCAGTCCACGTGCGTCGGCATTGGCGGCGATCCGATCATCGGGACCGGTTTCATTGAGGTGTTGCGGTACTTCCAGGACGATCCCGGCACGACCGGCGTGGTGCTCATCGGCGAAATTGGCGGTTCAGCGGAGGAGGAAGCGGCGGAATTCGTGCGCGCTCATGTGACCAAGCCGGTGGTGGCGTTCATCGCGGGCCAGACGGCCCCGCCCGGCAAGCGGATGGGACACGCCGGGGCGATTATTGCCGGAGGCCTGGGAACAGCGGCCGACAAGATCACAGCCTTCGAGCGCGCGGGGGTTCGTGTCGCGAGAAGCCCCGCCAAGCTTGGCGCGACAATGGCCGCAGCCTTGGACGAGCAAGGACAATGATCGAACGTACGCTGTCCATTGTAAAGCCCGATGCCATGCGTAAGGGGGTTGCCGCCGAGATCCTGCGACGGTTGGAAGCAAGCGGCCTACGGATTGCAGCTGCGAAGCTCGTGCGCATCAATTCCCAGACGGCGGCCCGATTCTACGTGGTCCACAAGGATAAGAACTTTTACCATAGCCTGACGGAATTCATGGCCTCTGGGCCGATTCTGGTCTCGGTGTGGGAGGGCGATAACGCGATTGCCAAGAATCGGGAGATCATGGGGGACACGGATCCGGCCAGGGCAGAACCGGGGACCATCCGGCGTGACTTCGGGAGCAATGTCGAGCAGAATGCTGTCCATGGTTCAGACGCCCCCGACACGGCGCGACGAGAAATCAAATTTTTCTTCAGCGCCCTCGAAATTCCTGCAACCTGGGCGTGAGAGGACCGCGGCGGGAGCACGACCGCTCCCGGTGTTAACCTGTGCGGCACTCCGGGCGTGGCTCGCCGACGAGGGCTACCCGGCCTATCGCGCGTCCCAGATCCTTTCCTGGATCTACCGCCGCCATGCTGCCAGCTTCACGGCCATGACCAACCTGCCGCGCTGGCTGCGTGATGCACTTGCGACGCGGTTCTCCGTTTTCACCTTGGTGCCCACCACCGTTGCTCGGTCGAGCGACGATACGCGCAAGCTCTTCTTCAAGCTGGACCAGCACGCCGGCGTTGAAGCCGTTCTCATTCCCGACGCCGCACGTCTAACGTTGTGCATCTCGTCGCAAGCTGGCTGCGGTATGGCATGTGCCTTCTGTGCGACGGCCCGGCTCGGCTTGCAGCGTAACCTCTCGGCTGCCGAGATTGTTGGTCAAGTACTGGCAGGGCAGGCACAGCTGCGGTGCGGGGAACGTATTAGCAACATCGTGTTCATGGGCATGGGTGAGCCGTTGGCCAACTACGAGGCAGTGCGTGAGGCGATTGAGATCTTGACTGCGGACTGGGGCGTGGGCTTCTCGCCGCGGCGCATTACCGTGTCCACGATTGGCCTGGTCCCGGCCCTGCAGCGTCTGGTGAACGACACAGCGGTCAATGTGGCGGTATCGCTCAGTGGTACGACGGATGCGCAGCGAGCACGCCTCATTCCGATCAACCGGCGCTATCCGCTGGAAACGCTCATGGCGATATGCCGTGCCCTGCCCATCCCACAACGCCGGCGCGTGACGTTCGAGTACGTGATGCTTGCCGGGGTGAATGACTCGCTGACCGATGCCACGCGTCTCGTGCAGTTGCTGCGGGGCGTCAGGGCCAAGGTGAACTTGATCCCATTCAATTCCTTTTCCGGTGCGGGTTTCCGCTGCTCGCCTGCGCCGGCAATGGCGCGGTTTCAGGAACGCCTCCTGGGGGCCGGTGTGCTGACCACCATCCGCCGTCGTCGCGGGCAGGATATTCACGCGGCGTGCGGACAGCTCGCGCTTGCAGAGGCGTCAAGTGCTTCGAGTACGCGACCGGCAGCATCGTCCAGCCCGCAGCCGATCGCCGCAGGACGTTCGGCTTGAGGTGCCAGGCACGGCACACTAGACGGTCGATGCGGGCGGACACGGCGGGGGGAGCCTGCTGGACATCCCGCGCCGAGGCTGGCAATTGTCTGGACAGAGAGAAAACGCAGTGCGCACAGTTGGCGTAATTGGCGGCAGTGGGTTGTATGAAATGGCTGGCTTGGAGCGTCCCGAGCGGGTGCGGCTCACGACGCCCTTTGGCGTGCCATCAGACGAGTTCCTCTGCGGCACCTTGGCCGGTGTGCGGATGCTCTTCCTCCCCCGCCACGGGCGGGGGCACCGGATCTTGCCATCGGAGGTGAACTTCCGCGCCAACGTTTATGGCATGAAGACACTCGGTGCAGAGTGGCTCATCGGGGTCGCGTCAGTCGGCAGTCTGCGCGAAGAGATCGTGCCCGGACATCTGGTCGTCCCTGACCAACTCATCGATCGGACTTCCAAGCGACCGAGCACGTTCTTCGGAAACGGGGTTGTCGCGCACGTCGCTTTTGCCGACCCGTTCTGTCCCCGGCTGAGCGCGCTCCTCGTGGAAGCGGCGCAGCGGCTGGGTGTCCCGGTGCATGCGCGCGGCACCTACGTATGCATGGAGGGCCCGCAGTTTTCCACCCGTGCGGAGTCGGTTCTCTACCGCCAGTGGGGGGCCGACGTGATCGGCATGACCAACTTGCAAGAAGCCAAATTGGCGCGCGAAGCCGAAATCTGTTTCGCAACGCTGGCGCTGGCGACTGATTACGACTGCTGGCACGAGACCCAGGCCGACGTGGTCATCAGCGACGTCTTGCGCACTCTCAACGAAAATGTCGCGGCGGCGCAACAAGTGATTGCGGCAGCCCTGCCGCAGTTGCAGAGCCCACGCACGTGTGCGTGTGCCCGCGCGCTTGAACACGCAATCATCACGGATCGTGCGCATATTCCCGACGCCGTGAAACGCGATCTCGACATTCTCATCGGGAAGTACTTGTGACCAGCAGGTTCCGTGCGCCGCTCGCCGGAGTACTGCGGAGGATTAACACGTGAGCATTCTGGTTGTGGGCTCGGTATTCTTCGATTCGATTGAAACACCCCATGGCAAGACTGAGCGTGCCTTGGGCGGGGCAGCGACATACTTTGCGGTTGCTGCAAGCTTCTTTGCGCCGGTACAGATGGTGGCGGCAGTGGGCGAGGACTTCCCGTGTCAGGAGATCGACTTCCTGGCGCAACGCGGCATCGAGTTGAGCGGC
>JBHHYR010000217.1:0-6672 GCA_046757585.1 Binatia bacterium | reverse complement strand
CGTGCAAATCGAAGATCCACTTGGTGGTGATGTAGGTGTGCACCATGTAACCACCGGTGGTGTGCACCACGCCTTTCGGCTTCCCCGTCGTGCCGCTGGTGTACAGGATGAACAAGGGGTGCTCGGCGTCGACGGGTTCAACCGCACACGGCTCGTCCACCTCCTCCACCAGTTCATGCCACCAGCGGTCACGCCCGCCTTTCATGGGCACCGTTTCCCCGGTCCGGCGCACCACGACGACGTGCTCCACCGAGGGCGCGTCGCGCAGCGCATCATCAGCGCTCGCTTTGAGGGGCACGACGGCGCCACGCCGGTAGCCACCGTCGGCTGTGACCAGCAGCCTGGCCTGCGCATCGTTCAAACGGTCTCGCAACGCCTCGGCACTGAAGCCACCGAAAATGACACTGTGGGTCGCGCCAATCCGCGCGCAGGCTAGCATGGCAATGGCCAACTCCGGAATCATCGGCAGGTAGAGGCCAACGCGGTCGCCCCGTGTCACCCCTGCACGCTTCAGCACGTTGGCGAACCTGCACACTTCGCGGTGGAGGTCGTGATACGTCAGTGTGCGGCTGTCACCAGGTTCGCCTTCCCAGATGATCGCCGCCTTGTTGCGGCGCCACGAGCGGAGGTGGCGATCGATGCAGTTGTACGTCAGGTTCGTGGTGGCTCCGGCGAACCATTTCGCGAACGGTGGTTTCCATTCCAACACCGAGCGCCACGGCGAAAACCATTCAAGCTCGCCGGCGATGTCGCTCCAGAACTTGTCCGGGTCATTTTCCGCTAAGCGGCTCCAGCGGTCATATTCTGCCGCGTTCCCAATGTGAGCGTGCTGGCTGAACTCCGCGGGCGGTGCGAACACGCGCTTTTCCTTCAAAACGGACTCGATATCAGCCTGCGCCATTCTGCACCTCCACCCTGCGGCCGCCGTCGCGTCTTGGACCCCGGAACCCCGTCGTCATTCGGCAGGGCACCAGACAGCCGGCGGGGCGGCCCACACCGTTCCGCAACGGCCGGTGCGAGCAGCGGCCACAGTTGCCTGACCCACACGGTATGCGTCTGCTTCTCAGTTGCATCGCCCTCGACGGTTGGTTAAGCCGCGCCGTTTTTGGCCGTGCCTTTGTTGGACGCCAACGAATTATGACACCGGGGTGGCCGGAAAAGGCCGCGAAGGCCGCGGCGCCCGTCACGACTGGGGGCGAACACTCGGGGAACTCTACGGGGTCATTGTGTCGCAGTCAAACCGGCTCGTCCGTGGGCCGAGCCACCTCACACGCCCTGTGCCTTCGGCGACCGGAACGATTGCATCGGACTTGCGGCACCCGCGTGACTCGTGTAAGGGTTTGGGGCCGCTGCTCTTTCTCCGTGGTGGGGCCGTAGCTCAGCTGGGAGAGCGCTAGAATCGCACTCTAGAGGTCGAGGGTTCGACTCCCTTCGGCTCCACTTCTTTTCTCGCCAACTGAGCCCTTTGCTGAGGCGTCGACGTGTGCGCGATCATGGCGATGGCAGTCCTTCAACCAGGACCGCGTTCGCCTTCGCCGCTCGGAATCGGTGCTGCGCCAGCGCCTGATACTCTGGCGAGCCGTACCACCGGCGCGCTTCCTCGGCAGACGGGAAGCGGATCAGCACCGTGCGCGTGAACGGCCACTCGCCTTCAACGACCACGGGTTCCTCAGAAACAACCAGAAGCTCGCCCTTGTAGCGAGCGAAGATCGCTAAGAAGCCTTCTTGGTACTTCCCGTATTCCTCACGGTCGTGGATGTCAATCTGTGCGATGATGTACACAGGCATCGGGATCCTCCCCCTTCCTGACATGGCGACGTTCAAGGACCGCCTCAAGAACCCCTCATACAACCATTCAGCACGTTGTTTACGCCCGCCAGGATTTCATCGACCGTGATGTCCCCGTTTCCATTGGCATCGCCCGCCGTGCAGGCAGCAGGCGGGGCGGTGCCTAGGGCGATGTTGATCATGGTCACGACCTCGTCGATGGTTACAGCACCGGAATCATCACAATCGCCCACACAGGATCTGCGCGGCGGCGTCAGACTCGGCGCGGGTACGGTAGTGTTCATGGGCGTGGCGGTCGGCGTTGGGGTCGGGCTTTGCGTGGGTGTTGCCGTACCGGTTGGTGGTGCGCTGGGCGTTTCCGTTGCTGGCAGCAAACGCGTGGCAGTCACGGTAGCGGCTGAAGTTGGCAACGGTGTGCTCGTGGGGCTCCGAGTCGGCGTCGGCGTATCGGTCGCGGTGACGGTCAGTGTTTTGGTCCCGGTGGCCGTGGGTGGGGTTACCACTGTGATGCTGCCATCGAAGGTTGCCACCTGACTCACCCGTGCGGTGCCGCTGCACAGTGGCAGCCCCGCAACCGGCACGCACGTCTGGTCGACTTTCAGTCGATCGCCGGCCGAGACAAACGCGCCGAAGGGCGGAGGCCCGTTATCACTCGCTTCGTTGAACACGTGCAAGGTGACCGTGCCGGCGGCAGTCGATCCGATCTTGAAATCTATCGCCAGCAATGGTCCGCTGGGCAAGGGCGGCAGCTCATTCGGCGCCGTTCCGGGAACTCGCAATGGATCAGGCCCGAAAATCGCCAGGTTGACGAAGACGTCCGGCCTGATGCCGCTCACCGGGTCTGGGCACAGGCAGTGTGTCCGCCCCGCGCAGCTTGCGTTTTCCACCACCACTTTGAAGTTGGCGAGCGAAGGATCGGGCGTGATCGCTTTGGGCAGTCCGTTTTCCTGAAGGGTACAGTCCGCCAGCGTCAACGGCGGACCGATCCCGACGCCATCGATGTTGAGCGTCAGTGCAAGCGCGACGATTTCGTCAACGCCGCCGGGTTGACCATCATCCGGGCCTTGTGCGAAGGCCAGCCTCACCCTCACGGTGTCGCCCCGCATACCCGTGGCGCTACCGAGGCGCACCTGGGCGCAACCGGCCGCATCGGGGCACGCCTGGACGGCGTACGCCCCCTCCACTGACGGACCAGGCAGCCCGGCCAGCAATCCCGCAATGCTCAAGAGCGCACGCGCCGTCACGGCACCTCGTCTTCGCCTCTGCCAGCCACCCGGCGTCATTTCCGCCGCGAGCCACAAACCACGGAATCGCCCCCTTTCCGCGCGAACGGCGCGCGCTGCCGTCAGCTCCGCAGCACATCTGGCCGGCCCATGCAGCCAACCCCAAAACTATCCGGTGTTGGAAACAACCGCAAGCGGGCTCCAGCGCGCTGCTCGCAGGCCGGTCGACGACTACAATCCGCCCTTTTCTCACGGAAATCCTTCATCTATGGTAACCTGGCCGCGGCGGATGGGCGGTTTCCGTTGCTCGTCACGGTCTGGGATCGGGAACTCGTCTCGAGAACCGTAATGGTAAGTCGCTCACTCCTGGCTGCATTTCTCGCGGTGGTGGTTCTGACCAGCGTCGGAGTCGCGGGATATATGACCGTGGCGGGCATGGGCTTTTTGGACGCCCTGTACATGACGGTGATTACCCTGTCGACGGTGGGCTACCACGAGGTGAAGCCATTGAGCGCCGCGGCGCGGTGGTTCACGATGTTTCTCATCTTCGGGGGCCTGGGCATTGTCCTCTACAGCGCCAGCTTGATCGCGCGGGACATCATCGAGGGTGAAATTCCACGCACGTTCGGGAGGCGAAAGGTGCAGCGACAGATCGCACAGTTGTCAGGGCATTTCATCGTGTGCGGCTTCGGCCGCATGGGGCGCATTGTCTGTAAGGAGCTGGCAGCAAAGCCCGTCCCCTTCGTCGTGATCGAGAGTGTTTCGGAAGCGGTCCAGCGCGTCCGTGAAGAAGGGTTCCTGTGTGTGGAAGGGGACGCCACGGAGGACATCATCCTCTTGCAAGCCGGTATCAAGCGCGCCCGCGGCCTGGTCAGTGCGCTTTCGACCGACGCGAACAATGTGTTCGTCGCCTTGACTGCGCGCGAACTGAATCCGAATCTCCTCATCGTGGCGCGTGCCGAGAACGACGCAGGTGAACGCAAGCTTCTGCATGCGGGGGCCACGCGCGTCATCTCGCCATACGTGATCGGCGGCCACCGGATGGCGAACGCCCTCCTACGGCCGGCTCTTTATCGACCCGAAACCCGAGCTGCCCAACCCAGACCGTTTGCGGTACAAGGAGCTCCTGGCCCCGATCGTGGCGCCGTTCGACATGAAGGGGGTCGGGGCGTTGGACTTTCGCTTTCTGGACCCGAGCCGGCAGGACGACAACTGGCTGTACATTCCTGCGGTGCGGCGCGTGCGTCGTATGTCGACGGCGCAGCGCAGCGATTCGCTGTTCGGTCAGGATACTGACCAGGACTCCTATTGGGGATATAGCGGCAACATCGCGTGGAGCAGGTGGAAGCTGCTGGGTGTAAAGGACGTGCTCGGCGTCGTTCACCGGCAGCACTTCCGCGCCCGGCGATGCCCCGACGGGGCCGACTTTGTCTACTGCGACAACTGGGAGAAGCGCCACGCGTACGTCATCGAAGGCAACTCAAAACTGCCACAGTACGCCTACGGGAAGCGGATCCTCTACATCGACACGGAAGCGTGGGTGGTCCTGTACTCCGACATCTACGACAAGAGCGGCGAGCTGTGGAAAGTCTGGATGGAGTTCTTCTCCTTTCGAAAAAATGCCCCTGGATCCAACGTCGTGTACAAAGATGAAATGGGATTTACTTCCGCCGTCATGGTCGATACCCAGGGTCTCCATGCCACGCTCATCAGGATTCCGGGACCGGCATCACCGGATCCGACCACTTGGTACTTCAACCAGGGCCCTGCAGCCGTGTCACCATACGCACCTGGTAACATCGAGGAGGTGTTTACGGTCCCGCACTTGATCGAAGCGGGGCATTAGGAAGCCAGCTGACCGTAGCATCGAGCTGACACGCGCGGATCCCTGTCACTGCCGGCCGCTTTGAACACCATTGCAACCCGGATCCTTGTCTACTGCAGAGCAGTGTAGTAGACGTCGGCGCTGCCATGGCGCGCCCCCCGATCCCAGCCGGAGTCCCATCGTCCGTCGTGGCAGCCCTTACGGTGGGGGCGCTGTTGCATGCGCTCGCGGCGACCGCCCTGGCACAGCTGTTCATCACCGAGTTTCCAGTCCCCACGGCGAATAGCCAACCGTTCGACATTGCCCCCGGAGCGGACGGAAACGTCTGGTTTACGGAGTTCTCCGGAAACCGCATCGGGCGCATCACACCGGCAGGCGTCGTAACCGAATTTACCATTCCGGCAGCGAGTAGCGGCCCTGCCGGTATCACAGCCGGGCCCGACGGCAATCTCTGGTTTACCGAATTCGACGCGAACAAGATTGGCACCATCACACCCAGCGGCACCATCACGGAGTTCACGATCCCAACCGCACTGAGCCAGCCACTCGACATCACGGCCGGCCCGGACGGGAACCTGTGGTTTACGGAAGTCAACGCGGATCGTATCGGCCGCATCACGCCCAGCGGCAACATCACCGAGTTTCAGCTCTCCACAACCGACAGCGAACCGCAGAGCATCACGCTGGGCCCGGACGGGAACTTGTGGTTTACAGAGTTCAACACCGACAGGATTGGCAGGATTACGCCGAGCGGCGTGATCACCGAGTTCCCGATTACTGCCAACAGTCAACCACAGGGTATTACGGGGGGCCCGGATGGGAACCTGTGGTTCGTCGAGCTCGCTGGGAACCGTATTGGACGGATCACCCCGGACGGGCTCCTCATTAGTCGGTTCCCCGTCCCGATGGCCAATGCCCAGCCCATGGACATCACCAGTGGCGCGGACGGCAACCTGTGGTTTACGGAGTTCAACGCCGGCCAGATCGGACGCATAACCCCAGCCGGCTTCATCGACGAGTTTTCGAGCACCGGGCCTACGGGTATCACGAGCGGGCCCGATGACAACATCTGGTTTACGGAGTTTAGTGCGAACCGCATCGGACGCATTGCGCCCGTGGTAGCATCACCGACCCCGACACCCACGGTCACGCCAACCGCCACCATCACCCCAACAGCGACAATCACGCCGACGGCCTCCACGACGCCAACGGCCACGAGGACGCCCACGATCACCGTAACGCCCACGACGACGCCGACTCCTACGGTCACACCGACCGCAACCATCACCGCCACGACCTCGGCCACCCCGACGGCAACTGATACCGCGAGCCCCAGCGTCACACCTTCGGCCACGCAGACGTTGACGGCCACGCCCACGCGCACGCGGACAGCAACACCCACAGGAACAGACACGCGCACACCGACCGCCACCCTGACCCCCTCTGCCACTCACACCCCTACCGAGACCACCACGCCCACGCGCACGTTGACGCCTACCCCGACCCACACGGCAACCGGCACACCGACCCCCACTGACACGGCCACCTCCAGTCGCACGCCGACCCATACCGGCACCGCCACACCGACCTCGACGCCCACGGGCACTCACACCCCAACCGAGACGGCTACCCGCACACCAAGCCCCACGCCGACAGCCACGGATACGCCCACCGATACCACCACGCCGACCAGCACGGCGACGGACACTCCCACCAAGACGTCGACACCGACCCCGTCGGTCACTGCGACCCGCACACCCAGCCACACCGGCACCGCCACGCCGACCTCGACGCCCACGGGCACTCACACCCCAACCGAGACGGCTACCCGCACAC
>JBHHYR010000216.1:0-6675 GCA_046757585.1 Binatia bacterium | reverse complement strand
CGCACCGTGGACGACCGGCCCTTCGGCGGCGGCGAAGGCATGGTGCTGAAGCCGGAGCCGCTGTTCGCGGCGGTGGAAGAGATTCTCAGCGAGGTCACCGCCGAGCAGCGCACCCATACCGCGGTGGTGCTGCTCTCGGCACAGGGCAAGCTCTTCCATCAAAGCACCGCGCAATCGCTGGCGGGCATGGAGCGGCTGGTGCTGCTGTGCGGGCGCTACGAGGGCGTGGACGAGCGCGTGGCCGAGCACCTGGCGACGATCGAGCTCTCCATCGGCGACTACGTGCTGACGGGGGGCGAGCTGGCGGCGGCGGTGGTGGTGGACGCGGTGACGCGCCTGCTGCCGCAGGCGCTGGGCGATGAGCGCTCAAAGATCGAGGAGTCTTTTACCGTGCATCCCGAGGCGCGCATCACCGCGGGCGGCATTCTCGACTGCCCGCACTACACCCGCCCGGCCAGCTTTCGCGGCTGGAAGGCGCCCGAGGTGCTGCTGAGCGGCCACCATGAAGAGGTGCGCCGCTGGCGCCGGCAGAAGGCGCTGGAAAAAACGCGGCGTAACCGCCCCGACCTGCTGGCGCGCGCTCAGTTGAGCAAGGAAGACCTCGCCCTGCTGGAAAAAGCGCGCCGCGGCTAGGCGCGCGGCGCCACCTGGAAGCGGCTGCGCGGGTTGGCCTTGACGATGCGCTCCAGCCCGCTGAGCGCCGCCTCCTCTCCTCCTTCCTTCAGGAACTGGAAGGTGCGTGTGTTCAGCGAGCGGCAGCGCGGGCAGCGGTAGTGCGGCCGGCCCAGGTAGTCGGCGTTGGGGGGACCGTCGTTGAAGAAGATGGCTCCCTCGGCCACAAGGTTGTTCTGGCGCATGCAGTCGTAGCAGAGATGCCAGTGCGGCCGTTTCAAACGGCGGAACAGATTCAGAATACTCACAGGCAAGACCTCAAGAAGACAAAGAAATAAAGTGGGTTTGATTGTCGGTTTTTTCACCGGCGGCGTCAAGGCCGGGGCGGCGAGGCGCGCGCAGCCTGCTGGCATTGCGCGGGGCCGGGGGTAGGCGAGGCGGCCAGGTTCCGCTATACTGGTGGTCCATTTTTTACCGGGGAGAGTTTCTACATGTCTGCCGCGATGGAGAAGATTCGGCGCGCCCAAGTGCGCTCCAAGCCGCCCACGTTGCGGCCAGGCGACACGGTGCGCGTGCACGTGAAGATCAAGGAAGGCGACAAGACGCGCGTGCAGCCCTTCGAGGGCGTGGTGGTGGGCCGCCGGGGCCGCGCCGTGGATGAGACCTTCACCGTGCGCAAGGTCTCCTTCGGCATCGGGGTCGAGCGCATCTTCCTCGTGCACTCGCCGCTGCTGGAGAACATCCAGGTCGTGCGCGCGGGACGCGTGCGCCGCGCCAAGCTCTACTACCTGCGCGGCAAGAAAGGCAAGAAGGCCACCCGCATCCGCGAGGCCCAGCGCGAGCGGGTCCAGAGTAAAGCGCCCGTCAGCTCCTAACCCCTCGGGCGGCGTCCCTCGTCCAGGCAGGCAATCCTTTAATACGCCTAGTCTCCGCCGCTTCCGGCGGTACCAAAAGCTGTCGTGTGATACGCCCCGCGTTGACTTGTCAGCAGGCGGGAACTAGGCTGGCCAGGGTTGAACCCGGCTTCATCAGTTACTGGATGCACGCCTGGTTACTGGTCCCGAAGGTGTTGCTCTTCCATGTGTTGTTATCGCAATTGGCGTTAGTGTCCAACAGATCAAGAGCCGCATTGTTGAACGCTATGTTGCTCTTGATCGTGTTGTCGCTAGCAAAAAGCACAAAAATCCCATTGCCAATCAAAGTCTGGTTGACGGTGTTGCTTTGGACGGTGTGGTTGGAACCAAACACAACGAGAATCCCTTGCTGACGGTTGCCGTTCACAATATTGCCTCGAACCGTGTTGCCGCTGGAAAAGAACAAACCGACCCCAAAGCCGCCGTTTGCAGCCCCGTTATCGGAGATGTCGTTGGAGGTGATCACGTTGTCGTTCGAGCCGAACAGGCCGAAGCCCCCGCAGGTGGCAAATACGCCCGGCACCGTCTCATTGTCACGCAACCGATTCGTGTTGAACTTGTTGTTGTGGGAGTTCTCCAAACGGACGCCAACGGCACCCTGAGTGCTGATGTTTTCTGAAATGGTGTTGCCGTTTACATGGTTGCCATCGGAGTTGACCAGATGTATGCCACTCAAAGAGTTTCCTGTCACGGTCATACCGTTCACATGGGCATTCATCGTCGTACTGGCAGGGGCACACAGTCTAATCCCGGTGTCGAAGCCCGTGACCGTGCCACCATTGAGGTGCAAACCCGTTACGCCGACGCAGCCCCCGTTCGCGGTAATGATGCCGACGCCGGTGCCGGGACCTGATAGGGTATGGCCGTTGAAGTCGATGTGAACGTCGTTGGCGGCGACCTCTAGGCCAGGCGCAGCCCCACAGGCCAGATCACTGGTGAGGACGTATTGACCTGATATAGTGATGGTCATGTTGCAGAACACCGGTGTTTCCGCGCCCGCCGGAGTGACCCCCAACAGGGCGATGCTGACAACAACGATGGCGATGCTGACAACAAAAGTGGAACGTGGCATGGTAAATCCTCCTTGCTTCTGATTTGCGCGATCGACGGGCCGACAGGCCGCCTGCCTATTCAGACTCGACGCAGATCGCTCCCCGCATAGTGCTAGTGAAAGTCCAGGGTGAAGTTGAAAACTGGACATCGCCTTTGACGGTAAACTTGCCGAAAGCATCCTTGAACCTCCCCGTCCCTGCTGTGACGCGGTTAATGGCCTTGTAGCTCCGGACAGTCGGATCAGGTGTGCGACTGAAAGAGAAGTGATCCTGCACGGTAAAGGTGTTCCCGCCACCGAAGTCGAACGTGGCGGTCTCCGTCCCCAGGAGGACAACACCACCTTTGGTTGGTCTCGCGCTGGTAAGGGTGTATGACACCACACCATGCAGAAGTTGATTGCCGAGGACCAGATCAACGTCGCCAGTCCAAAAGCCGAGGAAGGTCAGATTCTCGGATCCTTGCAGCCGCTGGCAACCCGATTGTCCCCAAGCCGAAGAGGGAAGCAGAACGGCGATCAGAAGCGTTAAACCCGCAAGCAACAATTGACGGCGCATGGTAACCTCCGCGGGCGCCCTCGCTGCGATCAGAAGCTGCGGAGGGCCCGCATTTGATTTGCGCGATGTGCGCGCACCCAGAGCTTGCTCCCGTGCGCTTGGGCTGCGCAAGAGACAAGAACATGCAAACTGCCAATGTCACGTTTTGTCACATCCGCCAGGACATTGCATTTGAAGCGATTAGCGGGATGGGGTAAAATCTCCCCAGTTTTCTTGCTTCCAGGGCCAAGGCCTAGCCATGCGAAAGGTAAACACCGCGCAGCGGAGTGAGCGGCCGGAATTATCCGCGGCCGAACGCTTGGATTCCTGGAAAGAGATTGCCGCCTACCTGAAACGCGACATTCGCACCCTACACCGGTGGGAAGTGGAGGAAGGCATACCTGTTCACCGGCACCTGCACAAGAAACGAGGAACGGTTTACGCGTACAAGTCCGAGCTCGACGCCTGGTGGAACAACCGCCCTTCTAGACTGCAGCGGACCCGGAGGAAAATGCTGGCAGTGCTGCCCTTCGAGAACTTAAGCGGCGACCCCGAGCAGGACTACTTCAGCGACGGCCTTACGGAAGAGATGATTACGCAGCTCGGGCGTTCGCACCCGGAGGGCTTGGGGGTCATCGCTCGCACGTCGGTGATGCAATACAAAGGCACTCGCAAAGACGTTAACCAGATTGGCCGGGAGTTAGGCGTGGACTACGTCTTGGAAGGCAGTGTGCGCCGAGCCGCCGAGCGGGTGCGCGTCAGCGTCCAACTCATCCAGGTCAGCGATCAAACCCACTTGTGGGCAGAAAGCTACGACCGCCACCTGACGGATATCTTGACACTGCAAAGCGAGGTCGCCCACGCCGTCACTCAAAGGATTGGAATCAAACTAACTCCACAAGAGCAAACGCGCATTCTGCGTCCACGTGGCATCGATCACCAAGCGTACGATGCGTGTCTCCAGGGCCGTTTTCACTGGCACAAACTTTCGCGATACCACTTCGACACAGCCCTGGAGTACTTTGAGCTCGCTCTTAAGAGGGACCCCAATTACGCACTTGCGTATGAGGGAGTTGCCGCCGTCTGGCTAATCCGTGGGGACAATGGGGTCATTCCGCCGCGGGAGGCACTTCCGAAAGCCCAGGCGGCGATAACGAAAGCCATGGAACTGGACGATACCCTCGCTAACGTTCACAAGACCTTGGCAAATTTCCGGTTCCTTTACGAATGGGACTGGGAAGGGGCTGAGGCGGCGTTCCAGCATGCCATTGAGCTCAACCCCAACCTTGCCGATGTACGCCTTTTTTACGCAGACCTCCTTATCTCGACGGGGCGGGCGGACAAATGGGAAGGGGAGATTCAGCGAGCTCTCGAATTAGACCCGTTCAATTTCTTCCTGCAGTGTTTCCTCGGCTGGCACTTGGTGTACTTGAGGCGTTACGAAGAGGCTATCGCGCAGTTTTACGAGACGCTCAAGTCGGAACCAAACTTTCCTTCTGCGCATATGGGCCTTTGGGGAGCCTTTTACCAGAAGCGGAAGTATGACAAGGCCTTGAAAGAGGCCAAGACATTCTTTGCGGCGATTGGTGACAATGAAGTCGCCGAAGCACTGGAGCACGGACACCCGAAGACCGGCTACCCCGAGGCGATGCATCGTGCGGCAGAGACCCTGGAAGCGCGCGCGCAGGAAACCTACGTTCCGTCAGTTCGCATTGCGCGACTGTATGCACACGCGGAAGAGGAAGCTCTAGCGCTGGATTCGCTGGAGAAAGCCTACGAACAGCGTGAGCCCCCCTTGGTTCATCTCAATGTAGGCTGGGATTGGGACAATTTGCAGGACAGCCCACGCTTCCAAGACCTCCTCCGCGGCATGAACCTCCCGGAGTAAGAATCCAGCCTGAAGTCAGTGCGCCTGCACCAAATGAAATCTCTTAGTCAGGGTCGCGCACCAGGGGGCCTTCGCGCACGCCGGACTCGCGCTCGCGCTTGTCGCGCTCCACCATCGCCGCCAGCCACTGGCGCCAGTCGCGCTCGAGCTCGCCCACCGAGACGCCGTAGGTCAGCTCGAGGTCTTCCACGAAGGTGTCGGGGCGCCGGGCGTGCAAGCGCAGCAGTTGCTGCAAGACCGGCAGGCCTCCGCGCTCTTCCGCCAGATAGCGCACCGCCCAATAGCCCACGGCCAGCTCGGCAGCCTCGCGCCGGGCGAGCAGCAAGGGAGCGGCGCGCGCCACCGGTTCGGCGGTGCCGACACCGAAAGTCCGCTGGGTCAGGAAGCTGACCAAGCCCTGGTCGAGCCAGCCGGGCAGCCGGTTGCCGCCCGACAGAAACAGAACGGCGTAGCGGACGAGCGCATCCTTCATCTGCTGCTCGAGCGCTTCCTGGGTGGGGTTGGTCTGCCAGACGATGGGTGAGAGGAACAGAATGCCGTGGATGTAGCTGACGCCGGCCAGGGCGCCGTCGTGCCCGGGCCCCAGGCGCTGCTCGAGCTCGCGCCGCGAGTGGACGATGACGATGTTGATCTCCTCGAGCGGGTGCAACTGGTCGGCGAGCGGCTTCAGGGTGGCGGCCAATTCCTGCAGGCGGGTGGCCTGGCCTTCATCGGAGGGCTCGGTGTAGGTGACGTTGATGCGGCCGCTGGTGCCAAAGTTTTCGAAGCGTACTTGCGCCAGCGCCGGCGTCGCCGCCAACAGCAGCCCCAGCGCAACCCAACAACGGTGTCTCACGTCTCCTCTCCTCCTGCCTGCAATGATACTATCCCGCTAGGACTCGCTGCGAGGCGAAAAAGTTGACCCTGACGCCCGAGGCCGTCACGCTTGGCTTGGTCTGGTACGTCGTCTTTCTTCTCTCCATCACTTGCCACGAGGGCGCGCACGCCTGGGCGGCGCTGCGGGGAGGCGACCCGACCGCCTTTCACGCCGGGCAAGCCACGCTCAGCCCCCTGCCCCACATCCGCCGCGAGCCTTTCGGCACCATCCTGGTGCCGGTCCTGTCCTACGCCCTCTTCGGCTGGATGATCGGCTGGGCCAGCGCTCCCTACGACCCCTACTGGGCCGAGCGCCACCCGCGGCGCGCGGCCTGGATGGCGCTCGCGGGCCCGGGCGCCAACCTGGGACTGGTGTTGCTCGCGGCCCTGGGCATCCGAGCCGGCGTCTCCCTCGGGGTGTTCCAGGCTCCGGAGCGGGCGACGATGACCCACATCGTCACCAGCGGCGGCGAAGGGACGCTGGAGGCGGTGGCGACGGTGCTGAGCATCGGGTTCGTGCTCAACCTGCTCTTGTTCGTCTTCAACCTGCTGCCGGTGCCGCCGCTGGACGGCAACTCCGCTGTCACCCTGCTGATGAGCGAGCAGGCCGGGCAGCGCTTCCGCGAGTTCAGCCGCTCCTACGGGCTGATCGGCCTGCTGCTGGCGTGGTACCTCTTCCAGTACGTCTTCGACCCGGTCTACACTCTGGCGCTCAATCTGCTGCACCCCGGCGCGGGCTACCACTAGCACGCTCCTTGCACGCACCCTCAGCGGCTAAAGCCGCGATGGCTCGGATTGGCGGCGGCACGGCTGAAGCCGT
>JBHHYR010000215.1:0-6755 GCA_046757585.1 Binatia bacterium | reverse complement strand
CTGATCGCCGGAGCGGTGATGCTGCTGCTCGATCGAACCCTCGGCACCGCCTTCTTCCTGCCAGCCCGAGGGGGCGATCCACTCCTGTGGCAGCATCTCTTTTGGTTTTTCGGTCATCCGGAGGTCTATGTGATTCTGCTCCCAGGGTTCGGCATGATCCTGGAAATCCTTCCCGTCTTCGCCCGCAAGCCCATCTTCGGGTACCGGACGATCATCTACGCCACGATCGTTGCGGGGGCGCTCAGCTTCGTGGTGTGGGCGCATCACATGTTCGTCAGTGGCATCGATGCCCGCTTGGCGATACCGTTCAGCGTCACGACCATCCTGATATCCGTCCCGTTCGCCGTGATGATCTTTGCCATGGTGGCGACGCTGTGGGGTGGGGCGCTGACCTTCCCAACGCCGATGCTGTTCGCCTTGGGCGCGCTGGCGACGTTCATCGTCGGCGGGGTCACCGGTATCTTCCTGGGATCGGCGACCGTCGACATCTTCATGCACGACACGTACTTCGTCGTCGCCCACTTTCACTACACTCTCTTTCCCTCCGCCCTCCTCGGCGGCTTTGCGGGTCTCTACTTCTGGTACCCGAAGATGTTCGGCCGCATGCTCAACGAGACGTTGGGGAAGGTTCACTTCTGGATCACCCTGCTGAGCTTCAACGCAGTCTTCATCCCCCTGTTCCTACTCGGAATGGGCGGGCACATGCGACGGATCTACAACCCGCTACAGTACGACTTTCTCAAGCCACTGCAACCGATCCATCATGTTGTCACGGTTGCGGCGATCATCTTGCTCGTGGGACAGATCCCGTTGATCGTCAATTTCTTCTGGAGCCTGGTGGCCGGTGAGCGCGCTACCGACAATCCCTGGCACGCGAATACGCTGGAGTGGTCGACCACGTCACCACCGCCGCATGGGAACTTCGCGACGATACCCACCGTCTACCGTGACCCGTACGAGTACAATGCCCCGGGCGTTTCGGAAGACTGGTTGCCGCAGTACGTGCCGAGTCCAGCAATGAGAGGTGTGCGATGAGCGTGATCTCTGTCGTCGAGCGGCCGCGGGTGGCGAGCCGGGACTTCACCCGCTTGCCGCTCGGCCGGGTCGGCATGTGGTGGTTTCTCGCCTCCGAAATCATGGTCTTCGGCGGCTTGATCGGTTCGTACATCTTGTCCCGGATCGCCGCAGGGGGCTGGGCGGTCGAACGCGCCCACGTCAACACGTCCCTGGCGGCGATCAACACGTTGGTGCTGCTCACGAGCAGCCTGACCATCGTCGAGGCGCATGCGGCGGTCGAAGCCGAGCAGCCGGGCCGCACGCGGACCTTCCTGCTGCTGACGGTGCTGTTGGGATGCACGTTTCTCGGCATCAAGGGCTACGAGTACACTGGGGAACTGGCGCACGGCTTGACGCCGGCGAGCGGGCTGTTCTGGTCGTTCTACTACGCCATGACCGGCTTGCACGGCCTCCACGTCCTGGCCGGCATCGTCGCCAACGTCCTGCTCTGCATGATGGTTGGCAGTCGTACCTGGCCGCGCATCCAACAGCGGGTCGAGTACGCCGGTCTCTACTGGCACTTCGTCGATGTGGTGTGGATCTTTCTGTTTCCGTTGTTGTACCTGTCATGATGGGGTGGGACTGTTCCCGAGGAGAATGAGAAACACGATGAATGCAGTTCAGAAAGCTCCGGTTGGGTACCTCACTGTTTGGGTGTGGCTGGTGGTGTTACTGGGCATCGGGGTGGCCGTGTTCGCCGTGCCGCTTTCGAAGGCAACGGCGGTCGTGCTGGTGTTCGCGGTCGCGGCGGTGAAGGCCGTACTGGTAGTGCGGCACTATATGCACCTGCGCGAGGTGCCCCTGATGCTCTACGCGATGGTCGGGATCCCCGTACTCTTGGCGATTGGCATGGCGCTGACATTGTTACCGGACATCGCCTTCCGGCCGTGACGCGGGGAGACGAGCCCGCGATAATGATCGAGTCAGCACACTTGCCCGAGCACCGTGCTCCGGCGGCGGTGCCCAACGCGGTGCTGGGTATGCTGATCTTTCTGGGCACCGAGGCGATGTTTTTCGCGGGACTGATCAGTGCCTTCCTGGTGCTGCGCGCCTGCAGCGCCGTCTGGCCGCCACCAGACCAGCCGCGGCTCCCGATCGCGGTCACCGCCGCGAACACGCTCGTCTTGCTCTACAGCGGCTACACGATGCGCCAGGCGCTGCTCGCGATCCGGGGAGACCGCGTCCGAGAGCTGCGGCGCTGGCTGGGTGCGACCGGCCTGCTCGGGGTCGTCTTCGTTGCCGTGCAGGGCACGGAATGGTTGCGGCTGCTCCATTACGGGTTGCACGTCAGCTCGGGTGTCTACGGCGCCACCTTCTACACGCTCATCGGCTGCCACGGCCTGCACGTGCTGGGTGGCGTCGTCGTGCTGCTCGCGGTGCTACGCCACGCGACGTATGGCCGGTACAGTGCCCAGAACCATAGTGCGGTGGAAGCGTGCCGGCTGTACTGGTTCTTCGTGGTCGGTGTCTGGCCCATCCTCTATGCGCTCGTGTACCTGGCGTAGCCTGATCATGTTGCCCAGCTCTTTTTTGATGACGGAGGACCGGTTCGGCGGTGGATCCCCTCTGCCACACTGAGATGATCCGGGAGGTACCCGGAGCGAAGATCGCCGTGTGGGCGCTACGGCCATTTTTGGCCGGCACGGTGACCGTGTTGCTCGCCAGCCCCCTCGCCGCTGGCGCCTGTCCTCTGTGTTACGGTTCGTCCAGCGGCCGGGTCACCAACGCCTATTACCTGAGCACCCTCATGCTCTCGGTGCTGCCCTTTGCGGTCGTTGGGGTGGTTGCGGCGGTGGCCTGGCGCGTGCGACGCCGCGCACGCAACGGCGAACGGAACGGCGATGGCCCGCTCCGCATTGAGCCGGCGGCCTCGTAACCGCGGCGCCTGATCGGTTCCGCCGCACGCGTACCCGTGCTATCGAGGCGGCAGGTGCGGCGGACATGTCAGCGAACCGACAGCCCACGGCATTTCTCTTCCCAGCCTTTCCGGTGTTGCACCAAACCTTTGTACTCTGGGAGGTCCTGCAACTGCGCCAGCATGGTGTGGCGATCGAGCTGTATTCGATCAAGCGGCCGCGCGCCCGGACGCAGCAACCAGAAGGCGCTGCGCTCGCCAAGGAAGTCCGTTACCTTCCATGGACCCTGTCGCGGGCGGTGCTCGGCGCTAACCTAAAAACCCTGCTCCGCCGGCCGCGACGCTACCTGGGCGTCTATGGCAAAGTGGTGCGCGAGTGGTGGCGTGATCGTCATGCCGGCCGGAAGTGGCGGACAACCCGTATCGCGCCCGACGCGCCCGAACGGCTGCGCACGATCCGTGAAGTGCTCGGCGCCCGCTTCAACCGCACAGCGTCGCTCTTTCTCCTGAAATCGCTCTGGCTGGTGCCCCGCGCCGTCTATCTGGGGCAGCAGCTACAAGCCCGAGGGATCCACCGCGTCCATGCGCATTGGGCGAGTTACCCAACGACGGTCGCGCTGGTGATCCATTGGCTGTTCGACATGCCGTTCAGCTTCACGGCACATGCGTATGACATCTACATTGTACCCCGGCTGCTGCGCTCGAAAGTCAATGCCGCAGAGTTTGTCGTAACCTGTGCGCAGGTGAATGCGGCACACCTGCGGTCACTGGCGGGGCAGACCTCGCGCCCCCGTATCGTAGTCAACTATCATGGTGTGAGTCTGCACCGGTTCCGGCCGCGGGCGTGCCCACCGCCGCACACGATGCCATGCGTAGTCACCTGCGGCCGCCTCGAGCCGTACAAGGGACATCACGTGTTGCTGCGCGCGTGCGCGAGACTGAGACGGCCGGTCCGTTGCCTAATCGTTGGTGACGGACCGCAGCGCGGCCGTCTGGCACAGCTGGCCACGCAGCTAGGGATCGACGACCGGGTAGAGTTCACCGGCCCACTGCCGCAAGCCGAGCTGGTCCGCCGGTACGAGGAAGCTGATGTGTTCGTGCTGGCCAGCGTGATTCTCGGGCAGTCCGGCAAGCGAGACGTGATTCCCAACGTGTTAGCGGAGGCCATGGCGATGCAGCTGCCGGTGGTCGCCTCCGATATCTCGGGCATCGGCGAGCTCATCACGGACGGCGAGAGCGGCCGCCTGGTGCGAGCGAATGATCCACAGGCCCTGGCGCTTGTCCTCGATGAGCTGCTGCGCGACGAAGACCAACGCCGCCGGTTGGGAATGGGCGGATACCGCAAGGTGAAGGCTGATTTCAACCGTGACGTGAACATCCGTGCCCTTGCGGAGTTGTTTCTCAGCAGTGCGGAGGCCCCCGTGGCGCCAGGCACGCCCGCGCCGCCGCCGCAGGACATCGGAGCCCGGGTCCGGCGCCTCGCCACGTCAAAGTGACACTGCCGAGAGGGTAAACTGGCCGGCGCTACTGCGGCGGCGCGCTTTTCTGACCGGCCGGTTTGAGCGCTGCCGGCTTGGAACGCGACGCTGGACGATGGAGTTGCGCCATCTCGCCCGTCCGTTCCGGGAGGACGACGTAGCCGAAGAAGAGGCCGGTGGCGAACAGGAAGGGTACGCGCATGAGCGTCGGCGACGCCCAGCCAGGGACGGGCGTGGATAGGAGGAAGCTTGCGAAGCCGATGAGTCCGGCGGAGATGCCCAGCAGGACCAGATTTTCCACTTTCGCCGCCATGATCAACACGAAGAAGAAAAAAAAGAACGATTCCTGGCTGGCCCGGGTGAGGAGCAGGGCAAAGGCGATTAGCGCCGTGTCCGCGACCAGGATGGGAGCTTGCATCCACGCGTCGAAGAAGCTGAACGGCGATGCTTGGCTCAAGGCTACGTTCGAGGCGAGGGCCACGATGACCAGCAACGCGACCGGTATGGGCGAGGCCTCCCTGGCGATTTCGATGAAGGAAAGCGCGCCCGTGGTGCGGATCAGAGCGTAGCGGCCGATGACGAACGTCTGTTTGCGGCGAACCGCGTCGGATTCCCGGAGCACGCACGGCTTCCCACGCAACACGTGTACCAGCACCCGTTCGGCGCGGCCTGCCACTTCAAGCTCACGGAGCGGCAACTCGGTAACACCTGCGGTCCGATCTGAGCTGTTGTCAGTACCGGTCCGCACGGACGGGACGTGCTCTGGATCGCCCGTGTGGTCGGCGCTTACTCTCGCGCTGTGCTACCCAGGAGCCGGTTCGGGTCCGAGCCGCAGGCGACACGATGCTGCGCGGCCGCCGCCTCCCTGAACTCAGGCGGAATGCGCTGGGGCCGCCCGGCCTCGTCGAGAACCACGTGGACCGTGGATCCGCTCGCCACAAGCTCGCCCGAGGGTCGGACGAGCCGGTAGCGGATCTCAAGACGTGCGCGGCCGACTGCCGTGACTGCGGCACGGATGACCAGTTCATCGTCGTAGCGAGCTGGCCGCACGTAACGGCACGCGGTCTCGATGACTCCTAGGTACAAGCCGCGTGCGATGTATGCCGGAAACGGATGGCCGATCTTGCGGAAGAGCTCAGCCCGACCAATCTCGAACAGCCGGAAGTAGCTGCCGTAGTACATGATGCGCATCGGATCGCAGTCACCGAAAATCACCCGGTAGCGCGCCACGTCGATCAGGTTGCCGGCTGCCGTGTCGCCGAGCCCTGCGGGATGCTTGCTGTCTACAAGGCCGGCCATGCGTCAGCCCACGGCCGCAGTTGCTCGTACTGGTAGGCGACCTGGAGGAGCAGGTCCTCGCGCAGGCGCGGCGCGACCAGTTGAAGACCAGCCGGAAGACGCTCGTCACTCAGCCCCGCGCGCAGCGAGATCGCCGGGTGGCCGGAGAAGTTGAAGGGGTACGTAAACGCAATGCCACCCCCTGGCGTTTCCACTGGCTTGCCGTCGACTTCGAATGGTAACGGTCCTTCGGCCGCGAAGGCAACGGTTGGGACCGTCGGTGTCGCCAGCAAGTCGAACTTCGTGAACAGCTGCGCCAGGTCGCGCACCAACTGCATGCGCACCCGCTGCGCTTGACCAAGATTCGCTGCGGTGGTCTGGCGGGCGAGTTCCAAGCCGGGAAGATAGCCGGGGTCGAGCAAGCTTTCGTCATGCAGTCGAGGAGCAATGAAACCAAGATCCTCTGTCGCCATCACGCGGACCCAGTCCAACACGACGTCCGGCATGCTGCAGGTGATTTCTTCCACGCGATGCCCTGCACCTTCAAGTGCACGCAAGGCCGCCTCGACTTCACGCTGCACCTGCTTTTCCGTGCGCGCATATCCGAGCGTTGCACTGTATCCGATGCGCAGCCCTTGCGGCACC
This sequence comes from Binatia bacterium, assembly GCA_046757585.1. GTDB lineage: Bacteria > Desulfobacterota > Binatia > HRBIN30 > HRBIN30 > JBHHYR01. The sequence goes on along the minus strand of JBHHYR010000215.1, from coordinate 443 downwards.
TGCGGCAGCACGTCCCGGTAGGAGTAACCAGGATGCGGCAGTGAGAAGGGGTCGGCGGGGTGCGGGCCAACCGTGACGTCGAGCCACAAGGCGGCGTCAGATACGCAGCGGCTCAGCGGGCCGCTGACGATTGCGGCGGATCCCCGCAGCATCTCTTCCGGTCCCCAGGGGATGCGGCCCTGGCTGGGCTTGAGGCCGCACAGCCCCGTGTAGCTGGCCGGAATACGGACCGACCCGCCGCCGTCCGATGCCGTTGCCAGTGCAACGAGTCCCCCCGCTACCGCTGCGGACGAGCCGCCGCTCGATCCGCCCGGCGTTCGCTCGAGGTTCCACGGGTTGCGGGTGGTGCCGTACACACGGTTGGTGGTGAACGCGGTGTAGCCGAACTCGGGTGTGTTGGTCTTACCGACCACGATCGCGCCCGCCCGCTTCAACCGCTCTAC
>JBHHYR010000214.1:0-6776 GCA_046757585.1 Binatia bacterium | reverse complement strand
ATACGGAGCTGGTGCACGACTTCTTTCTCGCCTTTGCAAATCAGGCCGGAATGAACGTGCACCTCAACCAGGTGCAGGGGCGCAACCCGCATCACATCATCGAGGCGGGGTTCAAGGCCTTTGCGCGCGCCCTCGACCAGGCCACGCAGGTCGATCCGCGCGTCCGGGGTGTGCCGTCGACGAAGGGCACGCTATGAGCACTCCGCTGTTGACGGCGCGTGGGGCGTGACGAGGAACACCATGGACACGGGCAACGGGAGTTCGTCCATTGCCATCATCGACTACGGCATGGGGAACCTACGCTCGGTGCAGAAGGGGCTCGAGCACGTCGGGTTCGCCGCCGCTGTCACCCGTGATCCGGCGCGCATCACCGCAGCTGCCGGCGTGGTGCTGCCCGGCGTCGGCGCGTTCCGGGCCTGCATGGACAACCTGCGTACCTACGACCTGGTGGAGCCCGTTCGCCGCGTGATCGCGGCCGGTGTGCCCTTCCTTGGCATCTGCCTCGGCATGCAGTTGCTGTTCGAAGAAAGCGAGGAGTTCGGCCGCGTCCCCGGACTCGGCGTCTTGCCGGGCCGCGTCGTCCGGTTCCCCGACACGCCGGCGCTGAAGGTGCCGCACATGGGATGGAACCGGATCCGCAAGTGCCAGAACCCGCCGCACCTGCAGGGCATCGACGACGGCAGCTTCACCTACTTCGTCCACTCCTACTACGTCGTCCCGGCGGAGCCCTCGCTCACCGCGACCACGACTGAGTATGGGATCGAGTTCACCTCAGCCGTCGCCCGCGACAACGTGTTCGCCACGCAGTATCACCCGGAAAAGAGCCAGGCAGTCGGTCTGAAGATCCTCGCAAACTTCGGCCGCCTGGCGTGCGGGGGGTCCGCCAGCCGCCATGAGTGATTTGCTCGTCACCCCCGCCATTGACCTGAAGGGGGGCCAGTGCGTGCGCCTGTTGCGCGGCGACATGCGCGCCGAGACGGTCTACGGGAAAGATCCGGTGGCCGTGGCGCGGCGCTGGGTGGAAGAAGGGGCACGGTACCTGCATGTCGTCGATCTGGACGGCGCGGTCAGCGGCGAGCCGGTGAACGGTGGAGTGATCACTGCCCTCTGTCGCACGTTGCCCATTCCGATCGAAGTAGGCGGTGGGGTCCGGAGCCTGGCGCGTGCGGCGGAGCTGCTCGAGTCGGGCGCCGACCGCGTCATCTTCGGCACCGCGGCGCTTGCCGAACCTGAGGTGGTGCGGGAGACCTGCCGCCAGTTTCCAGGACGGATTGCCGTCGGCATCGATGCCCGCGATGGCAAGGTGGCGGTGCACGGGTGGACGGAAACACGGGATATGACCGCCGTCGCGCTCGCCCGCCGAGCGCAAGAGCTTGGTGCCTGTCGGATCATCTACACCGACATCGGGCGAGACGGCACGCAGAAAGGCGTGAATGTGGCCGCGACGCGCGCGATCGCCGCAACCGTGAGCATTCCGGTGACTGCGTCTGGCGGCGTCGGCTCGGTGACGGACGTGATCGCCCTGCGGAGCTGCGCCGCAGTAGGCATCGACGCCGTGATTATCGGGCGGGCACTGTACACGGGCGCGCTCCGGCTAGCCGATGCAATCAAGGCAGCAAGCGGCGCACGCTGATCGACGTCGCGGTGGCAGCGTGACACCCGTGGCTTCCAGCGCCGCGCGTGCCCGGGGGCTCGCGGCGGCTGCGGACCCGGGACGTTGACGGCCATGCTTGCCAAACGCATCATCCCCTGTCTGGACGTCAAGGACGGTCGGGTCGTAAAGGGCGTGAACTTCGTCGGCCTGCGCGACGCCGGAGACCCGGTGGAGGTCGCGCAGCGCTACGACGAGGAGCAGGCAGACGAGCTGACGTTCCTGGACATCACCGCGTCGCACGAGCGGCGCAAGATCCTGCTGGACGTCGTCGCGCGAACGGCGGAGACCGTGTTCATGCCACTCACCGTCGGGGGCGGTGTGCGTGTACGGGAGGATGTGCGTGCCTTGCTCAACGCCGGGGCCGATAAGGTGTCGATCAACACGGCCGCCGTACAGAACCCCGACTTCGTGCGTGCTGCCGCGGAACACTTCGGGAGTCAATGCATCGTGGTGGCCATCGACGCCAAGCGCATCGCTGGGAGTGCACCGCACCGCTGGGAAGTCTACACACACGGGGGCCGCACCCCTGCCGGCCGCGATGCGATCGCGTGGGCACGGCAGGTGGAATCCTACGGCGCCGGAGAGATACTCCTCACCAGCATGGACCGCGACGGCACACGCGAAGGCTATGACATCGCGCTCACCCGAGCGATCGTCGACGCCGTACGGGTCCCCGTCATCGCCTCCGGCGGTGTAGGAACGCTCGAACACATCTACCAAGGTTTGACCGCCGGCGGCGCCAGCGCGGCTTTGGCCGCATCGATCTTTCACTACCTCGAGTACACAGTGCAGCAGTGCAAGGAATACCTCCAGGCGCGTGGCGTACCCGTGAGGGTGTAACCGCCAGCGACCGGCAACCGGCGCAGCGCCCGGAAACCCGACGCCAGGCCGCTCTCCCGCTCGGCAAGCAGCGGTGGAAAACCCGGAGCGGGCGGCGGGCTCAGGGGCAAGCCGGCAGGCCCGTATCGGGGAATGTCGTCGAGAACACGTTGTCACCCCAGCAGTTGTCCGTTCCAAGGGTGTCCCAGACCAGGTCTGCCGCCAGCGCCGCGACCGGAGAGCTGGGATCCGGGGCCGTTCCGTTGTTCCGCAGGGTGTTCTTGATGATCTGGTCGCCGTCGGGGTTCGGGTCGATCCCGAGGTTCGCGCACGGTTCCCCCGGGCTCATGATCGCCAGCGCCGTGCAGAAGCTCGCCACCGCGATGCCGGCAAAGTCGTTCTCGCTGACGACATTTTTCTGCACCGTCGTCGTGTCCGGCGCCAGCAGGAGGATGCCTGTACCGGCGGGAATGAAGCTAGTGATGTCCCCGGGGGTACCGGTGTTAGCGCGGTTATTGGCCGCAATCACGTTCGAGTCGACTTGGATGCGTTCCTCGGTCGCCTTCAAGAGGCCCGGCAGCAGATCGACCAGGATACCGACTGTGTTCGTGAACGCCAGGTTGCGCTTGACCATGCAGTCCCGGCTGTTCTCCACCTCGATGCCGATGAGGCTATCGTGCACGCTGTTGCCCTGGATACGAATGTTGTCGCTCTGCCCGATGTAAATCGCGGCATCGAGCGGGGTGTTCAGGGCTTCGTTGTTGAGGACCTGGCCGTTCTGGGACTGCACGGGGAAGATGCCGTAGACCTGGTTTCCGTCCGCGATGTTCTTGATGATTTTGAACTTGTTGACGCAGGCGAGGTGCACCCCGTGCACATCGAAGCCCCGGAGCGTGAACCCGCGCAGTTGGAAGCCCTTCACCGACGTAGCGGTGGTAGCGCAGGCCGGCATTTCGGCGTCGACCGGGAGGCTGGTCGGCACGGAGTCGGCCGGGCTCACCCAGATCCCGAACCCTTGGCTGCCAGCGTTTTCAAGGATCACCGGATTCGTCCGGGTTGACTTGGCAATGAGCTTGATATTGTCCTTCGTAATCGTCAGAGCAACGACGTCCCCGGGCATGCCCTCACGGTACACGCCGGGTCGCACCAGGATCTTCTCTCCAGGCGGTGCCGCATCGATCGCAGCCTGAATCGACCCGCCCGGCTGCACGACCACCGTCGCCCTTGCCGGCAGTCCCATCACGAGCACCGCCAGACCGAGCACGGGACCTACAAACACCCCTGCCGCTGGATGCACACTCATCCTGATACTCCTCTCAGCAGAAGATACTGACCTTGTGTCACACCTATCCCAGCGGCAGCGATGAGGCAAGAAAAAAAGTGCGCGGGTTGCGACCTCCCCCTTGCCCGCTCCTTGGTAAGGAGGAGGAAAATCCGTGCGAAATTCTGAACGGCAGTAGTTAGGCCGCTGCCCCCGCGGTATGCTGCATATGCAGGCTCTCGACGGCTCGCATGGTCAACTCTCTACCGGTGGGGGCAGGATCCGCAGATTGAAGCGACGTCCCCTTCGCTCTTCGGGCTTGTCTGCGAACGTCAAGAGGTATATGGGCGTCGTAAGCTGCGAAAATGGCGGGGATTGCAAACCCAGAGGGGGAGAGCGACAAGGAGAGATGGAAGGGTACGTTCGATTCATCGTGCGGCACCGTGCCGGCGTGGTCATCGCGGTTGTGCTTGCCACCGCGCTACTGGCGACACAGCTACGCAACGTGCATCTGGAGATCCGCCGCCGGGCACAATTCCCCGACCGGCATCCGTACGTCCAGATTCAGAACCGCATGACCGACCTGTTTGGTGGCGAAGCAGTCACGATCATCGGTGTGGTCGCCAAGCACGGTGATATCTTCACCGCACCCATTCTCGGCAAGATCTACCGCATCACCCAAGGGCTGCGCGCGACGCGGGGCATTGTCGAGACCGGCTTGTTCAGTCTGGCAGCCCCGTATGTCAAAGCGGTGGTCGCCGGCCGGGATGGCATGATGGACATCCACCCTCTGATGGATAAGCCCCCGAAAACCGCAGCGCAGATCGAGCAGCTGCGTGCCGCCGTCGAGCAAGACCGGCTGTTTCGCGGCAACTTGGTGTCTGCGGACGAAACGGCAACGGTCATTGTCGCGGATTTCGACGACCGCTTGACCGACACCGCGATCGCCCACCGGATCGAGGAAATCATTGCTCCCGAACGCGACGACACGGTGACCATCGCTCTCGCTGGTGCCCCGATTCTGAAGACGGCCCTGATGCGCTACACGGCGATGATCGGCATGTTGTTCGCTTTTGCCGTAGTCGTGATCGGGCTCATTCACTACGAAGCGTTCCGCACGCTGCAGGCAATGTTGCTGCCGCTGGTGACGGCGTTGCTCAGCGTCGTATGGGCCCTGGGCATCATGGGCCTGAGCGAGCAGCCAATGGACACCTGGAGTGCGGTCACACCGGTGGTGATTCTGGCGGTCGCAGCGGGGCACGCCGTGCAGATCCTCAAGCGCTATTACGAGGAGTACGCGCTGGTGGGCGACACGAAGGAAGCGGTCGTGCGATCAGTGACGGAGGTCGGACCCGTGATGCTGACGGCAGGCTGTATCGCTTCGGCAGGGTTTGGCTCGCTCATGACGTTCGGCATCGCCAGCGTCCGCGTGTTTGGACTGCTCCTGGCATCCGGCATCTTGAGTGCGCTCCTGATCGAAATGACGTTCACGCCGGCCTGTCGCGCGATGCTGCCGGCACCGAAGAGCCGGGAGCTGCGGCGCGAGGGGCAATCGCACTGGCTCGATCATGTGATGGACGGGCTGGCCGGCATGGTTGTCGCCCGCCCGCGGCGGGTCCTATTCGGCGCGGTGTGTATCGCCGTCGTCGCAGCCCTCGGAGCGACGCGCATCCAGGTCGACAACAGCTTCCGCTTCTGGTTTTCACCATCCACTCAAGTGCGTAAGGACGATGCGCTGCTGAACGAGAAGCTCCCCGGGACCGCCACGGTCCGTATCCTGGTGGAAGGCCAGCAGGAGAACGTCCTCCAGCAACCAGCTGTGCTCAAGGCGATGAGCGACCTGGAGGCGTTCATGGAAACAGACCCGGAAATCGGTGGCGTCAATTCCATCGCTGACAACATCAAGCGCATGAATCAGGCAATGCACGACGGTGACGCCGCCTTCTATACCATCCCGGACAACGCGCGTCTGATCGGCCAGTACCTGCTCCTGTACAGCATGGCAGCCGGACCCGACGGGTTGAGTGCGTTCGTCGACGCGAGCTACCGGCGAGCGATGATCCGCGGCCTGAGCAAGACAGATGGCGCCATCTTCTCGCGCCATCTGCTGGCCCGCTTGCAGCGCTTCAGCGCGCAGCGCTTCCGGGGCCTGCCGGTGACGGTCGGGATCGCCGGCGGCACCCTCGGCGTGCAGACGGCAATGAACGACGTCGTTGTGCACGACAAGATCGTCAACATGGTTCAGGTCGGCGCCATCATTTTCCTGCTGTCGGCGCTCGTCCTGCGTTCGCTCGTTGGTGGGCTGTTCGTCCTCATCCCACTGGCGTTTGCCGTCGTCGTCAACCTCGGGATCATGGGCTGGTCACACACGTGGCTCGATATGACCACCGCGGCCATCACTGCGATGGGCGTCAGCATTGGGGCCGACTTCGCCATTTACCTGATCTTTCGCATTCGCGAAGAAATGCGTACCGCGCCGTCGGGCGCGGCGGCCATCCGGGCCAGCCTGCACACCTCCGGCAAAGCCATCTTCTTCGTATCGTCCGCCGTTGCCTTAGGGTACATGGTACTGCCCTTTTCCGGCTTCAGTCTGTGGATCCGTCTAGGCGTGCTGACGGCAGTGATCATCAGCGTCAGCGCGTTGGCGACGCTCACTGCCATTCCCGCCTTGGCCTTGCTCGTCAAACCGCGCTTCCTCGGCAGCCTCGCTACAGCGCAGGCGCCGCCCAAGCGTATCGCAGCCGGCGGCGCCGCGTAGGCAGGGCCTTTCGAAGGGCGCCGAGCTGTCCCCGGCTCCCCTTTCGACCGCGGTGCGTCAGAAAGCTTGCGCTCGGCGTACACCGCCTGCGGCGGCTGCTTCACGGTGCGAGAACATCGACACCGCCGTTCACGCAGTTCACCGCGAGGGACCGTCCCGACGGGTCGGACACGAACACTTGGATACAGGTAAGCGGCAGGCGCGATCCCGGCGCTGCATCCGCAGCGACGTCCACGCGACAGGTGTAGAGCACCGAGGCGTCGGCGATCGGATCTGCGTTGTCC
>JBHHYR010000213.1:0-6865 GCA_046757585.1 Binatia bacterium | reverse complement strand
GAAGCCGCAGGGGCACGGGTTCATCGCGGCGACGAGCATGACGTTTGCCGGGTACGTAATCGAGCCGACGGCACGCGAAATAGTAATGCGCATTTCCTCCAGGGGTTGGCGCAACACTTCGAGGACGTTCTTGCGGAACTCGGGTAGCTCGTCGAGGAAGAGGACGCCGTGATGTGCCAGACTGACTTCGCCCGGCTTCGGGATCGTGCCGCCACCGATGAGCCCGGCGTCGCTGATCGTGTGGTGCGGCGAGCGAAACGGCCGTGTCGCCACCAGCGCGCGCCCGTCCATCAGCCCCATGACGCTGTGGACGCGCGTGGTTTCAATGGCTTCGGCCAAGGTCAATGCGGGGAGGACCGTCGGAAGACGCTTTGCCAACATTGTTTTGCCGGAGCCGGGTGGTCCGACCATGATGACGTTGTGGCCGCCACCCGCGGCCACCTCGAGCGCCCGTTTGACGTGCTCCTGACCCCGGACCTCGCTAAAATCAAGTTCGTAGCGCGCCTGGTGGGCGAAGATGCTCTGCAGGTCGGTGTAGACCGGTTCTAATGCTCGTTCCCCCCGCAGAAATTCGAAGGCTTCCGCCAGTGTGTTCACGGGGATGATTCTAACGCCATCCACCACGGCAGCTTCGCGCGCGTTCTCCGGCGGGAGCAAGATGCCGCGCAGCCCTTTCTCACTGGCTGTCGCCGCGATCGGGAGTGCGCCGCGTACGGGCTTGACCCGCCCGTCCAAGGACAACTCACCCAAGATCGAGTACTCGCGCAGCCGCTGCCGCGGCAACAGGCCGCTGGCCGCAAGGATCCCGAGCCCGATCGGCAGGTCGTAGGCGGATCCTTCTTTCCTAATGTCCGCCGGGGCGAGATTGATGGTGATCTTGCGCTGCGGAAACTCGTATCCCGAATTTTTCAATGCCGAGCGGACCCGGTCCTTACTCTCCTTAACCGCCCCTTCGGGCAGCCCAACCACCGCCATTTGTGGCAGCCCAGATGCGATGTCGACCTCCACCTCAACGAGCAGCGCGTCGATGCCGTGAACGGCACTGGATAAAACAGTAGCGAGCACAACACTGGGTACCTTTTCATATACTTTAGATGGATAACAATAGAGAAGCAAGCAGGATGCCCTAGAGTAGATATCAACTCCGGTATGATGTAGAGTAGCTGCCCGCCGGATTACGGCGCTACAACCAAATGGCATGAAGACCGGTGCGTTGCTCGAAGACTGGCGCGCGTGGTTGGCGCTACGGATGATCCGTGGCGTTGGGCCGGTGGTGTATCAGGCGCTGTTGCGCGCCTTTGACCATCCCGGCGTCGTGTTCAACGCCAGTGCCCATGCGCTTGAATGTGCAGGGGTGCGTCCCGAAGTGGCGCGGACTATTCGGGCCTTCAATGACTGGGCGATGGTGGACAAACAGCTGCAGCGGCTGGAGCAGTCTGGAGCGACTGTCAGCACCTGGTACAATCCGAGCTACCCGGCGAACCTGCGCGAGATTCACGACCCGCCGCCGTTTCTGTTTGTGCGGGGCGCGCTGCAACCGCGGGATACGCTGGCCGTGGCGGTGGTGGGCTCGCGCAACGTGAGTGCGTATGGACTGCGCATGACGCGCGAAATCGCGGAAGGCTTGGTGCGCTATGGTGTCACCGTCGTCAGCGGCCTGGCACGGGGTACCGATGCCGCCGCTCACTGGGCGACGCTGCGTGCTGGGGGCCGGACGATTGCGGTGCTGGGCTCTGGGATTGACGTTGTCTACCCGAGTGAGCATCATGAGCTTTTTCGAGCGATTGCGAGCCAAGGAGCGGTCGTGACCGAGTTGTTACCGGGTACACAACCCGATGCGGAGAACTTCCCTAACCGCAACCGGATCATCAGCGGCCTTGCGTTTGGGACGGTGATCGTGGAGGCCGCCGAGAAGAGCGGTTCGTTGATTACCGCGACGCTCGCTGCGGACCAGGGCCGCGAGGTGTTCGCGGTGCCGGGTGCCGTCAGTGAACGCACGCGCGGGACGCACCGCTTGCTGCGGCAAGGTGCCAAGCTGACCGAACGGGCCGAAGACGTGCTGGAGGAGATCGCGCCCCAGTTATTGCGTCAGGCGGCTCCACGCGCTGCTGTGGCATTGGAGAGGAACGAGGCTGCTGTCGTGGCATGCATGCGCCATGACACCCTGCACATCGATGCGATCACGGCCCGCAGCGGCTTGACGCCGGCGGGAACGCTGCAGGTGCTGCTGGCTCTCGAGCTCAAAGGGGTCGTGCAGCAGTTGCCGGGTAAGCACTTCGTTGCGACGGTGGTTGACCTTCCGCGCCACCCGGCTAAGGAATAAAGGATGGCAAAAAACCTGGTCATCGTCGAATCGCCCGCGAAGGCCCGCACGCTCGGGAAGTATTTGGGGAAAGACTTCCAGGTGAAGGCATCGGTCGGTCACGTCATGGACCTGCCGAAAAGTAAGCTGGGTGTGGATCTCGCGCACGACTTCGCGCCCGAGTATCAAGTGTTGCACGGGAAAAAGAAGATCCTCGACGAACTCAAGAAGGCGGCAAAAGGAAAGCAGAACATCTACCTGGCACCCGATCCGGACCGCGAAGGCGAAGCCATTGCCTGGCATATCGCCGAGAAGATCGGTCGCAAGAATCAACGCAACATTCACCGCGTGCTGTTCAACGAAATCACCAAGCGTGCCGTGCAAGAGGCGATTCGTCACCCCCAGGCGCTTGACCGCCATCTCTACGAAGCCCAGCAGACCCGCCGCATTCTTGATCGGTTGGTGGGGTACCAGATCAGTCCGCTGCTCTGGAAGAAGGTGCGCCGAGGCCTCTCTGCCGGTCGCGTTCAGTCTGTGGCAGTGCGTATCCTCTGCGAGCGCGAACGCGAGGTCCAGGCGTTTGTTCCGCGAGAGTACTGGTCGATCACGGCCCGCCTCGAGGGACACAGCCCACCCGCATTCTCCGCCCGGCTCGTGCGGGTCGGCAGGGACCGTCTCGATCCCGACAAGTTCCGCATTGAGGACGAAACGGCCGCCAGCGCGATCATCGAGCGCCTGCGCGGCGCTACCTGGGTGGTGGCCAGAGTCGAGCGCAAGGAACGGCGCCGGTTCCCCACGCCGCCGTTCATTACCTCGCGCTTGCAGCAAGAAGCGTCGCGCAAGCTCGGCTTCGTGCCGAGCCGCACCATGCGGATTGCCCAGAGGCTGTACGAGGGCGTGGAGATCGGCAGCCAGGGAGCGGTCGGGCTCATCACGTACATGCGGACCGATTCCACGCGCGTTTCTACCGATGCCCTGCAGCAGGTACGCCAGTTCATCGGGGACCGCTTCGGACAGCCGTACTTGCCGGATCACGCAATGACCTACCCGAGCAAGAAGGGCGCACAGGATGCGCACGAGGCGATTCGACCGACTTCGATGGACAATCCACCCGAGGGGCTCGCCGCCTTCCTGTCGCGAGATGAACTGGCCCTCTACACGCTGATCTGGAACCGGTTCGTGGCCAGCCAGATGGTCCCGGCCGTGTTCGATCAGACTGCGGTTGACGTCACGGCGGCTGACACGCGGTTTCGCGCCACCGGCCAACGGATGAAGTTCGATGGCTTTATTCGCGTCTACACCGAGGGACGTGACGAGGAGGCGCAGCCGGCGGAGGCGGACGATGAAACCGAGCGCCAGCTGCCGGCGCTGCGCGAGGGCGAAACCCTCCGGCTGCACGAGCTGCAGCCCGAGCAGCATTTTACCCAGCCCCCGCCGCGGTTCAGTCAAGCCACACTCATCAAAGAGCTGGAGGAACGGGGCATTGGGCGGCCGTCCACCTACGCGACCATCATGGGCACGATTCTCAACAAGGAGTACGTTGCGGAGGACAAGTCGCGGCGACTGCGCCCGACCGAGCTGGGCTTCTTGATCACCGACCTGTTGGTCGAAGCCTTCCCGGACATTCTGAATGTCGAGTTCACCGCCGGCATGGAGGACCAGCTCGACAAGATCGAGGAGGGTAAGGAGAAGTGGTTGGCGACCCTGCGCCGCTTCTACGACCCGTTTGCGCGGGACCTGGAGCATGCGGAAGAACGCATGCGCGACGTGAAGCGCGAAGGGCAGCCGACCGATGTCCCGTGCGCGGCCTGCGGCGCAAAGATGGTGATCAAATGGGGCCGGGGCGGCGAATTCCTGGCGTGTCCGAACTACCCCACCTGCAAGAATACCAAGAACTTTCGCCGTGAGGCCGATGGTACGATCCAGGTGGAGGAGGCGCAGGTGGTGGACGAGAAGTGCGAGAACTGCGGCCGGCCCATGCAGGTGCGCTTCGGACGCTATGGGAAGTTCCTCGGGTGTTCCGGCTACCCCGAATGCAAGACGGTGCGCTCACTGATTCGTCCGGTGCCGACCGGTGTCAGCTGCCCCGACTGTGGCGAAGGCGAGATCTTGGAGAAACGTTCGCGCGGCGGCAAGGCGTTCTACAGTTGCGGTCGCTATCCGCAGTGCAAGTTCGCGACCTGGGATCGGCCTGTGCCGGAGCCCTGCCCGTTGTGTCACGCCCCCTTCGTCGTGGAAAAGACGACCAAGCGCTCCGGCACCGTGCGCCGCTGTTTGAGCGAGGGCTGCAAGTACCAGGAGAGGGTGGAAGAAGCCGAAGCGGTGTGAACCCGCTTTGCGGTCGGCGAGCATTGGAACCGCCTGCGAGTACAGCGATGGTGAGTAAACACTGCGGCGAGGCGCAACGGGCCGTCGATGCGCCGCCCGTCGTCGTCATTGGCGGCGGGCTCGCGGGATGTGAGGCAGCCTGGCAGTTGGCCCGCCGGGGGATTGCCGTGCAACTGTACGAGATGCGTCCGGTGGTCTGCACGGCGGCGCATCACACCGATCAGCTCGGCGAGCTCGTGTGCTCCAACTCGTTCCGCAGCGCCTCGTTGGAAGCGGCCGTTGGCCTGCTGAAGGAAGAGATGCGGGAACTGGGGTCGGTCGTCATGACGGTAGCCGACCGGAGCCGGGTCCCGGCGGGTACGGCACTGGCGGTGGACCGAGACGTGTTCGCGCACCAGCTCACCATGGCTGTCGTCTCGCGGCCGGAGATCACACTGGTGCGTGAAGAACTGCCGGTGCTGCCGCAGGGCGTTAGCATCGTGGCAACCGGCCCGCTGACTTCCCCGGCTCTGTCACGCTGCCTGCAGCAGGTGGTGGGCGAAGACTACTTGTACTTTTACGATGCCATTGCACCCATCGTGTACGCCGACTCCGTCGATCGCCGCGTCGTCTTTTCTGCCTCGCGCTATGGCAAGGGCGGCGAGGACTATCTGAACTGCCCGCTGTCGCGCGAGCAGTACTACGCATTTGTCGACGCGCTGGCGCACGCCAAGACGGTCCCCACCAAGGACTTTGAACGCGCCCTGTACTTCGAGGGCTGCATGCCGATAGAAGAGATGGCGCAACGCGGGAAAGATACCCTTGCGTTCGGCCCCCTGCGTCCCGTTGGTTTGTGCGATCCACGCACGGGCCAACGACCGTTTGCGGTGGCACAGCTGCGCCAGGACAATCACGAAGCGACGCTCTACAGCATGGTGGGTTTCCAGACCAAGATGACCTATCCGGAGCAGCGCCGCGTCTTGCGTATGCTACCCGGTCTGGAACATGCCGAGTTCGCACGCCTCGGCAGCTTGCACCGCAATACGTTCATTAACGCCCCGCGGCTCCTGCTCCCGACCCTGCAGCTAGTCGCCCGGAAGCAGACGTTCGTTGCTGGCCAGTTGATCGGTGTTGAAGGGTACGTCGAGTCAGCCGCGACTGGCCTCTTGGCGGGGATCAACGTGGCACGATTGCTGGGAGGAGTGGCTGGTGTGGTGCCGCCGGGCACGACCGCTCTGGGCTCCCTGCTGCACTATGTCACCGACCAGCGCCGGCGTGAGTTCCAACCGATGAATGCGAACTACGGTCTCTTCCCGGCGATCGCCACGCGGGAGCGAGGCCGGGCAAAGCGCCGATTCCTGGCGGCACGTGCTGCGAAGGACCTGCACGCCTGGATGGCGCAGCACGGGATCGAACGCCGCAGCGCGCTGGCGGAAGCTGGCATGTGAGCTCCGATTCCGTGGCGGCGGACGCGCGTTGGTCGTGCCGCGCGGGCAGCCATGCGACGCGATTCATTGACTGGGTGAACGCGTTCGGTTACCCAAGCCGCAGGGAGGTGAGCCTTGATCCGAGAATAAATGGAAGATCGAACAGGAGCTTCGGTTAGGAAAACCAGGCCCTGCAACCACGGGCCCCCTCCTTTCGCAAAGGAGGGTCAGGGAGGATTTGATGGCGCATCGCAAAATCCCCCTCGATCCCCCTTTGTCAAAGGGGGAAGCAGCAATAAAGGCCCGCGGTTATCTTCGGATTGGGGTTAGCCAAGCCGCGGGGAAAGGATCCATTGTGGAGAAGAGCGAGCACATCTGGTTCGATGGTCGGCTGGTGCCGTGGGATGCCGCGCAAGTCCATGTCCTCACGCACACGCTGCACTACGGCCTGGGCGTTTTCGAAGGGATCCGCTGCTACGAAGGACAGGACGGCACCCCAATCGTCTTCCGGCTCAATGAGCATATCGACCGGCTCTTCGGTTCAGCGCACATTCTCGGGTTGACCATCCCGTTCAGCCGCGAACAGATCGTTGCTGCCTGCGTCGACACCGTGCGCGCGAACAAGCTGCGTTCCTGCTACATTCGACCGATTGTGTTCCTCGGCCCTGGCGAGATGGGTCTGGCGGCCGTGCACAACCCGGTACGGGTTGCGGTCGTGGTGTGGTCGTGGGGAGCGTATCTCGGGGAGGACGGCCTGCGAAACGGGGTGCGGTTGCGGACCTCGTCGTTCCAGCGGATGCACGTGAACACGCACATGACCAAGGCCAAG
>JBHHYR010000212.1:0-6887 GCA_046757585.1 Binatia bacterium | reverse complement strand
GATGCCTGGTCATCGGTGCGGCTTTCCGGCTGTATCGGATCCGCTCCATGCCGCCGGGAGTCTGGGTCGACGAGACAAACATCGCCATAGATGCCCTGAAGATTCTCGATGGGCGTCCCGATTCGCCCTTCTGGGTCGGCTGGTGGGAGACCCCCACGCTGTACGCATACTTCATGGCCGGGCTTTTCAAGCTCGGCGGCGTGGGCTTCTGGTCCCTGAAAGCCGCCTCACTCCTGCCTGCCCTCTTGACCGTGGCGGCCATCTATCCAGTCGGTCTGTTGCTCTTTGGCCCGCGCGCGGCGCTGCTGGCTACCTTCCTGCTCGCCGTCAGCCGCTGGCATGTCACCCTCAGTCGGTGGGGCTTCAACGAATTGATGCCCCCCTTCTTCCAGCTTGCTGCCACCGCGTTGCTGCTGTACGCATTCGTCTCCCGCCGTGCTCTGCATTTCGTTCTCGCCGGCCTTGTCCTCGGACTCGGGATGTACACCTACCTCGCGTCCCGCCTCGTCGTTGGAGTGATCGCGGCGTACGTTTTCTATCGGATCATATTCGAGCGCGGTTTCCTCCGGTGCCACTTTGCCGGTCTACTCCTGTTCGGGCTCAGCTACCTGCTGTGTTTCGGCCCGTTGTGCATGACATACGCTCAAAGTTCGTTCACGCTCCTGAACCGTTCTCGCCAGGTCAGCATCCTCAACGACGTCCAGCGCGCCGGGAGCCTGCAGCCCATCGTCGCGAACGCGGAGCGGCATCTGCTCATGTTCCACGCCCGCGGCGACGGCAATTGGCGGCACAACTTGGCGGGCCGTCCGATGCTGTCCTTGCTTCCTGGGGTGCTCCTGTTCCTCGGCGTCGGTCTGACGATGCGGCGGCTTACCGATCACCGCTTCGCGCTGCTCCTGCTATGGATCGTCATCACACTGCAAGGGGGCATCTTGTCGATGCTCAGCGAGGGGCCGCAAGCGTATCGAACCCTGGCCGTCGTCCCAGCTGTCTGTCTCTTGGGTGCGGTCACGGCCGAGGCATGGGTACGGGTTGTTGGGCAGAGTCGGCAGTTGCGCGCAGCTGCAGTGTCGCTTCTGGTGGTCGCCCTCGGGTACACGAGCTACGCTACGTACCACGTCTACTTCACGGAGCAAGCCACAGATCCCGCGTCGGTGGCGGTGTTCAGCCCGGTAGAGAACGCCGTCGTCCGGCGCCTGCGCGCCGAACAGCGAGTCGCGGGCAACCTGTCCCACGTGTACCTCTCACCTCGATTCTATCAGTTCTCCCCGGTCCGCTTCTTCTTCTACCGCCCGGTGCAAGATGGGCATGGGGGAGTTGACGATCCGCAGTTCCACATCATCGAACCGCAGGCGGACCTCCCGCTTTCCGTGGACGCGGCTCGCGACGTCCTCCTGCTGCTGGAAGTCGGTATCGCTCAGAGTCTGGACCTGCTCAAGCGCTACTACCCGCACGTCAGCTCGCGCGTCGTGAGAGAGAACGGTATGCGTCTCTACAGCGAAGTACGTATTCCCAAAGAAGACCTGTCGGAGATCCAGGGCCTGACGGCTGTGGACGCGCGCGGCAAACCAGTTCCAGGATCCGCCCACCGCGCCGGCAGCGCCCTAGCGGCGCGCCTCACCGCCCTGCGACCGGGGGAAGCCCTGGTCGGAGCCCTGCGAGCGCCACGATCCGGTTTGTATGAATTCCGGATTCGCGCTCCGTTGATGCTGGCAATCGACGGCGCGCAGCTGCACCATTCCATCGTCCTCGGACAGGGGCTACATGACCTCCGGATCAGCAGAAGGACAGGCAGCGGAGAGGCGATGATCCTCATGCAGGCCCCGCACGGGGAGTTCGCGCCGCTCGACAGCAGGCACCTGTTCCGCCTTTCGGCACCCGAGGAAGGGTTGCGCGGCCGCTACTACAAGGGCAAGGACTGGCAGGGCGCACCGGTGTTCGAGCGCGTCGATCCGGTGCTCTCCTTCACATGGCCGGGCAACGAACCGATGGACGGCCCGTTCAGCATCCGCTGGGACGGCCAACTGAGAATCGAGGAGGCCGGCACGTATTTCTTCGAGGCAGGTTGTGATGACGGCTGCGCGCTCACACTCGATGGAAAATTAGTGGCCGCGGCGTTGCGAGAAGGGGCAAACGTCATCCGCGGGAGCCGCGATCTCGCGCCCGGGCGACATGAGATTTCCATCGACTACTTCCAGGCAGGCGGAGGAAAGGCCATCAGAGTTTTCTGGGCGCCGCCGAAGCGTGGGCGGGAACTCATCCCCGCACGCGTGCTCATTCCGGCCCCCCTCGACCCGCCGCGCACCGACGCACGAGCACAACCTGCACGAGTGAAGCAGTCGCGATGAAGGGAAGGGCCACTCGCGTCAACGGGTCTCGCACCTCTGGTTGCCGGCGCCTCGAATCGAGGGGAGCGACCGCCGCCTTACTGGGCTGTGTCGTCTTGATCAGCCTGGCGCTGCGACTCTGGCATCTCGGGTCGGTGCCGACTGTCTTCTTCCACGATGAATGCGACAACACCGTCAACGCCATCGAGATTCTCCAGGGGAAAGGACCCGGCCTCCTCGGCCTCGACTGGAAACCGCAGCCTGCGTTAGCCGTGCACGAGATCGCCCTGACCCTCAGGGTCATCGGGCCGAGCGTGGCGGCCATCCGGCTGCCGAGCGCCCTACTGAGTGTCCTGGCCTTGGTTCCGTTCTTCTTCCTTGCCCGCCGCGTCACGGGGGCACTCAGTGCAACGCTCGCGACCCTGCTACTCGCCTGTAACGTTGGCTACCTGCACTTCTCCAGAAGCGGCTGGGAAAACGTACAGATCTGCTTGTACACCTTGCTAGCGATGGAAGCAGTGACACGTGCCGAGGAAGGCGAGCATTGGTGGTGGTGGGCTGTCGCTGGAATGTCGGCCGCCCTGGGCACGTATGTGTACTTTGCCGGCCGTGCCGTCATTGCCTTCCTGTTCCTATACGCCCCCCTCGTTGTCTTACACGCTCGGGGCCGGCATGGCCGCGCGGCCGGCGGTTTGGCACTCATGGGACTCGCCTTTCTCCTTGCGGTGGCGCCGCTCTACCCGACCTTGCGGGCACACTGGGAGCAGTTCAATCAGCGGACAAAGGCGGTGCTCATCACCGCGGAGCTGCCCGCGGACGCCGGGCCCGTGGATGTCGCCCGCAAGGCGCTCACCAACGGGACGTGGGCAGTGCAAGCCTTCTGGCGTAGTGGTGTGAACAATGAACCGCGGTATTTCCCATTGGGCCGCCCGTTCCTCGACTGGGTGAGCCGTGGTTTCTTACTGGTTGGGCTCATCGCTTCCCTCGGTCGCCTGCGGCTGACTGCACTGTGGTGGCTGGCGTTCATCGTGCCGTTCGCGCTCACCCAGATGCTCACCACCGGTGTCCCGAACCTGGCACGAGGAATTGCACTGGTCCCGATAGCCTATCTCTTCGCCGCACTCGGGATGCGAACGTTCGAAGGTCTTCTGCGACGGTGGCGATGGATCATGCAGGCAGCGCTCGCCCTCCTGGTGCTTGTTTCAGCCACCGTCAATAGCCGGACATACTTCAAGTGGGCAAGCAGCCCCGAGCTCGCCTTGCCGCTTGAACCGGCCGTACAACTTGCAGACTTCCAGCAGTGGTGGACCGTGCAGAACCAGTGGGTCCGCGAAAACAAGGGCTTCTTGAACGTGGGCCAGTGGCTGGCATTGTACGCGGGCGCTCGTAACCAGCCACCGGCTCCGGGCACAGCCAGTGCCCTGCCGGAGGTTGTACCCGGTGACGGGGCTCCGATCGAGCCACCGCGCGAGGCCTCGGGAACGATCTATCGTGGCTCGATCAGTAGGCAGCCGTATACAATCGACTTGGGCACGATTACCCTTCAGGAAGGCATTCTCGAGGTACACGTCTTCACCGTCCTGGGTGCCGATTGCGTCTATGATTACCTCGAGGCCGTCGCGGATGATGGTCAGAAGTTCCGGGTGGAAGCTGAAGATCCGCGGTACACCTCTGGCGACCACCCGACACCGACCTATGTGGCGGACGACCACTGGTGGCTACAAAACTTCGAGGCCTTCAGCGGCGGGAAGGGTCTGGTCGCCATGAAAGCCGAGACGGTACCGCCACTGACGACGCGCCTGCACGTGCCCCCCGGCACCTATCACGTCCACTTGGGTTCGTTCACCGGTGACCCAGCGAACGGCGTTTTCGCCATCCAAGTGGACATGCACGAGGCTGGCACACCAGCACCCGCCGCACCGTGAACCAAGCTTGGGTACGCGGCAACGCAGCGCCACCTTGCCCCGCTGGCGCGCTTCGGGATAAAGAGGCCAAGACGTCAAGACGACGGATCGCGACGAGGTCTCGTGCACTGACCGCCCGGCATACAGAACTCACAGTCCTGCTCCCCGTACTCAACGAGCGTGAGAACCTCTCCGCATTGTTGCCGCGGCTGGCGCGGGTCCTCGGTGAGCTAGGCTGCGCCAGCGAAGTTTTGGTGGTCGACGGCGGCTCACGTGACGGCACTGTCGAGGCAGCGCAGGGCCTGGGAGCGCGGGTGCTCGTACAGCGTGAACCCGGTTACGGGGGCGCACTGCGGGAAGCATTCGCGGCGGCCGCCGGCCAGTTTCTGCTCACGCTCGATGCTGACCTATCCCACGACCCCGACTTCATCGTCAAACTCTGGCGTGCACGCACATCCGCGGACGTCGTCATTGCCTCCCGATACGTCAAAGGGGGAGTTGCCTATATGCCGCTGGGGCGGAAGGTCCTCAGCCGGGTGCTCAACCGTTTCTTCGCCATCGGGCTGGGCCTCCCCGTGCGGGACTTATCAAGCGGTTTCCGCCTCTACCGGGCTGCCGTGCTCGCCGACCTTGATCTTCATGGGCGCAACTTCGACATTCTGGAGGAAGTTCTCGTGAAGGCATACGCACAAGGGTGGCGCGTGGTTGAGGTCCCGTTCACGTATTACCCGCGTGATCGGGGAGCCTCGCACGCGCGTATTGTGCGCTTTGGGCTGGATTTACTGCGTTCGTTCTTGCGGCTGTGGAAGCTGCGCAGCTCCATCGAGTCGGCGGATTACGACGAACGGGCCTTCTACAGCCGTATTCCGCTGCAACGCCACTGGCAGAGACGGCGCCACCGGATCATCACAGCCATGGCCAGGGGTGCCGGCCGCACGCTGGACGTCGGGTGCGGCTCGAGCGTCATCCTCCAGAGCCTCAACAACGCCGTCGGTCTCGATGTGCTGGCGAACAAGCTGCGCTACATGCGTCAGTACGGCGTACCGCTGGTACGGGGATCCGTGACCGCGCTCCCGGTACGTGACGGGCGTTTCGACTGCGTTGTGTGCTCGCAGGTGATCGAGCACCTGCCCGCGGATCCGGTGATCTTCGATGAGCTGATCCGGGTGCTGCGGCCCGGTGGCCTGCTCATCCTTGGCACACCCGACTACGACACCGTCGGCTGGCGGACGATCGAGCCGCTCTATGGTGTCGCCGCGCCCGGGGGGTACAAGGACGAGCATATCACCCACTATACGCGCGCGAGCCTGAGCGAGCTGGCGGCGCGCCACGGCCTCGAGATCGTGGAGCACGCATACGTGTACCGGAGCGAGCTGATCATGGCGATGCGCAAGCCGGTAAGAGCCGACACAACGCGCGTAAGCTCGCCCTTCGTCGTCGCTTCATGAACTGAGCGCGGGTGCGCTAGCTGGGTTGCTTCAGGCTGCTTTGGAAGATCCGGTTCCCAATCCCACGTCTCACCAGCGATCGTGGCGCGCCTGGGCGTTCGTCGTGGTGGCAACGGTGGGCGTCAACGTAGCGTTTGTGTATGCGGTCGACTCGATCGCAACCACCGAACATCACGCCGTCATCACGCTCAATGGTGCATCAGTGACGGCACGCTTCGATGACACGCCACCGGCTCGGTGGGATGGCGCTGGCCAGCAACGGGGCCGGATCGGTATCAGGATCCGGGAACGCAAGTTCGCCAGCGACGCTGCAGGCGTGGACGATCTCATCGTCAAGGCATTGCCGTCGGGCCACATCGTCGTGCGCGCCCACTTCAACCGCGGGGTACCTGCAGCGTGGCAACTCCCGCCGGAGTGGCACGTAGACCATCGCGGCCACCTCGTGACCTCGGGAAATACCACGCTGTGGCTCAGCCCTCGGCTATGCGGCAACTGTACCATCCAACTCGATCTCATCAATGTACGAGGTGCGGACATTCTGCTGCGCGCCACGGGCACACGCAGCGGTCTCCTCTTGCGCTGGCAAGGTGGAACGCTGGCGTGGCACGAGCAGGTGCGCGGACGCGTCGGACCCGCGCACGGTATCATCCGACTTTACGCAGACGCATCGCGAAAATACGACCGGTTCGGCGCTGAGCTAGCCTCGCTGATGTTACCGGCGTACGTGGACGGCTGGCGATTCGCATGGTGGTACGCGCGATGCTGCTTGCCCGGACTGATACTCATGCTGTTGCTCGGCACGTGGTGGCGAGGGAGACGATTCCTGCGCTCCCCTTGGGTTGGACCCAGCCGGTCGGGTCGAGCGCTTCGCTGGTGGTGGGTAGCCGTTTGGGGCACAGCGGTGATTTCGGCAAGCGTGCTTTCGATGCGCTCCTGGACGCGTGCGCGCATCTTCTTCGATGCGGCAGCTCTGGCGCTGCTTGCCATCGGGGCAGCACTGGCTTTCTTGACTTTGCGCCAGCTCCTCGGGATGCGCGCGACAGCTCCGGCCGGCTACCGCCGGTTGGCGGCCGTGGTGCTCACAGTCAGTGTGGTGGCGATGTGCGCGGCGGCGGCCGGGTACAGCGGGTATGCAGCGATCGTCTATCTCGACGGCATCCCGCATGTGCAGGACTCGGTGTCGTACCTTCTGGCAGCCAAGGCCATCG
>JBHHYR010000211.1:0-6898 GCA_046757585.1 Binatia bacterium | reverse complement strand
GGGGGGGAGCGCTTCTCCTCCTGCTCGAACCGCTGCCAGAGCGCCAGCGCAGCGTGCGGGTCGTACCCCGCCTTGGCCATGAGGATGAGCCCAATGTGATCCGCTTCCGCCTCTTGGGTCCGGCTGAACGGCAGCAACACACCCACCTGGGCACCGAGACCAAAGGCCTGCATGATGGCGTTGCGCGTCGCCGGGTTCTGCGCGCCGACCGCCACAGAGAGCCCCGTGCCCACGATCTGGAAGAGGAGGTTCTGGCTCATGCGTTCCGCGGCATGATGCGCGATGGCGTGGCCGACCTCATGCGCCAGAACCGCCGCCAGGCCGGCAGTATCATGCGCCAGTGGAAACAAGCCGCTGTACACCGCGATCTTGCCACCCGGCAGGGCGAACGCGTTCGCGACCTTCGGATCGTCAATCACGCTGAACTCCCACTGATAGTCCGGCTTGTCCGCTGCGCGGGCAATGCGTTGTCCGACCTGGGTCACCAAGTCAACGGTGTGGGGATCATGCACCAGCTTCGCCTTGGACAACACCTCCCGGTAGGCCTGCTGCCCCAGAGCGTTCTCTTGGGTCTCCGAAAGAACGATGAACTGGGAACGATGCGTGTACGGGGCGGTGGTGCACGCGCTGCACGCCAGCAGCACCAGCAGGAAAAGCAGCGAAATGTGTCGCGTCCTCACCGGACGCATTCTAGGCAACCACGGCGGACAACGGAAGCGGCCGGATGTTTGACGCAGGCCTGCGGGGTGCTAAAGCAGCGACGGGGGAGGGCACACCAACGATGGTCATGGAGAACTGGATCGAGGTGATCCGGACGGCCAAGCTGTCGGTCGATAAGCCGATGGACGTTGTGTCGCGCTGGCTGATCATCACCCGCGCGGCGGTCTTTTCGATGACCCTGACGTCGGGCCTGATTGGCGGACTCCTCGCGGCGACGGCCGATACGTTCGCCTGGACACCGTTCCTGCTCGCGCTGCTCGGCTTGCTCTTGGCACACGCTGCCAACAACATGATCAACGACTATTTCGACCTCACCGGTGGCGTGGATACGCCGGAATACTACCGGGCGCAGTACGCTCCCCATCCGATCCTCGCCGGCCTCATTAGCAAGCCTGGCCTGCGCAACGCCATCATCGTGGTCAACGCGCTCGATGCTGTCATTGCAGTCTATCTTACAACAGTCCGTGGCTGGCCGGTGTTGCTGTTCGCTGCTCTCGGCCTGTTCATCAGCGTCTTCTATGTCGCGCCCCCGATTCGTCTCAAGCACATCGGGCTCGGCGAGCTCGGCGTGGCCATCGTCTGGGGCCCGCTCATGGTCGGCGGCACTTACTACTGCGCGGCGGGCACGATGCCGCCATGGGTGGTCGCCGCGAGCCTGCCCTACGCGCTCGCGGTCACGACGGTGCTCGTGGGCAAGCACCTCGACAAGTGCGAGCAAGACAAGGCGCGGGGTATCCGCACGCTGCCCGTCATCCTTGGTTTCCGCACCTCGTTGCGACTCAACCAGGCCATGATGGTCGCGTTCTACCTGGTGACGCTGGCATTGGTCGTCACTCAGATGCTGGGCCTTTGGGTCTTGCTGATTGTCTTCTCCCTGCCGCGGCTGCGTGGGGTCTTGAGAATCTACTCGCAGGCCAAGCCCGCCGTGCCGCCGGCGAACTTTCCCGTCTGGCCGCTGTGGTACGTTGCCGCGGCGTTCCATTTGAACAAGCTTGCGGGCGGGCTGTTCGTGCTCGGTTTGGTGCTGAACCTGATCCTGCCGCACCGGCTCCCCTTCTGAGCGGACGATGCGCGGCGCACGCGGCTACAGGAAGCTGGGCGTGGCCGGAGAGGTGGAGAGTCTTCGACCCCTTGCACCGTCGGATGTGGGTGCCCTATACCCGAGCCGGGAAGACAACGGTGCGTCACCACGAGTTTGAGCTGGAAATGCCGTTCGCGGCTGCGCGAATCTGGGCCCTCTTCCAGCACTATGAGCTGTGGAAAGAGTACGCCCCGAGCGTACTCGACGTCGAAATCGTCTACCCCGGAGACCAGGACGGCAACGGCTTGCTGCGCAAAGTGATCTACCCTTTGCCTTTCGGGCGCCGCGGTGAATCCTTCGAACTGGTGACCAACGTCAAACCCAACCGCGGGTACGATTACCTGATGCTCCGTACCGGCCTCAGCGGGTCGATGACCCTCGAGCCCCTCGGGCCGAATCGGACGCGCATCCGGTTCCGGGAATCGTTCCACATGACCACGCCGCTGCTCCGGATCTTCGAGGGGGCCATCTACCGCTTCATCAACAAAAAGAACGAAGAGTCGATCCGGGGTGCCGTCAACTGGCTCACGGCACACCCGCAGTTCCGTCCCGATCTGGCCGACCCACAGTAGAAGCACGCGACGTGTTTACCTGCGGTGGAACCGCCTAGCTTGTTGCATTACTTCGGCAACGCAGACAGACGCTACGTGATCTGATATCTGGCAAGTGCGATGAGAACTGCGTTGCGGCGTGGTGCGTTTTACGGCGTGCTCTTCACGGCCCTGGTGGCGCGTTCCGCTACCGCCCACGTCTCGTTCCTGGCGCGGGCTGATTTCCCGACGGGTTCGCCCCCAAGGGCGTTCGTCGCGGGTTTCGTCAACCAAGATCGCGACATGGACCTGGTGGTGGCAGACAGCGGCGGCCTCGCCATTCTTTTCGGGGTGGCGCACGGACTATTTTCCACGCCGCTGGCGGTACGCACGGCGTCGAGCCCTCGCACGATCGCGGGCGCCGATTTTGACGGCGACGGGCACCTGGACATTGCCTACGCGAGCCCCTTGGTGCCGGAGGTGCGTGTTCGTCGCGGCGACGGGGCCGGGGGATTCGGAGCCCCGAGACGTTTCCAGACCGGACCACGCCCGGCCGTGGTGCAGACGGCAGACATGAACAACGACCAGCACGCGGATCTGCTGGTGGGCCACGCGGCAGGCGTCTCCGTGCTCCTGGGCGATGGCCGCGGTGGGTTCACACCCAGCTCCGAAGTCAAGCCCGGCTTTCCGGTACGGCTCATCGCCAGTGGCGACTTTACCGGCGACGGCCGGATCGACCTTGCCCTCCCCGACACCGGTGGCGCGGCGATCGCCGTCGTCGCAGGAGACAGCGGCGGCAATTTCAGACCGGCGGGTGTGTCCGTCACGACGGCGCAGCCGCGCGGCGTCGTGGCACGGGATTTCGACGGCAACGGCACACTGGACCTGGCCGTCGTTGACGAGGTCGGTCTCGCGCTCTTGGCAGGGAACGGCAAGGGCAGCTTTCGGGGAGCACAACGACTGGAACACAATGCCGATTTGCGTGCCATCGCCGCCGGGGATTTCGATGGCGACGGGCATCCTGATGTCGCGGTTCTCGACGGCCTGCGCTGCAGTGCCACGATCTGGCAAGGAGACGGCACCGGTGCGTTTCAACAGGGGCGCGCCTTCAGCGTCGCCGCGGGGGCGCGGAGTCTGGTCGCGCAGGATCTCACAGGTGACGGGGTGCTCGATCTCGCAGCCCTCGGGCAGCGCAGTGGTGCGGTCACGCTGCTCCGCGGCGACGGCGCTGGGAACTTCGCCGGCCCCCCGATCCTCGTCGCCGGCGCCGACCCGATCGCGGCGGCCGTCGCTGATTTCAACGGTGATCTGCACACCGATCTGGCCGTCGTCGACCATGGCGGCAACACGGTGCACGTGCTGCTCGGAGACGGACGGGCGCATTTTACCCGGCGCACGGTGAGACGTGTGGGACGCGAGCCTCGTGCCCTCACCGTTGGCGACTTTGACCGCGATGGCCATCCCGACCTGGCGGTCGCCGATTTCGCCTCGGATGATGTCGCCGTCCTCGCTGGTGACGGCCGCGGCACCTTCGCGTCTCCCTTGCTCGTCGCGGTCGGCATCGGCCCCAGCGCGGTGGTGAGCGCAGACTTCGATCACGACGGCCGCGCTGACCTTGCGGTCGCCAACACCATTTCGGAAAGCGTCTCCATCCTCTTTGGCGACGGCCGGGGCCGCTTCCCTCGCGTGACCAACTTCCCAGTGATCCCGCGTCCCACGTTTCTGATGACTGGCGACATGGACAACGACCACCGCACTGATCTGATCGTGGGAAGCACGCTCGGCGAGCGTGTGTCGATCCTGAACGGACAAGAGGGTGGCCTCGCGGCGGCGGTGGTGGGAGATATGGGGACGAAGATCCACCCGCTCGTGTCGGTCGATTTCGACCGCGATGGGTGGCTTGACCTCGTGGTCGCCAGCGAAAGTGAGGACTCGATCTCCGTTCTGCCAGGCATGGGCCACAACGTGTTCGCCGAGCCGGTCAGTTTCCCCGTCGGCCGGCAGCCGACCGCAGTGACCGCAGGCGACTTCAACGAAGACCAGCGTGTCGACCTCGCGGTGGTCAACCGCGGCTCGCACACGGTCCTGCTGCTCATGAACAACAGTGCCCCCAATGTGAGGCGGCCCGCATCCGTCCCCCCGCCATCCGCTGCGCTGCGCCCCACACCGCGCGACCCTTGGGAACGAGCGATCCGCCCCTGGCATCCGTAGGTCTCGCCACGCGGGGATGATCGCCCTCGCCGCCGGGGTTTTGCTTCCTGGCCGCGCCTGAGATAAGGCGCACCACATGAGCCCCGCAAGGGCACAAGAGTTCACCACCGACGTGGACGCTTCGGTGCGACAGTGCTTCGTCACGGTGACCGACTTCGAGCGCTACCCGAGCTGGTTTTCGGCGGTCGAACGGACGAAGGTGCTCGATCGGTACCCCAACGGACTGGCGAAGCAGGTCGAGTATCGCGTCGACATGAAGCTGAAAAGCATTCGCTATGTCTTGGAGTACGAGTACGCCAAGCCCACGCGTTTGACTTGGAGGTCTGTCGGCGGGGATCTGGAGTCCATCGAGGGCAGCTACCTGTTCGAGAAGGTGGGCCCGAAGTTGACCCGAGCGACCTGCCGGCAGGCCGTCTCGATCGGCTTCTGGGTCCCGGGGCCGATCCGTACGGTCATGGAACGCCAAGCCCTGAAGCAGTCGGTGCTCGAATTCAAAGCCGCCGCCGAGCGTGCGGCCACGGAGCAGACGACACAACGGGCACTCGGGCACCGGCGCTCGTCGAAAAGATAGGGAAAGTGGGCCCGGTTTCTCGGCCGCGGGTCAGCGCGAGACGGGCATCGGCGGATTGAACGCCTCGTCGGACACCCTCTCGAGCACGAGATCGCTGGTGACCACGGTGACATCCGCACCGAAGTCGGACAGCAAACGCGCCTCGTCAACGGGGGACGGTGCTACCGTATCCGGGAGGAAGATGAGCACGGCGATGCGCACCGGCGTACCCGTCACCAGCGGCACCGGCCCGTCCGGGGGTAGTGCTACCTGGAGCTGGGCGCGCGCTGGCTCGTCGCCGGCCGCGTAAACCTCCGCTTCCCCGGCTACCCACCCCGCCGGCGGGTCGACCGGCCCAACTGCCACCTGCACCGTACTGCCGCCTTCCAGCATCCCGCTCGAACCGGGTAACAGGCCGCCCGTCACCAGAATCGCCGCTGAGCATCCAGTCACAGCAGCACCGCGGCACTCGAGAGCCTCACCACGGGGCGGAAAAATGACCACGGGATCGGAAAGCACCGGTTGCGTGGGCAAAGGTCCCCCCCGGAGGTCCCGACAACGGTAAAGCGGCTCCGCAGATCAGCATCCCCTCGAAGTCGGCGCACTGCCCGCTCGCCGTCACCTCTTCGATCAGGGCTTGCTCCGCTCGCTGTGCGGGCCGGAGATCGAAGCCGCTGGATCCACCCGCGCAACCAACCAGGCTGAGCACGGCGAGCGCACACAGCGGTAGGAATGCACGCCTCACATTGATCTTCCGCGCCCGGCAGTCCGAGCGCCAGCTTGGGTGTTGCATCAGGTTCCCTCGTCGAAGGGTGCCGACGTGACCAGCACCTTGAGGAACCGTGTCCCACGCGATGGGCGTGTCGCAAAGCGATCGACCAGTCCTCGCAGTGCCGTATCGAGTGCACGCTGAAACTCCAGAATCCGTTCCTCAGGAATGTCCAGATAGTGGTTGCGGACGTAGGTCCGCCCATCAGCAAGCAGGAGTTTGTTAATGAGGCCCTTATAGAAGATCCCAGCGTACTCCAGCGCCAGCGCGTGGCGCTCCTCGCCCGTGGCAGCGATGAAGTGACGCCCACGTCTGCGCACCTGCCCGCGGCGCTCTTCGATCAACCCTTGCTCCGCGAGCGCTGGGCAAGCTCTGCCGCGAAGGCCGCCTCCTACTGAGGGACCGTCGCCTCACGGTGCGGGCCCACAACTCCACGCAGTGAACCACACGTGTGAGGCCGGTGGTGCATCGACAGGGAATGACCGCAGCGGCCATGAACACCAACGGAGCAGCGGGTTGCTACGCTAGCCTGCACATCCTGCGCTCCGCCGGCCGCGGCGTGCGGCCTGGGGCATTGCCGCCCCGAAAAAGTGCACTTTTTGTATCCGCGGATACAGACTTCAACCGCGGCGGTGTC
Organism: Binatia bacterium; assembly: GCA_046757585.1. Taxonomy (GTDB): domain Bacteria; phylum Desulfobacterota; class Binatia; order HRBIN30; family HRBIN30; genus JBHHYR01. Next base: position 400 of record JBHHYR010000211.1, on the reverse strand, counting down.
GTAGAAGACGCGGTAGAAGGAAGGAATCGCATGCACCCGTGGCTCTTCGACTCGATTCCACTGTACTTCGTGATGTGGGGTTGTGCGGCGTTCACGGGCGTCGGCGTGGGCACACTCGTCGCCGTGCGCGCGGGCTTCCCGGCGAGCCGTTCGGCTGTTGCCCTGGCCGTGCTGGCGGGCAGCATTCTGCTTGGCTCCAAGCTGCTGTACCTGGCGGAAGCGCACTGCTTCCCGTTTGACGACTACGTGCCAGTGGAGTTGCGAGGTTGGCTCCACGGCTTTCGCATTCCGGGCGGCATGCTCCTGTTGGCGGTGGCGCTGCCGCTGGTGTGTGGCGCGCTGCGACTGCCGTGGCGGCGGTTCGGCGACACCGTCATACCGTTCGCCGCGCTGGCGTTGG